>JAKAXK010000038.1 GCA_021827145.1 Pseudomonadota bacterium
TGGCCGAAGAGTTCATGCAAGACCACCGGCATCTTCTTTTCGTGGAAGATCGCCTGCGGCCAGGTCGGCCAAGTGCGGGCCAGGGCCACTGCCGGACGCAACAGGCCCGCGCCTGCCGCCACCGCCAGGGCCGAACCCGAGAACGCCTGTTTCAAGAAGGTTCTGCGTGGAAGGTTCACGTGAAATTATCTCCGCGTACTTTATGTGTGTGTATGGGAGAGGGTCCTCTCCCCAGGGTAAAGAGACGCGACGCTGCGGGTGATTATTCCCTCCCAGCCCCCAAAGACGCCCCATGGCCGTACGAGCCGCGCCATCCTGCGTCCCCTGTGTGGTGGCGGCGGATCGAAAGCCGCCTGTCCTTGGGATTGTGCGCATCCGACACGTGTCCCGACCCTCATGCGACCGCTTCAGGGGGCGCCGGGACCGGGCCCTCGACCGGCGCGCAGGCGATAGCAAGATACCGCTTAGCAAAAGACGCCGCGCCCTGTACAGTTATGCCCCGTGAACACATCCCAAACCGAGACGCCCGCATCCGCAACCGGCGACCAGGGAGGATTGCGGATCCCTGAGGCCTGTGCGATACGCTAAATGCGAGCCCTCTTTCGTCACACGCAGTCCCACCGCACCGAGCGAAGTCCTTTTCTCGCCCTGGTCCTGGTCCTTTCCGGCTGCGCCGTGGGGCCCGCCTTCCATGCCCCCACGCTTGCGAACCCGGCACGCTTCGTAAGTGCCCCACAAGATGCGCCGCCGCGCTGGCCCAGCGCGACGTGGTGGCGGGCCTTCGGCTCCGCGCCGCTCGACCATTTTATCAACGAGGCCGAGCATCACAACTTCAGTATCCGTGTGGCGGCTGCGGAACTTGAGGCCGCCAATGCCAATGCCGAAGTCGCGGGCGCACCGCTGTTACCCGCCGTGAGCGCCACGGGCAATGCGCAGTGGCAAAGGATCCCGCATGCAGGCGCCGCAGCAGGCGCGCTGGCCACGGGTAACCGCACACCAAGCCCCTTCTATGGCGCGTCCGCGCAAATCTCCTACATGGTGGATCTGTGGGGGAAAAATCGTGACGCCCTGCGCCAGGCGCTCGCCGATGCGCAGGCCTCGCGCTTTAACCGTGATGCCGTGGCCTTGACTGAGATAACCGCCGTCGCGACCACTTGGTTTCAGATCCTCGCCGACCGCGACGCCCTCGCCATAGGCGTACGCAATCTGGCGGCGGCCACCACCCTGCTTGCCCAGCTCAAGGCCGAGTTCATCGCTGGCACCGTCGATGCCGTCACGGTCGCCCAGCAAAGCGCCTTGGTCGCCTCGGAACGCGCCAATATCCCGGTCCTGCGCTCACAGCTGCGTCAAGAGACCCTGAGTCTCGGCATCCTCATAGGCCGCGCGCCCGAGTCTCTCGCGATCCCGCAAGAAACCATCGCCTCGCTCAAGGTGCCGCACCTCATGCCAGGGCTCCCTTCGAGCCTTTTACGCCGACGCCCCGACATCGCCCAAGCACAGGCCCAGCTCATCGCCGCCAACGCCGGTGTTCGAGCCGCGATTGCAAGTTTCTTCCCCTCCATCACCTTGACGGGCTCCGCCAACGAAAGCAGCGCCGCCCTCGATACCTTGCTAGCCCCCGGATCGCTCCTGCTCAATGCCGCCGCTTCCGCAAGCCAACCCCTCTTCGAAGGCGGTCGTCTGACGGGCCATCTCGCGGTATCGCGTGCCGTCTACGAAGAAGATGTCGCGACCTATGAGAAGACCGTGATCCGCGCCTTCACGGACGTCGAGACATCCTTGACGGCGCTGCACTACGCCACCATTCAGGAGCGTCGCGAGGCCGAGGCGGTACGGGAGGCCCGCCGCGCCCTTGCCGCGGTGCGCGCGCAATTGAATGCCGGTATTGTGGACGTAAGCGCGGTACTCACCGCCGAAGAGACGCTTCTGGGCGACGAAAACAGCTACACACAAGCCGAGCTTACGCGGCTCGATGCCGCCATTCATCTCTACCAAGCGCTCGGTGGCGGCTGGCATCGACGCCCGCCGATCGGCCGATCAGGAAGCTGATATGTCGCGTTCTCAACGCATAGCCCTTGTTTCCGTGCTCCTCTTGGCCGCCCTGCTCGTGGTGCGGCTCGTCGAACGACCTCATAAGGATCATCCCACGCCAGCGGCGATTCCTGTGCGCGTGGCGCCTGTCAAAACGGCGGATATCCCGATCACCGTGCGCGCACTCGGTCTCGTCCAGGCTTACCGTACCGTGACGGTCCAGCCCATGATCACAGGGCCCCTGCAGGCGGTCGATTTCCGGCAAGGCCGCTTCGTGCGCCGTGGTGCCCTTCTGGCGCGCATCGACCCGCGCCCCTACGAGGCGGCACTCGCCCAGGCGCGGGCCCGCCGCGCCCAGGACCGGGCACTGCTGGCGGTCGCGCGCGATACCCTGAAGCGCTACCACCTTCTGATCGCGCACCACTATATTTCCGCCCAAATCGTGGCGGAGCAGAAAGCGACTGTCGCCGAAGACCGCGCGATCGTGGCGCAGGATGACGCGGCCGTCGAGACCGCCCGCACCAATCTGGATTATACGGACATCAAAGCCCCGATCGCGGGGCGCACGGGTATTCTTGCCGTCAATGCCGGCAACATCGTCAGCCCCGCGACCCCCGGCGGTATCGTCACCATCACCACCCTGCAACCGATCTATGTCCTTTTCAGCCTCCCTCAACAAGACCTTGCCGAGGTCACGCGAGCGCTCCGCGCGCGCAAACGAAACGTGACCGCCTTCATGCGCAAGGGTGATCGCCGCGTCGTGCTTGCGCACGGCGTGCTTGCGGTGCTCGACAATGTCATCAACCCGTCCACTGGCACCCTCACCCTGAAGGCGCGCTTCAAGAACCCATCGCTGGCTCTCTGGCCCGGAGCCTTCGTGAACGTGCGCCTGCAAGTACGCACCGAACGTCACGCTCTGGTCGCGCCCTCGGTCGCGATCCGCCAAGGCCCTGAGGGATCGTTCGTCTATGTCGTGCGCAAGGGCCCCGGAAAGAAAACCGCCGCCGGTGGCACGGGTACGCCCCTGCCACGCGTCGCCGCCGTCCCGGTCACGCTCGGCTTCGCCGATCAGCAGATCACGGTCGTCCGCACTGGGCTGCGCGCGGGCGAGAAGGTCGTGGTCCTGGGGGGCTCACGCCTGCGCCCCGGGGCACGGATCCGGATTCTGGCCGCAGCGCCCCAAAGAACGCACACCGCTGGGCGCCCGTGAATATTTCGCGTCCCTTCATCACGCGCCCGATCGCCACCACACTCCTCGCCGTAGCCTTGGTGTTGGGCGGGCTTTTGGGCTACCGTGCGCTGCCGGTGGCATCCCTTCCATCTGTGGCCTTCCCCACGATCCTGGTCACGACCCGCCTGCCGGGCGCCAACGCTGACACCATTTCCCGCCTCATCACGGCCCCCCTCGAGCGCCAACTCGGGGACATTGCGGGACTTGCGGCCATGAGCTCGGTCAGCTCCTATGGGGTAAGCGCCATCACCCTGCGATTCGATCTCCACGAGCCGCTCGCCGCCGCCGCCCAAGCCGTGCAGGCGGCCATCAACGCCGCCGCCGCGACCTTGCCGCCGAACATCCCCTATCCGCCAGTCTACACAGAGGTGAACCCGGCCGACGCACCAATCGCCATCATTGCACTCACATCGCGCACAGCACCCCTTTACGCCCTCGCCAACGCCGCCAATACGCTGATTGCCCCGCGCCTCAGTGAAGTCTCGGGGGTGGGGCGGGTACGCATCCAAGGCGGCATGAAAAAGGCCATCCGCGTCCACGTGAACCCGCAGCGCCTCGCTGCCTACGGTCTGTCCCTGGAGGCGGTGCGCGCTGCGATCGTAAACGCCAATCAAAATGGCCCCAAGGGGGGGCTCGAGGGACGCAGGCAAGCCTTCGCGATCGGAGCCTCCGATCAGATCCATACCGCCCGCGGCTTTCGCGAGATCGTGGTGGCTGCCGTCGGCGGCGCGCCCGTCACCTTGGGCGACGTCGGCACAGTCGGCGCGGGCCTCGAAAACTCCGCTGTTACGACTACCTACGACGGTGTACCGGCGGTGCTGCTCTCCATAGACCGGGAACCAGGCGCCAACATCGTGCGCACCGTGGCCCGCGTCGAGGCGCGTCTGAAGGGGCTCTCCCGGGCGCTCCCCGCCGGCACCAAACTTTCGGTGGTGGCCAATCGCACAATCGCGATCAAGGCCTCGGTGACGGACGTTGAGCTCACACTCATCACTTCGGTCATTCTTGTCATCCTGGTGATATTTCTGTTTCTACCGACATGGCGGGCCGCGCTCGTGCCCGCGGTTGCCTTGCCCCTCTCTCTGGTCGGCACCTTTGCGGCCATGCACGCGCTCGACTTCAGCCTCGATAACCTGTCGCTCATGGCGCTCACCGTGGCCTCGGGCTTCGTGGTGGATGACGCCATCGTCATGATCGAAAACATCGTGCGTTTCCTGGAGGCCGGGGCCAAGCCGTTGGCCGCGGCCCTCGAGGGCGCTCGCCAGATCGGCTTTACGATCCTATCGCTCACCGTGTCGCTCATCGCCGTCTTCATCCCGCTGCTCTTCATGCCAGGCCTCGTGGGCCGGCTGTTTCGGGAATTTTCCCTGACGCTTTCACTGGCCGTGGCCCTCTCGGCGCTCATCTCGCTCACGCTCACCCCCATGATGTGCGCCCACCTCTTGCGGCCGACCACCGCACAACGTTCCCCCGTGGCGCACGCCATCGATCGTCTCTGGACGCACCTGCGGGAGCATTACCGCCGCGCCCTCCTTGCGGTGTTACGCCATCGAGAACTCGTCTTGCTGCTCTTTGGCACCACGCTCGCGGGTACGCTGACACTCTTTCTCGCGATCCCCAAAGGCCTGCTGCCGCGCCAAGACACAAGCGAGATCGCCGTTACCACGCACGCGCGCGCAGACATATCCCTGCGCGCATTCGCGAGACGCCAGGCGCAGGCCGTGGCGCGCATCCTGCACAATCCGGCCGTGGCCGGCGTCACGTCCTACATCGGCACCGGGCTGACCAACCCGACACCCAATATAGGCCATCTCACAATCGTCTTGCGGCCCATCGGTACGCGTCCCGCCCTCCCCATAGTGGAGACAGACCTGCAGCGCGCACTGCGGACCCTCCCGGGGCTCGGCGTCGACTTGCGGCCGGTACAAGACATCACGCTCTCCTCGCGGCCGTCACCGACCAACTATCAATACACCCTCACGGACACAGACCGCCAAGCGCTCACGCACTTTTCGAGGGCCCTCGTGCAGCGCCTACGGCATGACACGAAACTGCGTCATGTCACGGCCGATACCGAAAACGCGGGCCCTGAGACCTTTGTGCGTGTCATGAGGACGCGCGCCGCGTCGCTCGGCGTCACCATGCAGGCAGTGACGAATACCCTCTATGACGCCTATGGACAGCGTCAAGTGTCGACCATTTACACGCAAAACGATCAGTACCGCGTGGTATTGGGTGTGGCACCGCGCTTTCGCCAAAGCGTAGCGGCGCTGAGTTCGCTCTACGTCCCCGGAACAGGCAATGCCCAAATCCCGCTGGCCGAGATCGCCCACATTGACGTCCGCCGCGCACCGCTTGCCATCACGCAAGAAAACCAGATTCCGGCGGTGACCCTCGGCTTCGATCTTGCGCATCGCGTGCCGCTGGAGACGGCCGAACGCTCCATAGCGCGCGCTGAACACAAGCTACACAAACCGCCCTCCATCCATGGTAGCTACGCGGGGGCGGCGGCGCGGTTTCAGTCCGCGCTTACGCGCGAACCGTGGCTTATCGCCGCGACTCTGGTTGTGATCTACATCGTTCTCGGGGTTCTCTACGAAAGCGCGATCCATCCGTTGACCATTTTGTCGACTTTGCCATCGGCCGGCATCGGGGCACTCACGGCCCTTTATATCACCCACACCAAATTCACGATCGTGGCCTTGGTCGGCCTCGTGTTGCTCATGGGGATCGTTAAAAAGAACGGTATCATGATGGTGGATTTCGCGATCGAGGCCCAGCGCCGCGGGCTTGCCCCCCTCGATGCCATTGTTGAGGCCTCGGTACTGCGCCTGCGCCCCATCCTCATGACCACATTCGCCGCGCTCCTCGGTGCCGTGCCGCTCATCCTCGAAGGGGGCGCGGGGGCGGAGCTGCGCGGCCCCCTCGGCATCACCATCATCGGCGGTCTGCTGGTGAGCCAACTGCTCACACTGTTCACGACGCCGGTCATCTACCTTAGCCTGGATCGCTTTCGTAGACCCGGCTGGCTCGGGGTGGCGCCCGCGCTCGGGGATTGACACATGAACGTCTCCGCGCCCTTCATCAAGCGCCCCATCGGCACCACCCTCATCGCCCTCGGCCTCCTGATCGGTGGCATCGTAGCCGACCGCATGTTGCCCGTGGCGGCGGTCCCGAATATCCCACTACCGGCCTTCGTGGTGCTCGCGCACGAACCAGGCGCCAACCCCCAGACCATGGCCAGCACCGTGGCCGCCCCCCTCGAGCGGCAATTGGGCAAGATCCCCGGCCTCGACCAGATGCTGTCCTTCAACTCGATCGGCGCAAGTAATGTCGTGCTATTCTTCTCGCGTATCGGAGGCGCCAGCCAGGATGCGGCCGCCATCCAGGCGGGCATCAACGCGGCCTTGCCAGACCTGCCGGCAAACCTTCCCACGCGCCCGTTTTACAAGGAGTTCAATCCAGCCTCGCGGCCCATCTTGACGATGGCGCTGACCTCTCGCACGCGACGGCCGGAGGCGGTCTACAAGGCGGCGGACACAACCCTGACCGAGACCCTCGCGCAAGTCCCTGGGGTGGCCCTCGTGCAATTAAACGGTGCCCAATCGCCGGCGGTTCGAATCGACGCGCACTCGCGCGCGCTGGCTCGCGCGGGACTCACCCTTCAAGACATCGCTACTGCGATCCGCGCCACCAACACGCTCAACCCGCTCGGCGAATTTCGAGGCCCTCATAGAGACATGGTGCTGGCCGCCAATGGCCAGCTGCATACGGCGCACGCGTTTCGACGTCTTGTTCTCAAGGCCTACACGGGGGCATTCGTTCGCCTGGGCGATGTTGCCACGGTCTCGACGGGCGTGGCTAACACCAACCTTGCCGCCTGGGATGGGGCGCAGCCGGCAGTGCTTGTGACCATTACCAAGACCCCCGGAGCGAACGTGATCGCGACCATCGCCGCCATCAAGAAGCGTCTTCCCGCGATCCGCCAAGCGCTCCCCCCCGACATCAATCTCCACATGTTGACCGACCGCACTACGACCATACGCGCCAGCATCCATGACATCGAAATCACGCTCTTGATCACAATCGCGCTCGTGCTCGCGGTGGTATGGGCATTCATGGGGCACGCTGCACCCACGGTCGCCGCCGGCGTGACTGTACCGTTGTCGATCGCGGGCACTCTGGCGGCCATGTGGGCACTGGGATTTTCCCTCGACAACTTCTCGCTCATGGCACTGACCATCTCGGTGGGCTTTGTGGTCGACGATGCCATCGTCATGATCGAGAACATCTCCACCCAGATCGAATCCGGCTACGCGCCCCTGGAGGCGGCCCTGCGGGGCTCGCGCCAGATCGGGTTTACCGTCATGTCGATCACCCTGTCCCTGATCGCGGTCTTCATTCCCTTGACGCTCATGCCCGGGATCGTGGGACAGTTCTTTCATGAATTTGCCGTGACACTCACCCTCGCGATCGCCGTATCGGCACTGGTCTCGCTCACCGTCACCCCTATGATCTGCGCCCACTTCATGAGGCGCGCCAACACCGCCCCACCACCGCGCTCGGTCGCGGCACGCCTCGCCGCAGCCTACCAGGGCACGCTGAGCGCCTATGAGCGCTCTCTCGATTGGTCGCTGCGCCACCGCCGTCTCATGCTCTTTTTGACCGTCGCCACGGTCGTGATCACGGTCGCGCTCTACGCGCGGGTGCCGAAAAGCTTCTTACCCCAGGAAGACACGGGGCTCGTCATCGGTAACACCGTGGCCGGCGCCGATGTGTCGTTTGCGCGCATGAAGACCCTGCAGCGCCGGGTGGTCGCGGTGCTCCTTCAGGATCGCGACGTCGCGACCGTGAGTTCCAGCATCGGCGTCGTCAACGGCTTTACACCGCCCAATCGCGGCAAACTTTTCATAGGACTCAAGCCGCGCGGAGAGAGAAGCCTCTCGGCGCAAGCCGTACTCGCGCGGCTTGCGCCCAAGCTCAAGCGCATAACGGGCATCCACACCTACCTGCAGGTGGCGCAGGACATCTTCCTGGGTGGTCGGCCCGCAAACGGGCAATATCAGTTCACGATCCTCGACCCCTCGCTGCAATCCCTCGATCTCGTCACCCATGAAATCGAGCGGCGGATCGCGCATCTCCCTGGCGTCCGCGCCGTGTCCTCCGACCAGGATAAGCCCGAGCCGCAGATTACGGTGGCTATCGATCGCCAACGCGCGGCGCGCCTGGGGGTATCGATAGCCGCCGTCGATTTGGCCCTGAACAATGCCTACGCACAACGCCAAGCGAGCCGTATCTACGACGCCCACAATCAGTATCAGGTGGTCTTGAAAGTCCCTCCCGCGCTCGCCGCCTCCCCGAATCGGCTCGATCATCTTTACGTCGCCGGATCGAGCGGACCCGTGTTGCTATCTACCGTCGCGCACTTCGTTCGCACCGCCATGCCCCTGTCGGTCCGTCACGACCAGGGCCTGCCGGCCGCCAGCATAAGCTTCAATCTGGCGCGCGGCGCCGTCCTGGGTCCCGTGGTCACAGAGGTACAAAAGGCCGTGGCGGCGATGCCGCTGCCCGCCGGCGTGCGCGCACGCTTCGGCAGCAACGCCAAGTTCTTCCTCAAGTCCATCAAGGCTGAGCCGCTCCTGATCCTGGCGGCCTTGGCGACGATCTATATCGTCCTTGGAGTACTCTACGAGAGTCTGGCACAGCCCCTGACGATCCTCTCGACGCTTCCCTCAGCGGGCGTGGGCGCACTACTCGCGCTCGAACTGACTGGTATCCCGCTTTCGCTGCTCGCGATCATCGGTATCTTTCTGCTCATGGGTATCGTCAAGAAAAACGGCATCATGCTGGTCGATTTCGCGCTCGAGGCCGAGCGGACTCAAGGACTGAGCCACGAAGAAGCCATCCGGGCGGCGTGCCTGAAGCGCTTCCGCCCTATTCTGATGACGACCCTCGCGGCACTCCTTGGCGCCCTCCCTCTGGCGCTTGCCTTCGGCACCGGCCATCACCTGCGCCAACCGATCGGTGTCACCGTCATCGGCGGGCTGATCATGTCCCAAGCCCTGACCCTCTATACGACACCGGTCGTCTATTTGGCGCTCACGCGACGCCGCAAGCGGCAGGCCCCCCATGCGGCGCGCCCCGTCCGTCCGTGAAGGTTAGGAAAAGCGCCGAGGTCCAACCCTTGGCGTCATCGACCCGCCGGCCGACGAAGTACGCGGGCCTAAACCCGCGCGGACCATTGTCGGGTCTCACGGTAATGCACCGGGAGACCTCACGCGAAGGCGCCTGCTCGGTCATGCGCTCGCAGGCGAGGAACATTTCGACGCCGGGAAGGGCGTGGCGCAAAGTCCCCGCGCGCCACAGATCTTCCCCCCTTCACCTCCCAGCTAAAGCTCGGACAAGCCTCGAAGGGGTCGCTTTCGCGGACATCGCCTCCCCTTGACGTAGCCATCTATCGTCCCCTCGACGCGCAAGGTGGCCTTGGCCCAATCCGAGCAATCGATGTCGATGGCATCGGCGTCGCCGTAGGTTTCGCTCCAAAAACCGATCTGGGTCGCACCCTCGCGCAACAGGCCTCCTCTTATGCTCGAAGTCGCGCGCGGTAAAGCTGTGCATGACCGCGCCCTTGAGCGTGATCGTCCGCGCCAGGCGCCCGCCCGATAACGATCCTCGATCACGCCCCCCAGCAAAGATGGATATTGCATCGATCGGCTGGCACGAATCGCCCTTCCGTCACTTCCCTTAAGGATCGCTCCAGGCGATCGCTCCGCGGGTAACGGGGGCGGGCGCGCGACTGGCAGGGTCGGCGGCACGGGAGGATTGGGAACGGTGGCGCCACGACATCGCGGGGGCTGCCCGGTGGGGCCACATCGGGTGATGCCTTGTAGGCACGTCGACCGCCGACGAAAACGCGCTCGCGGCAAGGCGTGCCTAGACGGGGATGTCGGTCCGGGCCCAGCCCCTACGCCATCGCGCGCGGATGCTAGGTGAGCAGGCGGTCTATATGGTCTCGCAGGGCCACATCGGCGCCGGGCCCGAAGCGCGTCTGGCTGGGCACGAAGTTGTCCGTAAACAGATACTCGAACCCCTGCGCCCCCAAGCCAATGACGCCCATGAGACGGTTCTCGTAAGAATCATCGTCAGCGTGCGCCACGAGTTCGGGCCAGCCGGACTCCGCTGGGGTCAAGGCCGGTCCCACGAAGAGCGCCCCGGGCTTATTTTTCAGGCGCAGTCCGCAGGTCCCCCGCGTACGCCCCGGAATTGGAATGAAGTCGATCGTGCGCGTCAACTTGTGCTGGGGACCGACACGCAGGTCGACGTCTGCGACCCCCTCTTCTTCCGCGGAGACCAGGATGCGGGCACCCGCCGCGCGCCACGCATCAAGATCGCATGCCCCAAAATGGCTTGGCAAGAATACGTAGCGCAACGGCGCCGTACGACTCAGATCTTCGTAGAGCGCCACCGCAAACGGTGGCGCGTTGACGAGGACGCCCCCTGCGTCACGATCCGCGAGATAGTACACAGCCGGCGGCCCTGTTTCGACGAGCCAGATAGCGCGGTCATGCCACTCGAGCAATCGATCCATCAGCGTAGAAGCAAGGGTGCAAGCTCGGTCAGCGCCGACTGGTAGACCTGACGCTTAAAATCTACGATCGCATCGATCGGGCTCCAATAATCCACCCAGCGCCACTCATCGAACTCCGGCGCGCTCGACCGGTCGAGCCTCACATCGGCGTCGCAGCCCATCAGTCGCAGCAGAAACCATACCTGCTTCTGTCCACGGAACCGTCGCGTCCCGCTCGGGCGTTGATAAGCCCGCGGCAAGTCGTAGCGCAACCAACCCTGTGTGCGACCACGGATCTCGACCTGTCCGTGCTCAAGTCCCACCTCTTCATAGAGCTCCCGGTACAAGGCCTCCTCGGCCGTCTCTTTACGCTGGATCCCCCCTTGAGGAAATTGCCAGCCGTCGCAACGACAGCGTCGCGCCCAGAACACCTGATTCTCGGCGTTGGTGATGATGATGCCGACATTCGGCCGGTACCCGTCGCGATCTATCATATACAACAAGGTGTTAGCTAGTTAGAATGGGCCCATTTTCACAGAATTCGCGGCTTACGGCAACGCTTGGGGGGATATTGGCGCTGGCACTGTTTGATCTGGACAACACCTTACTCTCGGGCGACAGCGATTACGCATGGGGTCAATTCCTGGTCGCCACGGGGGCCGTTAACGGTACGCGGTACGAGGAGGCCAACATCCGCTTCTACGCCGCCTACAAGGCCGGCACGCTCGACATCGGGGAATTTCTGGCCTTTGCTCTGGAGCCCTTGCAGCGCCTCCCTCGCGGCCAGCTGCTCGCTTGGCGCGCACGCTTCATCGAGGAATGCATACGGCCGATGGTCAAGCCCTGGGTCGCTCCGCTCCTTGCCCACTACCGCGCGCAAGGCGCCACGCTCGCGCTCGTCACTGCCACGAACGATTTCGTGACGGCCCCCATCGCTGAACTCATCGGTATCCCACACCTGATCGCTACGGTGGCCCAGGAGCAAGACGGGCATTTCACCGGCCGCCCTGAAGGCGTGCCTTGCTTCCAGGAAGGGAAGGTGGTCCGTGTCCGCGCATGGATGGCCGAACACCGTCTCTCCTTCGAAGGAAGCGTCTTCTACAGCGACTCCCACAACGACCTGCCACTGCTCGAAGCGGTCTCGCGGCCGATCGCCGTCGACCCCGACCCTATATTGCGGGCCACGGCCGAAAAACGTGGCTGGGAAATTCTCCAGTCGGAACCTGCGCCCCACATCCTCTTTGCGTGAGGCGAAAACAGGCTGGCGTCAATGACGCCACACCTTCAACCGAAAACACCAAACAGCCGAGCGCCGGCCATCAGTACGGCCACCGCCAACCAAAAGAGCAGGACCCGCCAAAGCAGGGCCACCGCGCGGCGAATATCGGCGGCATTGACGACGAAGCCGGGGGTCGTAGACACGCCTGAACTACTCTCGTCGTCCGTCTCCTCGCAGGCGCTCATGTGCATGGCCCCGAAACCCGAGGCCAGCAACGGTCCGCTGTTGATGTCAGACCACATCCCCGCCTGGCGCCGCCAGCAGTGTAAGGCGTCTTCGAAACTACCCATGATGCCGTAACTCAAGGCCGTGATGCGCGCCGGGATCCACCCGAGGATGTCATTCAGCCGCGCCGCCGCCCACCCAAACTCGGCGTACTGAGGGCTGCGATGGCCCCAGAGGCGGTCGAGCACCGCCGCCAGCCGCTGTAGGACAACTGCCACCGGCCCAAACAGGATGAACCAGAAAAGCGGCGCCATGATCGCCGCGTTGGCCTGCTTCAGCACCGCCTCGACCGCCGCTTGGGCAATAGAAGATTCGGTCACATCCCCGGCGGTCTTGGCGGTCATGCCCTCGAGATGGGTCGCCGCCATAAGCACATCCCCTGATTCCAGCGCCTCCGAGACGGCCGCCGCCCGCTGTGTCAGCCGATATAGATTCAAGCACAGATAGAGGATAAGCATGTCAAAAATGTAGACGAGCGAATAACCGACATGGCTCAGGACGTAACGAATCAGCGCCACCCCCAATATCACAGGTCCCGCCACCACGATCACCGCGGCGAGCCCTTGGCCGCGCGTACCCGCGTTGAAGCGTTGCTCAACGCTACGCGCCCAATCCTCGTACCAAAGAAAAGGCGGGATACGGGCACGGTCGGGAAAGAAGCGATCGAGTGCGATCGCAAAAAGAATGATGATCAGCGTAACGGCCATGCCTACCCCTCCCCTCCCCGCATCCCATGGAATCGCGACCGCAAGGCTTTGCGGTATCGGCCCCAATCGAAATAGGGTCCTGGGTCCGTCTTGCGTCCCGGAGCGATGTCCGAATGCGCGTAGAGCCGCTCACTAGTGATCGCGGAATATCGTTGCAATAGCGCCTCCGACACCGCCACCAGAGATCGATACTGAGCCTCCTCGAAAGGCCCATGATCGGTCCCTTCGAGTTCTATGCCCACCGAAAAATCGTTGACCTTCTCACGTCCCTCGCAGCGAGATATCCCCGCGTGCCACGCCCGATCCTCGAACGACACGAATTGCACGACGTCGCCGTCGCGGCGAATGAAAAGGTGCGCCGAGACTCGTAGCCCCTTAAGATCCGGGTAACCTCCCGGGCTCACATCGAGTTCGTTCATAAAAAGACGCTCCACATCCGGCCCGCCATAGCATCCCTCCGGCAGGCTAATGGAATGGATGACAAGCACCTCGATCTCGACGCCAGGCGGACGCGCATCACAATTGGGGGAAACCGCGCGCGCCACCCCCTGCAGCCAACCCTGCCCATCGATCGCATACAACATAAAGGCTGCCATTTCGAAGTCCTACACTCCATTGTAATGCCTCGAACCCCGCGCGGTAACCCGCGTCCGCTCAGCGGTCGCCAGAACCCCCCATAACCTCATGGCACCCGTCGCTCATCACGTCGCCGCGCCGCCAGTAACTTTATAAACTCCCGCACGCATCATTTCATCCAAGACCGTCAAGAATGCCTCTCCGGGGCGACTAAGCGGCCCCTGGTAGATCACCGACAGGGCCTGAACGATACGCGGCGCGACCGGTCGAGTGCACAGGTCCGGCGGCGTCACCGATAGCGCCGAGACAAAACCCACACCCAGTCCGCAACGGACCGCTTCGCGGACGGCAGCGCCGGCACTGAACTCGTAGCGGATCTCGGGCTCCAGTCCGGCCTGCCGAAAAGCGACCTCCACGCGGTCCCTGGTGCCGGATCCCGGTTCGCGCCACACGACCGATACCCCGGCCAGTTCGGGGAGGGCTACAGGCTCATGCTCCGGTCTTTGCGCCAGGGGATGATCGACGCTCAAGAGGATGCGGATGTCGGTCTCGATCAAGGTCCGGCCCTTGAGACCGTGGCTCGCCTGCGGCACTGCCGCATCCTCGACAAACGCCAAGTCCGCCACATCCAGGCGCTTACGCGCCTCCTCGGAATTTCCCGACTGAAGGCGCACCGCAATCATGGGGTAGCGCTTCTGAAAAACCGCCATGGCGCGCAACAAAAGGAACTCGGCGTTGGTCTGGCTGGCCACCAAGAGCAGACTCCCTTGCATGAAGCCTTGCACGTCGGTCTGCAGGGTCTCGGCGTCAACCAGCGCGGATTCGATCTGAGATGCTACACGCAACAAGCGTGTTCCCAAGGGCGTGGGTGTCACGCCGCGCCCATGCCGCCGATAGAGCGGCTCGCCAAGCCAATCCTGGAGGCGCTTCAGCTGATTGGAAACCGCAGGCTGCGTCAAGCCAAGGGCGTCCGCCGCCGCATTGATGCTCCCCATGCGCGCCACCATGGTCCAAGTTAAAAGCAGTTGGGGATCGGGCCTTGCCATGACACATCGCTCTAATGGCCTTCGAGGCCGTGGACTGACTCTACACTGCCATCCGGCAGCGGGCTATCTTGACAAGGCAAACGTCTCGCCCTTTACGCCCTTCGGACGCCGCAGGGGGCCGTGCGGATCTCCGTGGCCGCCCCTCGCGCCGCCAACCCAAGGCCGGCGGCACTCGCCGCGTCTCCCGCCTGTGTGCCGCGCGTCTGGTCTTTCCCGCCCGACCGTTTTAGGATAGCGCCCGACGAGTCGCCGGGTCCGCCAAGGAGGGCTGCCCGTAGAGGATAGTGGGCAGGGATCTGCAAGCAATATCGCTCAAAAATGGGTGGCAGGATCAAGGAGTGGCGTGGAACCCTTTTTTTTCGGACTGATCGTCGGCCTCATCACATCCGCGCCCATCGGGCCCGTCGGTTTGTTGACTATTCAAAGGACCTTGACCCACGGGCGCGTCTCGGGCGTGTTGAGCGGCGCCGCCGCGGCCCTGGCTGATGCCCTCTACGCCGGTGTCGCCGGGCTCAGTTTGAGTGTCGTCGCCAATTTTCTCGCCAGCGCGCGCCTATGGATCCATCTGGCTGCCGGTATCCTCTGCCTCTGGTTCGGCGCCCGCGCGCTCTCCTTTCGACCTCTGCGGCGCACGACGGCGCGCGGCTATGGCGCACCAGGAGTCGTATGGACCTTTGTCTCCTCGCTCCTGCTCACGCTCGCCAACCCACTGACGATACTGTTCTTTATAGTCGTCTTTACGACCCTGCAACTCGATCACCCCGACCTCTGGCGCCAGCTGTGGCTCGTGACCGGGGTCTTCTCGGGCTGCCTGCTCTGGTGGATCGGTCTCGTGCTTGCCACGGCGCGCCTCCATACCCGGCTCGAATCCCGAACTCTCACGCTCATCAATCGTATCTCGGCGGCCTTCATCATCGTCCTTGGCCTTATCTCCCTTGGGAGCGTAGGCCATCTGCTCCTAAGCCCTCACGCACGGACGCCTTAATGGTCCGCTCCCGCCCGCCCGAACCCCCCCAAGGGCCGGGGGCGAACCGGCCGGCCGTGGCGTCCACCAACGTCATACCGCTTTCCTGAAGGCGCGAAATACGCCACAATCCCCGGAGCGAGGTCGTGACCCATCGCCCTTGGGGCCCTCAAGCCACGACCAGCGAGGCAGGGATCACAACGAATACGATGGATCACCACCGACAGTCGGGGACCGAAGCTCGCCCTTCCGCCACGCCCCGTTTCATGTCGGGCCCGAGGCGGCGGCGCGATACGCCTCTCAGAACGGCGCTTCTTGAAGATCAACTCCGCCTCTTCTGTCGTAATTACGGATGGCAGGTGCTCGCCAATCTCGCGGTGGCCACCGCTTGCCTCATTCTGTTCGCGCGTCCCGTGGCGACCGTTGGAAAGACCTTGTGGTGGCTCGGACTGGCCGCTAACGGCATCCTGCGATTCATTCCGACGTCACTCCTGCACCCCAATCAAGGGCTCGACGACCGCCAGCGCCACACACGCCTTGTGGCGCACCTTTTCGTGGATGGGCTGCTGTGGGCGCTTTTGATCCTCGCGGTGCCCCATCCACGCGGCGCTATCAACCCCCCGTTCCTCGTCGCCATCGTTACCGGACTGATCGCCGGGCCTATTCCCTTTCTAAGCATACTGGCCGGCGGCTACGAGGCCTTCGCCATCCCGCCGGTGCTGGCCCTCGCCTGGCGTGAATTCATGGGCCATCACGGCATCATGGGGCTCGCCATGGGGCTCGCCATCGTGATGTTACAGATGGTCGCCACCAAGGTCGCGCGCCTAAACGGTGTCGCAGTCCGGGAGCGCATTCTGCGCGACTTCCAGCTTCAAGGCCTGCTGCGGCGCTCCAAACGACGGGAGGCCGCTGTGCACACCCTACTCGAGGCCTCGCCCGACTTGATCGGCCTGCTCGATAAAGACGGCCGCTGGCAGCTGGCCAACCGCGCCATGCTGGAGGCCTTCGGGTTCGAACGCGAAGACCTGATCCACGTCGATCCCGAGCAGGTCCTGCGAACCGCGCAAGATACGCTGACGCGCGACAGCTTGAGCAACTTCATGCGCGCCGAGTCTGCGGGACCCGCACGGGAAGAGATCCTTTTGCGTCGGGGCCACGCGACACCGCGCGTACTCGATCTGCTGCGCTGCCGGCTCCCGGGGATGGTGGGTGGCGGCTCGTTACTTTTGGGACGCGACATTACGACCCATAAGCGCGAGGCCCTGGCCCGCCAGCTGCGGGATCGCCTGACAGATGCCTCGTTGCGAGGAGAGAACCCGGAAACCGCGCTTGGCACGGTGCTCGACAGCATAGCCGAGCACCTCGGCCTTCTGTGGATCGCGTTGACTCGGATCGACGATGCGGGCACCCCATCGAGTGTGGCGCAGGGCGGCCGGCTACGACTGGAGCCCCAAAGCGCCCTCACGTTGGCTTTGACACCCTCAGACCCCCCTTACCGCATCGTCTATCCCCTTGCCCACAACGGTCGCCACTATGGCACGATCGCCTATCGACCGGTGGTCCCAGAGGCGCTCTCGCAAGAGGCCAAGGAGTGGCTCGCGCAGGTTTCGTGGGATATCAGCTCGGTGTGCGAACTCGACGCGACCCAAACGCGTCTGCGGACCCTCGCCCATTACGACGAATTGACCGGTCTTCCCAATCGCACCCATTTCTTGCATCTACTTGACGTGGCTATTGCGCAAGCGGCGCACACCAATGCCCTGCAGGCCGTCCTCTTCATCGATCTCGATCGTTTCAAGGATATCAACGACTCGCTGGGTCACGCAGCCGGTGACCGCCTACTGCTCGAGGTCACTGCGCGCCTGCGCTGCACGGCACGCACGGGTGACATCGTTGCGCGATTGAGTGGCGATGAGTTTGCCGTACTCTTACGCGACGCCGCACGCATGGAGGATATCGAAACCGTCCTTGCGCGCTTCCTTGCGGCACTGAGGTCGCCCGTACGCATCGATATCGATCAGGTTACGACGCAAGCGAGTATCGGGATTACGGTATTTCCTTTCGATGACAGCGATCCCCAGGAACTTCTGCGTCATGCTGACCTCGCCATGTACGAAGCCAAGCGCCAGGGACGCAACCGCTGGTCACTTTTCGAGCCTTCCCTTGATCGCGCCACACGTGATCGTCAGGTTCTTCAAAATAAACTGCGCAAGGCGCTTGCCGAGGACTTGTTTACGCTCCATTACCAACCGCAGATAGAGCTGCGTACCGGCCGGATCGTGGGCATGGAGGCGTTGTTGCGTTGGCAAAACCCTGATGAACAGCCACAGTCCCCCGAAGTGTTTGTGCCAATCGCCGAAGAGTCAGGGCTCATCGTGCCGCTTGGGGAGTGGGTGCTCCAAGAAGCGTGTCGCCAGCAGGGGCACTGGATGCAGCAAGGGATCACGCTGCAGATCGCCGTAAACCTGTCGCCTACCCAATTCCAGGACCCCGAGATCCATCATCGCGTATGTGAGGTGTTGCGCACAAACGGGACCGCCATGCATCACATTGCCCTCGAGATCACGGAGCGCGCCGCCTTCGCTGACCCCGCGCGGGCGCGCCGCACGCTGGACGCATGGTGCAAACGAGGCCTGCAGTTCGCCATCGACGATTTCGGCACTGGTCAGGCCTCGCTGAGCTACCTGACCGATTTCCCCGCAGCGCTCATCAAGATCGATCGCGCCTTCATCGCCCCGCTCCCCGAGGACCCCCAGCACAGGGCCATCGTCGAAGGAGTCATACACATGGCGCATCAGTTGGGACGCCCCGTGCTCGCGGAGGGCGTGGAAACCCTGGAGCAATGGGAATGGCTGAAGACGCAGGGTTGCGACCTTGCGCAAGGCTATGTGATCGCGCGCCCCATGCCGGCCGAGGCGGTACCCGAATGGCTTGCAGGCTGGCTGCGCGATTTGTCTTTGAGTCACGAACAGGGGATCGTCGTGGCCTCGGGACAGATCGCGGCCCTCATCTAGGCCAACGATCACCAGAAAGCCGAGGACAAAGCGTGTAGCGCCCGCTATCCTTGCATGTGCCCATGATGCCGACCTCAACTCCGACCCTTCGATCCGCTGGGGACAGCGCCAAACGCGCCAGGCTGCGAACCGCCCGCCTGCTCGCTTTCAGTCTGCTCGCCGTAGCCGGCGTGCTCTACATCATAGCCCGGTATTACCGCCCCGGGCACCCATGGCTCGGTTTCGTGGCGGCCTTCAGCGAGGCGGCCATGGTCGGCGCCCTAGCCGACTGGTTCGCAGTCGTGGCGCTCTTCCGCCACCCCTTTGGCCTGCCCTTGCCCCATACCGCCATCATCTCCGCCAATAAGCGGCGCATCGCTGACAGTCTCGGGGAGTTCGTCCAAACTCGCTTTCTGTCGACGGACAAGGTGCTTGAGGGGATCCGCACCTTGGCGCCGGGCCGACGCATCGCCAAATGGATCAGCCGCCCGGACAACAGTACGCGCATCCAAACCTACCTCGGCCGCGCGCTGGCGCGCCTGCTGGGGTCGATCGATCGCGATCAGGTGCGCGACTTCCTGACTCACGCCATCGCCTCCGGCCTTGACACCCTCGACGTCAGCACCCTGGCCGCGCAGGTACTGCGCTCACTCTCGGAAAATCGTCGCCACCAATGGTTGTTGGACGAGGGCCTGGAACAGCTCTACGGCTTCCTCCAACACGAGGATGTCCGCGAGGAATTGGTGCATGCCATCGCCCGTCACATGGAGTTCGTACCCTCGACACTCAACCTCGATGAACGGGTGGGCCGCGTCATCCTGCAGCGCCTCTACGACGCCCTCCAAACCATACTGCAAGCGGTCCGCGAGGATCATGACCATGTCCTGCGCAGACGCTTCGACGAGACGGTGCTCGATATCGTCGACAAGCTCACGCACGACGAGACCTTTCGGGAGCGAGTACGGACCATCCAGACGGAACTGCGACACAATCCCGAGCTGGGATCCGCCTTGTCGGCCATCTGGGACCAACTCCAGCCCTGGCTGGCCGAACAACTGAGCGATGTCGGCGCGCCGCTCGCGCGCCGACTTGCCGTGACTGTTCAGGAGCTTGCCGAGACATTTGCCACCAACCCCAGGGCGCATGCCTGGATCGATGCCCAAATCGCATCCCTCGCCCCACCCCTGATCGAAAGATATCGGCGGACGCTGGGGCTCTTTATCGCTGCGCAAGTCAAGGCCTGGAACGACGGCTTTTTGGTCGACCAAATAGAACTCAATATCGGGCGCGACCTGCAGTTCATTCGCATCAACGGCACCCTGGTCGGCGGCCTGGTCGGCCTTATCATCTACACTGCCACCCACTTTCTCTCCTGAGGCGCGGGCGGCGCACGATCATGGGTAGGGCGGGCCTGGCCCCACGCCATGACTGACCCCCTGCTGCCGCCCACCACCCGCCTGGGCGCGCGCACTTGGGCGGCGCCACCCGTTCGCGCTATCATAGAAAAAGAGGGGGGAGTTTATGCGATCGCCAGGGAACAACCGGCGTCGAGCAGGCTCAAAGCCATCAGTGCGCTTCAGGGCGCACGGCCGGCCTTCCTTAATCGAAGAACCGGCAATCCCGGTCTTCGCGCCGCGCCTGCCGGAAGGCGACGCCGGACGTTGATGAATTACTCTACGAGGAGATCGACATGGGTCACTTGAAAGACCGGCCGCAGCGACGTCGGTGGAAATCGGTCGCGCTGGCGACGGGATTGGCGGGGGGCATCGTCTGCCAAGGGGCGTCTGCCGCACAACCACTCGTTGGCCTGCCGGACTTCACGCCGATCATTCAGCATTACGGAGCGGCGGTGGTGAACATCAGTAGTACAAGCACGAAAATGGTGCACGGCTCGACCCCGGTCAACCCGCTGCCCCCAAACTCGCCGTTCTATCCGTTCTTTCAGCGCTTCTTCTCGGGGCCGAATGCTGCGCCCTCACAGAAAGAGAAGGTCGAGTCGCTCGGGTCGGGATTTATCATAAGCCGCAGCGGTTACATCGTAACGGCGGCCCATGTCGTGCGCGGCGCAAATCACATCGTCGTGGGACTTTCCAATCACCATGTCTACAAGGCCAAGCTCGTGGGCCTGTCGGTGCGCTATGACACCGCACTCCTGAAGATCAAGGGTCATGACCTGCCAACCGTGCCTCTCGGCAACTCGGACCACCTGCAGGTGGGCCAGTGGCTGTTGGCCGTGGGCGCGCCCTTCGGTTTCTACAACACCGTCACCCAGGGTGTGGTGAGTGCGGTCAACCGGCCGCTCTCCGACGACGAATACATCCCCTTCATTCAAAGCGATGTCCCCATCAACCCTGGGAATTCCGGTGGCCCGCTCTTCAATATGACGGGTCAGGTCGTCGGCATCAACGATCAGATCTACACCAGCAACGGTGGTTATATGGGGCTATCGTTCTCCATACCGAT
>JAKAXK010000039.1 GCA_021827145.1 Pseudomonadota bacterium
CGGCCGCGTCCGTATCGGACTTTTGGTCAGCGCGCCGGGCGGCCGCTCGGCGCACCGTCGGTATCGCGGTCCGCAGGAAGGGATTGATGGCCCGTTCGTCGGCCATGGTGGTGGGGAGGGTGGCTTGGCCGGCGGCGATCCGGCGGCGGCAGCGTCGTTCGAAGGCCAGGATGTCGGCATTGTCCGGTTCCACGACGCGGGCGAAGGCAAGATTCGCCAAGGTGTATTCGTGGCCACAATAGACCAGGGTTTCGGGGGGCAGGGCCGCGAGCTTCATGAGTGAGGCATGTAACTGAAAGGCCGTGCCCTCGAAAAGGCGGCCGCAGCCCGCGGCAAAGAGCGTGTCGCCGCAAAATACGCGGCCCTCTCCCCAATAGGCCACGTGCCCACGCGTGTGTCCGGGCACTGCCAGCACCTGGTAGCGGCCGCCTATGTCGGATCCGACGATGTCGCCTTCCCCTACGGGATGGGTGACGCCGGGAATCGATTCGGTAGCTGGCCCGTACACGGGGATCCGGTAGCGCCGCGCCAGGGCCTGGACGCCACCCACATGGTCGCCGTGGTGGTGTGTGCAGAGCACGAAGGCGGGTGCGAGGCCCTGCGCGCTGAGGGTCGCGATGACGGGATCGGCATCCCCGGGATCCACAACCGCGACGACGCCGGGTTCCGATCCGGGGGCAAGCCATATATAGTTGTCGCGAAAGGCGTGGACTGCTATGACGTCGTCCATGCGACGCAGTGTGGGGGTTAGCCGTGGGGGAGTCAACGGACGAAGACATGGAGGCGCGTATCGCGCGGCTGCGTGAATGGTTTTCGGGGCCGCTCGGCGAGTCCCTGCAGGCCCTGGAGGCCCATCGGCTGCGCGAGATCCTGCCGATGTTGCCCGGCACCTTCGGCGTCCAATGCGGGTGGCTGGGGCGCCGCAATTTGCTCGAATCGAGCCCCACGGCGGTGCATCTCGTGGTCGATCCAAGGCCCGCCATGAGCGGACCCCAATGGGTGGCGGGGCGTGCGGAGGCCTTGCCGTTTGACAGCAAGTCCGTGCAGGTCGTGTTGTTGCCGCATGCGCTGGATGTATCGGCCATGCCTCATCAACTGTTGCGCGAGGCGCACCGCGCCCTGGTGCCGGAGGGGCACATCGTGATTCTGGGTTTCAATGCCATGAGCCTCTGGCGTGTGCCTTGCCTGCTGCGGCGGGCGTCCGCACGCGCCCCCTGGTGCGGCGATTGGATAGGCGTACGGCGACTCCGTGATTGGTTGTCGCTGCTCGACTTTGAGTTGACACAGGGCAGCATGCTCTTTTATCGGCCCCCTTTCAGGGGCCAACGCTGGATGGATCGTCTCTCCTTCCTGGAGCCCATGGGGGATCGCTGGTGGCCCTTGGGGGGTGCTGTCTATGTTCTCGTGGCGCGCAAGCGGGTGGCGGGCGTGACGCCCATCCTTGCCACGCGAAGGCTGGCGCGCGTGCGCGCCTTGTCGCAGCCGGCGGGGGCGCGTTATGGCTAAGGTCGTGATCTATACGGACGGGGCGTGCCGCGGCAATCCGGGCCCCGGGGGCTGGGGCGCGGTTTTGCAAACGGGGGCGCACGAGCGCGTGCTCAATGGCGCTGAGGCCATGACTACCAATAATCGCATGGAGCTCATGGCGGCGATCTCGGCTTTGAAGGCCTTGAATCGCGCCTGCGATGTCGAGCTCGTCACGGATTCCCAATATGTGCGGCGCGGTGTCACCGAATGGCTCGCACAATGGAAGCGGCGGGGTTGGCTCACGGCGTCCCGGCAGCCGGTCGCCAATGCGGATTTATGGCGCGAGCTGGAGGCGGCGGCGAGTCGCCACAAGGTGCAGTGGCGTTGGGTGAAGGGTCACTCCGGCGACGCCGGGAACGAGCGCGCGGACCAGCTCGCCAATGAGGCCATAGATCGGCTCCAAGGAGTCCGACGCAAGAGGGGATCGTGATGCGGCAAATTGTTCTGGATACTGAAACCACGGGCCTCGAGCCCGCGGAGGGGCACCGCATCATTGAGGTGGGCGCCATTGAACTCATCGATCGGCGGGTCACGGGGCGGCGGTTCCATCAGTATCTGAATCCGGATCGCGAGATCGACGCCGCGGCCATCGAGATCCACGGCATCACCAATGCGATGCTGGCCGACAAGCCGCGCTTTATGGACGTGGCCGCGGAATTCATCGCCTTCGTCGAGGGCGCCGAACTCCTGATCCATAACGCCCCGTTCGATGTCGGCTTCCTGAATGCCGAGTTCGCCCGCGCCGCGGCGCAGGGCTGCGTGCTGGCGGTGAGCCAGATTGGGCAATGTTGCACGGTCCAGGATACCTTGAAGCTCGCGCGCACCCTACATCCTGGCCAGAAAAACAACCTCGACGCCCTCTGTCGCCGCTACAGCATCGACAATAGTCAGCGTGTGGTCCACGGCGCACTTTTGGATGCCGAGATCCTGGCTGATGTCTATTTGGCCATGACCGGTGGCCAGACGCCCTTGTTTCTCGAGGAGACCACCAAGGTCGAGTCAGTCGCGAGCGAGGGCTTCCGCTTCGAGGCAGGAGAACCGCTAGTGATCAAACCGTCGCCGGAGGAGCTTGCCGCGCACGAAGCCTACCTCGAAATGCTCGACAAAAAGAGTGGCGGCCGCTGCCTCTGGAAGTTATTCGGCTAAGGGGCGCTCGCCGCCGTCAGGGCTTGGTCGCGGCCGCGCGGCCGTATCCTGCGAGCGCGAAGGTCCCGGCGCCGATCACGAGGAGCGCCGCGAGTGTGAGGAAGGCCAGGCGGTAGCCACCCATACCTATGAGTGCGCCCGTCACGACCGGCCCGGTCGCCTGGCCGATATCCATGATCGTGCGCAGCACACCCATATTGGCCCCAAAGCCCCCCGAGCGCGCGCGGTCAGCCACCAGCGCCCCGGTCGCCGCGGTGGTCGCCGCGAACCCGAGCCCGAAGGCCGCATTGATCAGCAAGAGCGCCCAGACCTGCGCGGTAAACGGGAGGGCCGCGACCGCCAGCGCCCCGATCAAGAGGCCCACGAGGATCACCGGACGCCGGCCGAACCGGTCGGACAAGGCACCTAGTCGCGGTTTGAAGAGCACGACGATACCCAGTTGGGTCCCAAGCAGCAGGCCTATGGTCCAGGGTGGCAGGCGGTGGTGAGCCGCGTAGACCGCCAGAAAGGCCTCGACCGACCCAAACACCAGGTATTGCAGGGCCTCTACCAGGCTTGTGACGATCACGACACGGTCGCGCAGTACGGCTATGGTGGGACTCGCCCCGGGAGTGGGTTGCGTACGGGCCACCTCCGGGGCGTGATCGGTAGTCGCTCGCAGCCCAAGGCTCAAGGCCAGTACCCCGGCCAGCGCGCACCCCAAAAAGACACCCGGAAAGTTTGTCTCGGAGATCAAGATGCCGCCCAGGAAAGGCGCGATGGAGCGTCCCACGGTGCTGACCGCGCTGTAAACGCCGAGTGCGCGGCCGCGATTCTGTGGATAGCGGGCGGCAATTTCGGCGCCGACGACGGTGCCGAAGATCGCCGTGGCGAAGCCGTGGTAGAAGCGCACGATGGCGAGTTCGCCTATGGTTTGCACGAGCAGATACAGAAATGGCGCGGTGGCGAACACGAACAGCGCCGCGATCAGCAGCGGTCGGGCGCCCAAGCGGTCGCGCAAGAGGCCTGCCGGCAGACTGATGAGGATGCCGGGTACGGTCGAGGCCATGACCGTCCACCCGATGAGCTCCGGGGGCGCCCCGAGCGACCGCGCAAAGAGCGGCAAGGCCGGGGTCTTGGCCATCGTCGAGCTCAAAAGCGCGAGCGCGCCCGTGAGCGCGATGGCGGTCAGAAAGGACAGTTTGCGCACGTGCGGCTAAGGTGGTGCCGAAGGCATGTTGGGAAGCGGAACCTCTCTGGGGCGCGTATCCACCGAAGGATAACGCGAAACGCGCGGCCAAGGGAATCTGGGCCCTCCATCATGACGGCGCGGAGGGGGGTTGCTGGTCGTGAAGCGATCACTCACCGCCATCGACCCCGGTGTGGGGTCTACGGGCGTCCGCGCGATCGGCCGATGGCAAGGCCGCCACATCGGAGGTATACCTCGTGTAAGGGGGTACGGGGCGTGGCCGATTCCGGGGAGCGCCGCGTCTGCGCCATAATCGAGCCAGCCTAGCCCGTTGAGGATGTCTTATGTCCATTGAGCACAGTCGCGAAGAGGTTCGGATCGTAGCCGATGCCAGAGGCGTCGGGAGGGACGCGGGCGAGCTCCCGGCGGGCGCCTCCCTGGGGTCCGTGACGCTGCCGGATGGCCGCCTATTCGCATACGCGGACTACGGGCCGCTATCCGGGACGCCGATCCTCTATTGTCACGGTTTTCCGAGTTGCTCGCTCGAGGCGGGTCTGCTGGCGCCCGTATTGGCCGCCGAGGGCGCGCGCCTCATTGCCCCGGACCGGCCGGGTTACGGACGGTCGAGCCCCCACAAGGGGCGTACCTTGAAGAGTTTTGCTGATGATGTCGCGGTGCTACTCGATACGCTCGGACTCGGCTCGGTCGCGGTCGTCGGGGTGTCGGGCGGTGGACCGTACGCCCTGTCCTTGCTGGCGCACATGCCGCAGCGGGTCACGCGCAGCGCCTTGGTGGGTGCCCTCGGACCGCCGGAGGCGCTCAGAGCTTGCCGCGATGAGTTGTTCCCGCTCGTGCGCGGGGCCTTGCATCTCGCTGATATCGGGCCGATCGTGGCGCCGCTCGTGGCGTGGCCCGTGACACGATTTCTGCGCTTGCGGGGTCGCATGCGGCTCGGGACCCGTTTGGCCTCGGCTGCGGATCGCGAGGTGCTGGCCGATCCCGCCGTGCTCGATGTACTGGTGGCCGCGCAGTACGAAGGCTTGCGTCGGGGCGCGCTGGCGGCGGTGCAAGATCTTCTTTTGTATGTACGGCCCTGGGACTTCTCTTTGGCCGATATCGCGTCGGACTGCACGCTCTGGCAGGGTGCCGCCGATCGTATCGTGCCGGCCCGCATGGCGCGCGAGATCGCGGCGCGTGTCGTGCGCGCCCGTCTGCGCCTGATTGAAGGCGAGGGGCACTACTCCCTGCCCATCCGCTACCGCACCGCCATCATCCGTGATGTCATAGGGCGTGAAGGCTATTCTTGAGCCAGAGTGCGAGCGCGGAGGCATCGAGTTCGGGCGCGAACACGAGGCCCTGACCGTAGTCCCAGCCGATGGCGTCGACGACCGTACGGGCGGGGAGGGTATCGATGCCGTTGACGTAAACTGCGAGCCCCAGGGCGCTCATGCCCGCACTGAGGGCCCGCAGGAGCCGTGCGGTTCCGGTATCGGCGACGGGATCGCACTTGACGCCATAGAGGGGGGCTGCGGCGATATGGGTCAGATCCGCGCACTTGTACGCCTGGTAATGATCGACCATCAGACGCAGGCCGCGTTCCTGCAGAGCCAAAGCGAGCCGCGCCCCGGCCTGTGGATGAGATGCGAGCACGTCGTCTGGCACCTCCACGACGATGGTGCCGCCTTCGGTCCCGTAGATCTCGTCGCGCCAATCGGAGAGCCGGGTAGGCAGTCGGCGATCATAGAGGTCGGCGGCGTGGATATTGATGTGTAAGGGTGCGGGTGGGTGGCCGTAGCTCAGGCAGTCACGCTGGGTCGCAGCAAGCAGGCACTCGAGGAGGCTCGTTCGCGTGGATGCTTCGACGAGTTCGGACGCCGTCTCTTCGCACACGGTGGTGCCGTCGGATCTCGGCCAGCGCAGCCGGACCTCGATTCCGGCGGTACGGCCCTCGCGATCGAGAATGGGTTGGTAACGTGGTTGCCAGAGATCATCGGAGATGGCCGTCTCGATATCGCGGCGCAGTTGGGAGCGCTGCGCGAGGCGCGTGGTATTGGCGCGCTCGAAGCAGCGGTAGCGGTCACCTCCGCCGCGCTTGGCCTCGTACATGGCCTGATCCGCGTGTTGCAGTAAGACGTCAGGCGGTTGATCGTCAAAAGGGTAGATCGTGAGGCCTGCGCTTATGGTGACACTGAGGGGGCGCCCTTGAAACGGGATCGGTTGGCGGATGGCAAGTAGCATGCGCTCGATCATGGTTTCGATCTGCTCCAGGTGCGTAATGTCTTCAATGAGGATCACGAATTCGTCCCCGCCGTACCGGCTCACGGTGTCGGCCAGGCGCACGGAGTTCGTCAGCCGCTCGGCAATGGTGGCAAGCACATGGTCGCCCGCTTCATGCCCAAGTTTATCGTTGATGCCCTTGAAACTGTCCACATCAAGCAATGCTATGACCAGCAAGCGGTCGTCCCGTCCGGCCCTTCGACACCCATGGGCAAGACGATCCATGAGCACGCTTCGGTTGGGTAATCCCGTGAGCGGATCGCGGCTCGCATCGCGCGTGAGCGCTCCTTCCATGGCCGAGCGGTAACTCGCGTTACCCATGAAGGCTGCCAGGGCCTCCGCCAAGCGCAGTCTGCGTCGCGTCGGAGGTCGGGGTGGCCGCTGTCGCCACGCAAGCACCAGCGCGCCTTCAACGCGCCCCGCCACCCGCATGGGGACCACAAGGTGTGAGGCGAGCTCTCTGTCTGGTGCGGGGGTGGCGAACGCGGTTTCGGCCACGTAGAGGGTTTGGCCCAGAGTGAGAGCCCGCTCCACGGTGCCGGGGTTCGCCATCAGGACGCTCGGTGGCATGGGTGGTTCGCATAAGGGGTCGAGCGCGAAAAAAAACTCGTAACGCAAGGGATCGCCGCGGCGTCGGACAAGACCCGCGAAATCCGCGTTGACGGCAAGCCCCGCAGCACGCGCCGCATTGCAAAAGAAGCGATCGAATTCTAACGTGTTCGCAAGTTCGTGGAAAAGCTGTTCCGGAGGAGGCGGCGATTTAGGGCTCTTGTATACGGCCATGGACTTCCCTCGATAGGCCGCGACCGACGTCGGGCAGAACTCGGCGACGCCGATCTACGGAAGGCGGACCGGTACGGTCCTGCTCGCTTGATCATAAACGCTCGCCATCAGTCGACGGCACGCGAGGAGTATGAGCGGGTTACAAGGGGCGACATACGGGCACGTGGTCGCGAATAGGTGGCGCGCTTGCGGCCTGGAGAGGCCAGATGCCAACCGTATGTGAGAAATCCCCTGCGTTGTGTGAGGGCATGGGCGAGAAGGCCACTGGTGTCCGAGCTGCGGTACGCATAGCGGCGCGGGCCGCTAGGATACTGAGAACTAATGGTAGGGCCGGTTGGCATAATAAGTGTATAGAGACAGAAATAACAAAACCATTGTATGGTGTGGTGCGCGCTGGGTGCGCTATGCATGGAAGCGGATGACCCATGATTGCGTCTTGCCGTAAGCGCGCACTGGTGGGGCGGGAGGTCATCATGAACGTTGCCCAACGCGTTTTGACGACACATTGAGCTTGGCGCATGCGGACGCAAGATCAGGCACGGCCCCGCTCATGACCAGCAGACAGGCCGCTTGGTCGCGAATAGGCTCAGGGATGGCCCGGTGGCCGGCGAGGATCTCTCCAATAAACACGCAGGTTGTGGCTGCATTGCACTCGTCTGGCAATTCGGTAATGTGAGTCAAAGGTGAGCGATCTTCACGGAACCATTCGTGCTCGTATCCGGCGTCGATGCCGATAAGCGCCGGGCGGCGACGGGCGTGAGCCACGGGCTCCCCTTCGGCGCCACGGAACACGAGGGCCGTAGATCCGGCGGCCATGAAGAATGCGCGCATGCGATCGAGATAGGCGGGATGAGTTACCGCAGCGCATTGCATGACGGAAGTTTTAAAAGGATTAAAAAGCTTGATGACGGTGTGCGCGCTCGAGCGCACACCGAGCACGCGGCGGAGTGACAGCATGGAGGCGAGCCGCAGATGGAGTACGTCCAGAGGCACGTATGCCAGGCGGTGGCGCTGGAGGTGATCGTGCAAGGCGTGGTGCGTGATGACCGGAGGATACCCTAGGTGGGCGAGGATCTCGCCTGTGCTGGTTCGTGCGCTTGGATCGTGTTGCGGCAAGGCGAGTGCGGTTTCCTCGGCGGGGCCGCCGTAGGAGCCGTGGATGAGCACGGGGACGCCCTCACGGGCGAGCAGGAGGGCCAGTAAGGGGAGGAGATTGGCGTGTCGCCGCGCCCCGTTGTACGAGGGGAGGACGACGGGCTTGGGACCGGCGGGGGCCTTGATGGTCGCCAGACACCCTTCGGTGGCGGCCACGAAGCCAAGCAACTCGGGAAGCGTCTCGCCTTTGAGTCGAAAGGCAATCCAGAGCGCGCCTTGGGCTGTCGAGGGAAGCTGGCCACTCAACCACTTGGCGAATAGGGCGCGGGCGGCCTCGCGACTCAAGTGGAAGGCGCTGTCCGCACCGCGCGCCACCGCGCTTAAGAGTCCCGGTATATCTTGTGTCGGGATCATCGTCGTTATTTTCAGGGATCGGCCGAGGGTCATCGCGGCAAGCGCAGGAGGACGCGGCCCGCCTCGATGCGCACGTCCCAGGCGCGGACCGAGCCGCAGTCAGGCTCGCGTACCTGTCCGCAGGAGAGATCGATTCGCCAGCCGTGCAAGGGGCAATGAACGGTGTATCCGGTCACCGTGCCCTCGGCCAGCGGACCCCCTTTGTGCGGGCAGAGGTTGTCGAGGGCAAAGACTTCCCCGTCCTCGTTGCGCAGGAGGGCGATCTCGTGGCTTGCGATCACCAAGACCCGCCCCCCGAGGGGCGGTATGTCGGCAAGCCCCGCGACATCCTGCCAGGTCATATCCTCGGCTGTTGCGTTCATGGGAGGGACTCCACCGCACGCAGGGGTTCGGCATGGATGGTGATGGCGCCTGCGAGGGCTGCGGCCCAGGGGTCGCGTTCGTGGGCGATCGCGGTGCGCAGTTGCTCGGCGAGTCGTTTGCGAGTCTCGGGCTGGTCGAGGATCTGGTCTTTCACATGGTCCAGGCCGACCCGTTCGATCCAGGGGGCGGTGCGCTCGAGATAATAGGCCTCTTTCCGATAGAGTTGCATGAAGGCTTCGGCGATCTCGACGACTTCGTCTTCCGTTTTGACTTTGGCCAGCAAGTCGCCGCCACGCAGCTTCATCCCGCCATTCCCGCCGACATAAATCTCCCAACCGGACTCCACGCCTATGGCGCCGAAGTCCTTGATCGTGCTTTCGGCGCAATTGCGGGGGCAGCCGGAGGCCGCGAGTTTCACCTTGTGTGGCGACCACATGCGCTCCAAACGTTTTTCGAGGGTGATCGCTAGATGTGTGCTGTCCTGGGTCCCAAAGCGGCAAAATTCGGTGCCGACACACGACTTGCAGGTCCGCAAGGCCTTGCCGTAGGCATGCCCAGATGGCATCCCGAGATCAGCCCAAATCGCCGGGAGGTCACTCTTGGGGATGCCGAGCAGGTCGATACGCTGTCCGCCCGTAAGCTTGACCATGCGCACGTTGTGGCGTTCGGCCACTTTCGCAATACGCTTGAGCTCGGCGGGCGTGGTCACGCCGCCGTACATGCGCGGTATGACCGAATAGGTACCGTCTTTCTGGATGTTGGCATGCACCCGCTCATTGACGAAGCGTGCCTGCGGATCGTCCGAGGCCTCGACGGGCCAGGCGGTGCGCACATAGTAATTCACGGCGGGCCGGCATGTCGGGCATCCGCCCCGGGCCTTCCATTCGAGGACCCGGAAGACCTCGCGTGCCGACAAAAGTTTGCGGGTGACGATGGCATCACGGATCTCGTCGTGGGTGAGATCGGTGCAGGCGCAGAGGGCCCGTTTGCATGGCGGGGTTTCATAGAGGCCCCCGAGGGTGTTGGCGAGGATCTGCTCCACGAGGCCGCTGCACGAGCCGCAGGAGCTGCTGGCTTTGGTGCAGAGACGGACGTCGTCTACGGTAAAAAGCCCCTGGGACCGGATCGCGTGCACGATGGTCCCCTTGCTGACACCGTTACAGCCGCACACTTCCGCCGTGTCCGGCATCTGCGCGATGGCGCGCTCGCTGCCGTGGCGCGCGTCGCGGGCGGGCTCGCCGAACAAAAGGTAGTCGCGCAGATCGGTGATATCGTTGCCGTTGCGCAGCAACTGAAAGAGCCAGGGGCCGAGCGAGGTATCGCCGTACAGGAGCACGCCCGCGAGTTTGTGGTCGCGGATCACGACTTTCTTATAGACGCCGGCCGCGGGGTCGAGCAGGGAGATCTCTTCGCGGCCCGTATCGCCCACGAATTCACCCGCCGAGAATAGGTCGATCCCCGTGACCTTGAGTTTGGTGCTCGCGATCGAGCCTGTGTAGCGCAGTCTTCCATGGCGCGCCAAGTGATTGGCCGCCACCTTGGCTTGCTCGAAGAGGGGTGCCACGAGACCATAGGTCGCGCCGCGATGCTGGACACATTCCCCTACCGCGTAGATGCGCGGGTCAAAGGTCTGGAGGGTGTCGTCGACGATGATGCCGCGATCGCAATGGAGCCCGGCCTCGCGGGCGAGGCCCTGGCGCGGCCTGATGCCAACCGCGAAGACCACGAGATCGGCTTCGAGGATACGCCCGTCTTTCAGACGCAGGGCCTCGACGCGTTCGCCTCCCAGTATCGCCTCGGTCTCCGATGAGAGACAAAAGCACAATCCGCGCTCGATCAGGCTGCGCAGCAGGAGGTCACCCCCGACCCGGTCCATTTGACGCTCGAGGAGCCAAGGGTGGCGATGGACGACAGTTACCTGCACCCCTTGGGAGAGGAGGCCATAGGCCGCCTCGAGGCCCAGCAGACTGCCGCCTATGATGACGGCCTTGGCGTTCGCCGGCAGGGCCCGCATGGCGTTGACGTCCTCGATCGTGCGGTAGCCCATGACGCCGGGGAGTCGCACCCCTTCGAGTTCAGGGACGAAAGGGTGCGAGCCTAGAGCGAGGAGCAGCCGGTCGTAGGGGGCGACCGTGCCGTTCGCCGCGATCACCTGACGGCAGACCCGGTCTATGGTGGTGACGGGGGCGCCCGTATGCAGGGCGATGCCATGCTGCTCATACCATGCCCGGCCGTTCAAGATGGTGTCCTCGAAGGCCATCTCGCCGGCGAGCACCGGGGACAGCAGGATGCGGTTGTAGTTGGGGTGGGCTTCGTCCCCGAACACGGTGATGTCGTACTGGTGGGGGGCCATTTTCAGGAGTTCCTCGATGGTACGCATGCCGGCCATGCCATTGCCGATCACCACCAGCCGGGGTTTCACGGGCACCGCATCATTCATACTCGACTCCTCGTGAGGTGCGATAACTACGGTCGTCGGGACCGCGATCGCGCCTCATCGACCCGTGAGCAACCATCGTGCCAGACGTCGGAGGCGCAGGAATGGGGCATCCGGGAATCCGCGCTGCACCAAGCTTGTATGAGGACCCGAAAAACGCACCAGGGAGGACCACTTGCGGGTCTGTCCTTGACCTCGGCACCATAGGACCCCATATAAGGGACCAACCGGAAGATCGGGGGGTACGATGGTGAGGGATCTCAAACGGACTCTCATGGGCGTGGGCTTGAGCCTGCTCGTGATCTGGGCCGTGCTGTTTGTGATGCATATCTTACTGGCGCTGGTATGGGTGTTCTTTTGGATCGGCCTTATCGGTATCCTGGTCGCGGTGGTCCTGCACGCGCTGGAGGGGTCCGTCTGAACCTTCTATCGGGAATGTGTTATCGTAGGGCCGATCGACATAATAGGTTTGAACCGTCATCACGGTAAGGAGGGCCAGCATGGCTCGTTCGAATTGGTATGCGGATGTCCCATCCACGGGCGTTCAAGGCGGTTACGCAGTCACGACGGTCATCCATAGGACCTATCTCCTGCTTGCCGCGACCTTGCTCTTTAGCACGTTCACGGCGGCGGTCGGTATGCATTCGCTGTTCGCCTACCAGCATCCGTTCATAGTCATGATCGCGGCCTTCGTAAGCCTGTTCGCGGTCGAGTGGACTGGGGGTCGCGGTAGCCCGATGGCAGTGCCGCTGATCTTCGCCTTTACGGGGCTCATGGGCTACTCGTTAGGCCCCGCGATCGCCATGTACCTGCGCTTGCCGGCGGGCCCGAACATCGTGGCCGAGGCCCTGCTGGGCACCGCCGTCATATTCGGGAGTCTCTCGATCTACGCCCTGGTCTCGCGTCGCAACTTCAGTTACTTGGGCGGCTTTTTGATGACGGGGCTCGTGATCGTGGTGCTGGCCTCGCTTGCGAATATGTTTTTCCATCTGGCAGGTTTGCAGCTTGTGGTGGCGGGCATGGCCTTGATCGTGTTCTCGGGGCTTGTGTTGTTCGATACAAGCCGCATGATCAATGGGGGTGAGACACGCCCCGTGATCATCGCCGTGAGCCTCTACCTGGACGTCCTGAATATCTTCGTGTCCTTGCTCCAGATCCTGGGCGCCCTTCAGGGGGGCCGTCGCAACTAAGTCCCCACGCCCCCAGGCTGACCGCGTTGGCGGCCGCCCTGAGGGCGACCTCTTCCCGACCCCTTGAATCCTCGTCTCTGACTGAGCCGGCGGGGTGCCGCTGCTGTGCTGTTGCCGCTGTGCGAACGATAGTATAGTGATCCGGCCCCGGAGGCCCGGTCGCGGCCCGTTTAAGTGGGCCGGCCGGCAGGTTTTTAGCGGAGGCTTCGGTCACGGATCTTCACACGGGAGGGGTGGTTTTATGGGGGCTCGAAAGACGGTAGGTCACAGATGCAGCATGGTGGCGATTGCAGCTCTGCTTATCGCGGGGGCCGCAGTGGCGGCCCCTCTTCCCCCCGCCTTGCAGCAGGCCGTGTCGCGCGGCGCGTACATCTTCAATGATGACAGCTTTGGGAGTCACGTGAAGCCCGTCGCGGATGCCGCGAGCGCCTTCGCGACCCTGGGCGGGGCGCCGCATGGCGGGCCGCGCTTCATGACGTGCGCTGTCTGCCATATCCACGGGGGCCTGGTTCGCGGACGTCTCCCTGACGGGCGCCGATTCGCGAGCCTGCGTAATGCCGCCGCCGTGTTCCCGCGCTACAACGTCAAGTCGCATCGTGTCATGACCCTGGAGGCGCAGATCCGGCACTGTGTGCGGGACGGGATCGTCGGGCGTCCACCGGCCTACGGGAGTGCAAGCATGGTCGATCTCGTGAGTTATTTGAAATCCATCGCCGCAGGCCAGCGCATCGCCATCGGCGGACCGACCCATTAAAGGTTGGGCGTGACGACCCGCCAGCGAAAGGGCGCGCGCGTGGGAACCGCGGACGAGGGGTCTTTACGCGTCTTGTTCGTTGCCTCGGAATGCGCGCCCTGGGTGAAGACCGGCGGACTTGCGGATGTCGTGGCGGCCTTGCCTCCGGCGCTCGTAACGGCCGGGCTCGACGTGCGTGTCTGTCTGCCCTATTACCGGTCGCTGCGTCGTGAGGTGGGTGAGGCGCCACCGGTGGCGACGGTCGTGGGTGCGCTTGTGCGCAAGGCGCGTCTCCCTTCAGGCATCATCGCCTATCTGATCGATGCCCCCTGGCTCTTCGGACGTGATGGCGGACCCTACCAGGACGCCGATGGGCGCGACTGGCCGGACAATGCGCAGCGTTTCGGGCTTTTTGCGCATGCGGCGGCCATTTTGGCCTCCGACGAGACACCGCTCTTGTGGCGGCCGGACATCTTTCACGGTCACGACTGGCAGGCGGGCCTTGGACCTCTGTGGCTGAAGATGAGCCTGCCCAAGCCCGCTCCTTCGATCATGACCATCCACAATCTGGCCTTCCAGGGGCTGTTTCCGGCGCAGACCATGGACGCCCTGCGGCTCCCGCCCGAGGTCTTTGCCGTGGAAGGCGCTGAATTCTATGGCCGTCTCTCTTTCCTGAAGGCGGGCCTCCATTATGCGGATATCCTCACGACAGTCAGCCCCACTTATGCGCAGGAGATCCAGGGCGAGGCCTGGGGCTGCGGCTTGCATGGCCTGCTTACGCGCCGACGTGATGATTTGACCGGAATCGTCAATGGTATCGATGATCAGGTCTGGAATCCCGCCACGGACCCCTTGATCCCCGCGCGCTATGATCGCGACCAGCTTGCGCACAAGGCCGTGAACAAGGAAGGCTTGCAGCGGCGTTTCGATCTGGCCCTGGACCCGGCGCGACCGCTTTTTGCCATGGTCGGACGCCTCACATGGCAGAAGGGGGTTGATCTCATAGCGGAGGTCGCCGATCGCCTCGTGCGTGCGGGTGGTCAGCTCGTGGTGCTCGGCGCCGGCGAACGGAGTCTCGAGGAGGTCCTGCGCGCGCTTGCTCATCGCCATCGCGGGGCGGTGTCGGTGCGCATCGGATTCGACGAGGCGCTTGCCCACGAAATCGAGGCCGGCGCGGATATTTTTCTCATGCCGTCGCGCTTCGAACCCTGCGGCCTTAATCAAATGTACAGTCAGCGCTACGGTACGCCGCCCGTGGCGCGCGCCACGGGCGGGCTCGCGGATACGATCGACCGAGTGGATCCGGGGGCGTGCGAGGGCAGCGGGTTTTTATTCGACGAACCGACGGGCACGGCCCTGTGGGAGTCGATCGAGCAGGCGCTCGGCGCCTACCGTAGCCCGGCCTGCTGGCGGCGTATCATGGCAAGCGGCATGCGTAAGGACTTCTCGTGGGCGGCGAGCGCTGAACGCTACCGCGTGCTCTATCACAGTCTGATCCGTGACGTGGGGCGGAACGTGCAACCCTAGGGGGTTCGGCCACGACCTCTTGTCTCTACGGGGAGTGCGGCGCTCTGGCCGTTTCCCTGCCGCGGGGCAGCAAGCACACGGAGGGGATGCGCCTCCTTGGCCGCTTGGTCCGTGCTACAATTTCAGTGCGTTCTCGCGAGAAGCGGTGGTGTTCATGAAGCAGATAGCGGAAGCGGTCATAGACGAGCATGGCCAAGTCCATCTCATTGAACCGCTTCATGTCATAGGCCCCCACCGTGCCCTGGTAAGGGTGCTTGATGAGCCGCCAGCGGCTTGGGACGAGACGCTGGCGGCGGCGGAGCAATCGTTGGCGCAGGATTGGCTGCGCCCCGAAGAGGACGAGGCATGGGCGCACCTGCAGTCGGTGTGATCATCTTGATTCCATTCCCTTTCTCGGACTTGTCCGGTACGAAGAAGAGGCCGGCCTTGGTTCTGGCGGATGGGGACGGGGCGATTGGATTTGCGTGCAGATTATGAGCAATCCGTACGGAGATGCTGCAGCCATAACGCTCACCGAAGACGAATGTGTGGGCGTCTCTCTTGCGCGGACGAGCTATATCCGCCCCGGCAAGCTCTTCACGGCCCATCAACCCTGTTCGCTCGTGTCGTAGCAGGCGTACAGACAGAGGCGCTCGCGCGCGTCCGGCACGCTGTTATTGACTTGGTCCAGACGGGAAAGTTGCCTACCCCATAACAGGAGATCGGGGGCCCACTGTAATCCGGCCCGTGCGCTCGCCGCCTTCCGTGGAGCGGGCATTTGTCTGCTGCGACCCTCAGGTGTCTTGCTGGACGCCGAGAGGCTATCCCCGGCCGGCTGAGATCGCACAATCAGTCCGAACCCGCGCCACCTTCCCCCTTGGGACCTTGATCCCGCGTTGGCGCCGGTTCGATGTCGAGGCTTGGTCTGCGGCATCACAGACACCAACAACGGGGCAAACCGGCCACCGGTTTTGAGCAGGGAGGCCGCCGTCTAGAGCGGTGCAAGGGGCGGTGAACGCCGCGCGCTTGCTGGTGAGTCGCAGATTTTGTGATGTCGCCGCGCATATATCGTGGTCGTACAACGTCGAAATGCATAACGGGAGTGGGGGTGTGGGTCGCGGTGGGGCTGCTTGCATTGCGCCTTTACGAGATTGAGAATCAGGTCACTAAATGAGGGATTTATGTCTTAGTCGCGACCGGTCGGCGCGGTTATCGTAGGCGCCTCGCGGATTGCACGGTCGCGGGGCATTTCTTTATGAGTATGAGAGATCGATGAGGTGAATATGGGTGCAATGATCAGTTTTAAACGGCCGGATGGCGGCAGCTGTGAGGGGTATTTGGTGGGGGCGGCTAAAGCGCCCGGGATCGTGGTAATCCAGGAATGGTGGGGGCTCAACGATCAAATCAAGGGTGTTGCGGAACGCTTCGTGGCGGCCGGTTACCGGGTCTTGGTGCCTGACCTCTACCGTGGACAGGTGACTCTGGAGGCCAAAGAGGCCGAGCATCTGATGAATGACCTGAATTTCGCCGACGCCGCGAGCCAAGACATCCGTGGGGCGGCGCAGTACTTACGGGCGAGCGGGAGCGGTCATGTGGGCGTGTCCGGGTATTGCATGGGCGGGGCGCTTACGGTGCTAAGCGCGATGTTGGTACCGGAAAGCGACGCCAATGTCACATGGTATGGTTACCCCCCACTCGAATACGTGGATCCCGGTAAGATCAAGGCACCCTTGCTCGGTCACTTCGGGACACAGGACCAATTTTTCGCGATCAGCGGCGTAGAGGCCCTGGAGGTCAAGCTCAAGGAGGCGCACGTAGGCTACGAATTCCATCGTTACGATGCCAAGCACGCCTTCGCCAACGAGGAGGCGGATTCCAAGAATCTGCCGCCGCTTGGCTACAACCCGGAGGCGGCGGCACTCGCCTGGGACCGTACCGTGGCCTTCTTCGATAAATTCCTGCGCTAAGGCGAAAAGGGATGGTCTGGTGAGGACCCTCGCGGGCCGCTTGCGCGGGGCCCACCGAAAGATCCCCCGTCGGATGTGAGGCGGTCGCGCCCGCTCAGGGTCCTGAAGAGGACATGGGCGCGTGACGCATACGGGCCCAGCCATAGGCGGCCGTGCCCATGAGGGTGGCGTCAGGATTGGTCACTATATGCACCGGGATCTCCGTGAGCAGCTTGGCGAAGCGCCCCTTGGCGCAAAAGGTGTGCGCGAAGCGCGCGCGGTCTATGAGCGACAGGAGTCGGGGCGGGATGCCGCCTGCGATATAGACGCCTCCCAAGGCAAAGACCTTGAGGGCGAGATTCCCGGCTTCGGCGGCCAGGATCGTCAGAAAGGCCTCGACCGCCGCGCGGCAGAGCGGGTTGGGTGTGTCGGAATGCAGGGCAGCCTCGAGAATGGGCGGCGTGCGGTCCGGGCTTGCGGCAAGGTGTGCCGCGAATTCCGGTGATTCCAGCGCGCGGCCCTGATCCCGAAAGAAATCGTAGAGATGCGGGATGCCGACCCCCGAGCACACCATCTCGTAGCTCACGTGATCGTAGCGGTCTCGCAAGTAGGGAGCGAGACCCGCAAGTTCAGGCGTAGGGGCGGCAAAGTCCACATGGCCGCCCTCCGAGGCTTGCGCCAGATAACGCGCGCCATCCCACACCAGAAAGGCCTCGCCCAGGCCCGTGCCCGGGGCGATGACGGCCTTGGTTCCGCCGGGGCTTGCCGTGCCGGCGTTCAGGGTCTTCAGGTCAGTCGTCTGGAGGGTCGGGATGGCGTGGGCGATGGCGGCGAGATCGTTCAAGATGTCAACGGATGTAAAGGCCAGTTCCGCGCAGAGGGCGGCCCCGTCGACCTCCCATGGGAGATTGGTGAGCTGGGCCCGGCCGTTTATGACCGGGCCTGCGACGTCGAGGCAGGCATGCCGCACGGAAAGCCCCGTGGTCGCGAGGAACGCGCCGAGCAGGGTCTGGAGATTCGGGTAGTCGGCACTCTTGAGCCGGGCACGCGCGAGCGGTTGGGCCAGGCCCGCGGCTTGTGATATGACAAGGAGGTCGGTCTTGGTTCCCCCGATGTCGCCGATCAATAAGACATCGCTTTCGTGCACGGCTAGGCCCCCCTCCGGCAACGGTTGTGATCTGGGGTGTGCATCCCCATGGTACAGCATAGGCCGTCTTCGGTGTGCGGCGGCCCTGGAAAAACTTCAGGAGAGCCGTTAGTGTGCCACGGAGATGGGTGGCCTGGAACGGCTCGCCATAACGAAAGGGGGATAGTATGCGCATAGGAATGTGTGGTTTGGGGCGCATGGGCGCGAATATGGCTCAGCGCCTCCTTCGTGCCGGCCACGAAGTTGTCGGCTATGCGCGTAGTCGTGCGACCGTGGACGGCTTCAAGGCGCAGGGCGGGCTTGGCGCCGATACATTAGCGGATCTCGTAGCCCAGCTCACAGCCCCACGCGTCATCTGGTGCATGGTCCCGGCGGCCGCGGTCGATGCCTTGCTCGCCGAGCTTGCGCCCTTGCTTGCCCCGGGTGACACCCTGGTCGACGGGGGAAACTCCTTCTACCAGGACGATATCCGCCGGGGGCGGGCGCTCGCCGCGCAGGGTCTCCATTATCTCGATGTCGGCACGAGCGGCGGGGTGTGGGGTCGCGAGCGAGGGTATTGCCTCATGATCGGCGGAGAGGCGCGCATCGTGGCGTCCCTCGACCCCGTGTTTCGAACTCTGGCCCCGGGGGCCGCGGCCGTGCCGCCTACCGCCGGGCGCCCCGCGGGCTCCGGGTCGGCCGAGTGGGGTTATCTGCATTGTGGTCCGCATGGCGCGGGGCATTTCGTCAAGATGATCCATAACGGGATCGAGTACGGCGTGATGGCGGCTTATGCCGAGGGACTCAATATCCTCAAGCGGGCGAATGTCGGCATATCCTCCCACGACAAGGACGCCGAGACCGCCCCACTGCGCAACCCGGAACACTTTCAATATAACTTCGATGTTGCGGAGGTCGCGGAACTCTGGCGGCGCGGTAGCGTGATAAGCTCATGGCTGCTCGATCTCACCGCCGCCGCCTTGCAGGAAAATCCCGACCTCAAGGGTTTTGCGGGCCAAGTGGCGGATTCCGGGGAAGGGCGCTGGACGGTGCAAGCGGCGATCGAGGAGGGCGTGCCGGCGCCGGTCATATCTGCGGCGCTCTATGCGCGCTTCGGCTCGCGTGGGCACGCCGATTTCGCGGACCGTGTTCTCGCCGCCATGCGTTACCAGTTTGGCGGGCATGTCGAAAAGCCTTAAGGGATGCGGGGGATGGCGGCATCGATTCGTGACGATTGTGTGATCGTCGCGGGGCTTGCTTAAACCGCCATGCCGCGTTAGGGTCTCATGTAAAGCGCTGCTGCCATCGGATACACAGCGGTGTTCCAGGAGCAGGGGTCAATTGGACGACCGAAAGTGATGGGTCAGGCGAGGAGGCAGCCATCTTGGACAATCCATTCGATACGTCGCGCGACGGGGGTGCGTCGGATGCGGGGCGCGGAGGTATTGCGCTGACCGATAGTGCGGAGTGGGGGGCGCTTGCCGGCCACTTCCGGAGCGTCGAGGGTCTTACGCTGCGCGCCCTCTTCGATGCCGACCCGGATCGGGGAACGGCGCTCGTCGCCGAGGGTGGCGGTCTTCATCTCGATTATTCCAAGAATCGCGTTACCCGGGAAACGATGCGGCTACTCGTGGATCTCGCGCGCGCGCGCGGGCTCGAGGGTCGTCGCGATGCCATGTTCCGGGGCGCACGCATCAATGTGACCGAGGATCGCCCGGTACTGCATGTCGCTCTGCGGAGCCCCAAGGGCGTCGAGATCCTGGTCGACGGACACGATGTGGTCCCCGACGTTCACGCGGTCCTCGAGCAGATGGCGGTTTTTGCCGACAAGGTCCGCGACGGCTCGTGGACGGGTTATACCGGCAAGCGTATCCGCACGGTGATCAATATCGGTATCGGGGGTTCCTACCTTGGCCCCGAGATGGCCTACCGGGCACTGCGGCCCTTTGCCGATCCGAATATCGCAGTGCGTTTCGTGGCCAATATCGATGGTGAGGCGTTTCGCGCCGCGACTGCGGATCTGGATCCGGCGGAGACGCTTTTTATCGTCTGTTCGAAGACCTTCACGACTCAGGAGACCATGGTCAATGCGCGCACGGCGCGGCAATGGTGTATAGCGGGACTCGGAAGCGAGTCCGCCGTGGCCGCGCACTTCGTCGCGGTTTCGACCAACGCTGCCGAGGTGGTGCGTTTCGGTATCGATCCCGGTCATATGTTTGTCTTCTGGGATTGGGTGGGGGGACGGTATTCCCTGGGGTCGGCGGTTGGGCTGTCGGTGATGATCTCGGTGGGGCCGGCGCGTTTCCTGGAAATGCTCGCGGGATTTCGGGAGATGGACGAACATTTCCAGACCGCGCCGCTCGAGCGGAATCTGCCGGTGCTGCTGGGGTCTTTGGGGGTCTGGTACAACAACTTTTTTGGCATGGAGACCCAGGCGATCTTGCCGTATGCGCATGGACTTGCGCGGCTGCCGGCCTATCTCGAACAGCTGCAGATGGAGAGTAGCGGCAAACATGTGGATTTGGCGGGGCGACCGGTCAGCTATCAGACGGGGGCCATCATCTGGGGTGAACCCGGGGTCGACGCGCAGCACTCCTTCTACCAGCTTTTGCATCAGGGGACCAAGGTGATGCCCTGCGATCTGATCGGGTTCTGCCGTTCGCACGCGGGTTTATCCGGCCACCAGGACCTTTTGATAGCAAACCTTCTGGCGCAGGCGGAGGCGCTGGCCTTTGGGCGCTCGGCCGCCAAGCTCGCGGAGGAGGGCGTCCCAAACGAGCAGATCCCGTATCGGGTCTGCGAAGGGAATCGGCCCACTAACATTATTCTGGCTGAGAGCCTCACGCCGCGTACGTTGGGCGCGCTCATTGCCCTCTACGAACACGTCGTTTTTACCCAGGGCGTCATGTGGGGCATTGATTCCTTCGATCAGTGGGGCGTGGAGTTGGGTAAGGTGCTGGCGCGGCGGATCGCGGCGGAGATGCAAGGGGGCGCTCCCGAGGCCATCCACGACAGCTCGACCGCAAGCTTGATCGAGCACTATTTGGCGATGCGCGGCGGCTGACAGCTGCGATTCTGAGAGGCCGTTGCCGGACCTCGCGCCTGAAGCGGGGCCGGTCTCGATGAGGACCAGCGTCCAGACTATTTGTTAAAACGAGGAAGCGCTGTCCTATGGACCAAGCACCCAGATTCGTAAGCCAGCTCACCCGCAACACCCTCGCGCTCATTCTTGCCGAGAT
>JAKAXK010000171.1 GCA_021827145.1 Pseudomonadota bacterium
GGTCCCCGTCGCCTCCTGCATGCGCTTGGCCGCCCGCGCGCTGGGCGCGCACAGCTTGATGCGCGCTCCGCGAAAAAGATCCAGAATCGCAAAGAGGGTCGTGGTCTTACCCACGCCCGGACCGCCCGTCAGGATCATGACCTTGTTGTCAGCTGCGAGCTGCACCGCCCGGCGTTGATCGGTGTTCAAGGACATCTTCATGGCCTGCTCGAAGGCTGTCATGGCGTGCTGCGGCAGGATCTTGGGCTTGAATGAGGGTTGCGCCTCCTGCAGGCGGATTACATCGCGCGCGATGCCCTGTTCCGCGCCATGGAGCTCTTTCGTGCTGTAGAGCGTTTGACCACCGCGGCGGAGCGACACGAGCTTACCCGGCCGTTTGATGCGCGCAGAGATCGTCTCCGCCGGCTGCTGCGTCAACGCAGACGCGGCGGTCACCAAGGTATCTTCCGTGATGAGGGTATGCCCATGGCGGTCCATCACCTCCGCGCAGGCCGCCTGGATCGCTGCATCGATGCGCATGGGCGCATCGGGCGCAACACCTCCCGCAAGCGCCGCCTGATCGGCCAGAGTGAAGCCAATGCCGCGCACGTTCATCAGCGCGGTATAAGGGTTCGCCTTCACCTTGGCCATGGTTTCCCCCTTGTACAGGGCGACCACGGCTGCTGCCCTGCGGGCGCCCAGCCCCATGGCCTGCAAGGCAATCAGTGCCTCGCGCATGCCGGCCTGCTCTTTCCAGTCGCGGCAGAACTGCTCGGCCATTTTGGTCGAGACACGGGGCAGCTTGGCCATCTTGCCGGGATGCTCGAAAAGCGCCGGACCCCCATTGTCCACGATGGCCTGTGCCAGCGTGGGGCCGATTCCCTTGATCGAACCGGACGAGAGATATGCGAGCAGGCCATCACGGGAATGGACATCCGGCGTGACGGAAGAGGCCTCGATTTGCGGGCCGTACTTCGCGTGACGCACGAGGTGTCCTGTGATGATAACGGAGGCGCCACGCTTGGGGGCGGCACCCGGGAATCGAACCGTTTGCGCATCCCCGTTCCCATCCGCCGGCGCGACAGAGAATACGCTGAAGGTGCCGTCTGACGCCTGCATGCGCACGGATACGACTTCACCGCGCCACTCCTGGTCCTGCGGATTTGCGTTCGCCATGGCGTTCCCCGAACATAAGTGCGTGTGGTATCAGGAATCATATACCACAACACAAGGAGCAACAAGGAAATGATCGTGAATCTGTGGATCCCTGCGGATTCAACCGAGATTTCCCATTCGGGCCCGATTCCTAATGGAAGCCATTAGCGTAAGCTGTTGAGTTCGTTACGGTTCAGGGGTAAATTTGAGCGGCAGGTCGCTGCACTTTTTCTGTACGGAGGGTGTATGGGATTTGAGCTCCGGTTTACCGACAAGGAAATCACCGCCTGGGGTGGCATGGGCCTCATGAAGCGGATGCTCGATCACCTCCATTTTGATCAGGCTTTACAGGAAAGCGGTTTGCCCCAACCGGGTAGCAATCGCGGCTATCGTCCGGAACAACTGATCACCCAATTCCTGCTCTCCGTCTGGTGCGGCGCCAATCGCTTCGAGCATGGGGAAGTGACCCGCCATGATCCCGTGTTGAAGCGTCTGTTTGGTTTTCAACGCATGGCGAACTTCAAGGCGGTGATACGGCTCTTTCGGAAGTTCACGCAGGCGACCAATGATCACGTATTCGGCACCCTCTATCGCTGGCTCTTTGCGCAAATCGCCGTGGATGGCTTGACGCTCGATTTGGACTCCACGGTCATGACGCGCTACGGGACCCAGGAGGGCGCCGTCCGTGGCTACAACCCCGCCAAGAGGGGACGAGCCTCCCATCATCCCTTGATGGCCTTTATCTCGGATGTGCGCATGATCGCCAACTGTTGGTTGCGTCCTGGCAACAGTCACACCGCCAACAACACCTTGGCGTTTCTCGATAACACCCTCGAGAACCTGGGGGACAAACGGGTCGCGCTGCTGCGGGCTGACAGTGGTTTCTGTGATCAGGCCTTTTTGCAGAAATTGGAGCAAAAAGAGCTCCATCACGTCATCGCCATGCGTTTGAACCAACCCCTGCAACGGGCCCTCGTCGAGGCCTCCGGCTGGTGGATGCTCGATGATGGTATCGATCTCGTCAGCATCGATTATCAGGCCCCGGGCTGGTCCCGGCCCCGACGCGTGGTGGGGATCCGGCAACATCTTACGCGCCGCGCGGACGCGAAAGGTAAGATGCTCTCGCTCTTTGCCGATGATCCGCGGTGGGGCCAGTATCGATTCGCCGCTCTCGTAACGGATCTGGGTCTCCCATCCGTCGAGATCTGGCGCCTGTACCGGGGCCGCGCCGACTGTGAGAACCGCATCAAGGAATTGAAATACGACTTCGCCGCCGACAGCTTTTGTCTTGATGACTTCTGGGCCACCGAAGCGTCTCTCAATACCGCGCTTCTCGCTTACAACCTAATGAGCCTCTTCCGCCAGGCCGTACTTCGTACAAGCGTCCTGCAAAGCGGCGGCCAGGATGTCCAGCACACCTTGAAGACCCTTCGCTACAAGCTCTTCGCCAAGGCCGGTTACACCACGACCGAAGGCCGTAAGGACATCCTGAAACTCGCCATTGCCATGCGCCAAAGAGAGTGGATGGAGGGCCTCTGGGATCGTTCAAAAACCTTCTCTTTGCCCGTCCGTTTTACGCCCATATTCTCCTCGGCGTAGGGGTCTAATGGAAAATCTGGGTTCAAAAGCGATCGCCAAGAGAAACGGAAAAGTAACAGGATCAAGATCGGCCGGACCGCCTCGGCTGTGGATTTGGTTACCGGCTCGAAGATCATAGGTTTTTGTGTGGCTGCTATTAGTCGCGTATCGCGCGCGGCTTCTTCTGGGTTTTTCCGCGTTTTGCCCCATCCAGTCGTTCCGCCAGTCGGTGTGCCCGCAGGTGGGTGTAGCGGCTCAGCATCGAGAGCGTGCGATGCCCGGAGATCCGGGCGATCTCCATGGCATCCAGGTCGGTATTCTCGAACAACCGGGACACGGCCTCGTGCCGAAGATCATGAAATGTCAGCCTCGGGATTTCCGCCTTGGCGCAGGCGCGCTTCATGGCGAGCGTGATGGCGTTTTCCGTCATCCCGAATACGGATCCGCCGCCATTGTGGGCCGAACGGCCCATGCGGTGGGGGAGGCTATCTAGCACGGCCAGCGCGGCGGATGAGAGAGGCACCGATCGCGCAAATCCGTTCTTCGTTTCAGGCAGGAAGGCCGACCTCTTCGCGCGATCGACATGCTCCCAGCGGAGACCTGCGATCTCGCCCCGGCGCATGGCGGTGGCGAGCGCCCAACGGACGACAGGCGCAAATCCGGCCCCAGCGGCCTTCAGGAGACGGCTCTCCTCGTCACCCTCGAGGCGCCGGTCGCGGCCAGACGGGAGTTTCGGTTTCTGCACGAACTCCGCGGGGTTCGCAAGGCCTTCCATGCCCCATTGCTTGCGGGCCACATTGAATAGGTTGGATAAAAGCGCGAGGTAGAGGTGAATCGTGTGCGCCGCTGCTCCCTCGTCTTCCTTTTTGGCGAGCGCGAGAGCGATGTCCTTGCCTCGAATGGAGGCGAGGGTCCTTACGCCAAGGGCGGAGGCCTGCCACCAGCGGATGGTGTAGATCTCGCGGTCGGCGGATTTCTTTTGGCAACTGATCTCGCGGGCATAACGATCGAGGGCGTCCCGGAGGGTCGTGCTTTCGGCCTCCACGCGGGAAACGAAGATACCCCGGTCCATCTCGGATTCGATCTGTCGCGCCCAAGCCTCCGCCTGCAGGCGCGTGTCAAAAGTGGCCGTCTGCTGTGGCCAGCCGACCCTTTTGATTTTCGCCTGCCACGCGCCCCGGCGAGACCTGCCGGGGCGATACACAAATGACGCCATGATGCCCCCGTTTTTGGGATCGATTCTCCCAAATCTCTCCCAAATGATGTTATAGAGAGGTGGAGCGGGTGGCAAGAACGCGTGTAAGTGGCTGTTTGTGCGGGGATTTATTGGTCGGGGCGAGAGGATTTGAACCTCCGACCACCTGAACCCCATTCAGGTGCGCTACCAGGCTGCGCTACGCCCCGTTCCG
>JAKAXK010000172.1 GCA_021827145.1 Pseudomonadota bacterium
CATCAAAAATCGTGGCCATGGGTATCGGAATTTTGTCATAAGTTTGATCTTTCCCCGGGATCACAGACGCTCTGTTAAGCCACATGCCTCTGCTCGAAGGCCTCGGGAGACAGGTACCAGAAACCGGAGCGCAGACGCTTGCGACTATAATATAGTTCTATGTATTGTAAAACTGGTTTTTCGCGTCCTGGCAGGTTGACAAGCATTCTTCGTAAATGGCCCCGACCTTGAGGTTGTGGTTCTCGTATCCCCTGGCGGCTTATCATAGCAGCCACCTTTCTTGGTTCTACGCACCATGAGGTTATGAGCCTTCATGAGGTGGCGATAGCCGTGCGCACAGTATTGGCTGCCACGATCGAGGGGTGTGGCGCCCTTGGCCGCTTGCACTGCTACAAGGCTATGCAAGGGGCCCCTAAAGGTAAGTTTAGCCGTCAGCCGTTCGGACATGGCCCAGCAGCCCACGACTTTGTGGGCGTAGAGGCCAGTACCACGGCCAGATATGGAGCCAACTGGATCTTTTTTCAGAATTACGAACAGTAGTTAAGGGAACTCTGATTTAGTCCGGATACTTGAGCCGTTATGGTAAAATATCGCAAGCCAAAGGGATAAACCCCGCGCGCCATGTGAGCGGAGCTACCAGCCCCTTCGAGAGACCTACTGCAAGACCCATGAGAGCGATCACGGTATCTGATGGAGCATTTTTCACGATCCGTGAGGGACGCCGGGTGTAGGAAGCCAAGGGGAACAGGTTTGGCTTCACGGGAGGGACGCTTGCAATTAGAACGGCAGGTCGTCGAGTGGCAGGAGCTGCTGGTCGGCGTGGCACGTCGGGGTTGGTTGGTCGTAGTAGGCGCGGCGCAGCTGCGTGTAGTAGCGGTCGTGGAAGCAGGCGGTGACCCTCTCCAGGAGGTCATTCAGGGCCATGACCGCCTCGTCGGGCAGGTCCGGGAGGGTCAACAGGATCGATTCATCGAACATGAGGATTACTCCTTCAGCGGGTGGCGGCCAGGCGCCGCGCGGGGTGGGCCGGGGGCCTGCCGAAGACTTCCAGGTAGAGGGTCTCGTCGAGGGTCACGATCTCGCGGCTTGCGGCGGTCATGAGCAGTTCGGCGGCCATGGCGACCAGGATGCGGAAGTTGCCGGCGGCGTGATCGACAAGGGTGTGGCGCAGCTCGCGGGTCATGAGGTTCGCGTTGCCGGCGGCCTCGATCAGGTGCTCCAGGCCGGCCATGAGCTCCTCGCGCGGCGCGGCCTCGGCGGCCAGGCGCGTGCGGATGCGCGAACCCAGCGGGATCAGCTCCTCGCGCCTCAGCTTCTCCTGGAGCCGGCCGTCGCCTGCGAGCACGACGCAGAGGAGCGACTGGGAGTCGAAACGGGCGCTTGCCAGCAGACGCAGCTCGTTTAGGACCACGGGGCTCATCTCCTGGGCCTCGTCGCACAGCAACACCGAGCGACGGGTCGTGGAACCCAGATGATCGAGCCAGCGGGCACGCAGCGCCTTGAAGCCGCCCCAGCGATTACTCACCCGGATGGCGACGCCGAAGATGTCGCCGAGCTCGCGGTAGAAGTCCGATAGGTGGCTTTGCGGGTGATGGATGACGCCGACCGACAGATCCGCAAGACGCGCAAGGCGCTCGGCCAAGAGGCGCAGCACGACGCTCTTGCCGCAACCGGGGTCGCCCGAGATCAAGGCGAAGCCGCCCTCGCGCAGGTGCGCCTGCTCGATACGCCAGCAGAAGTTCTCGATCTTCGGCGACCGGTAGAGCGCCTCGGTCGGCACATCGGGGGAGAACGGGTCGAACTTGAGCCCATAGAGGGCGAGCAGCTTCGGATTCATGTCGGATCATCCTCGGGGTGGGAGTCGGGCAGATAGGCCGGCGGCAGCCCGCAGGCGGCGTAGTCGGCGATCATCTGCTTCAAGAGCGGGGCGACGCCGCCCTGCGGCGCGCGCGGCGCGTTCGTGATCGGCTCGAGCGTGCCCCGTCGCCGGTCGGCGTTGGCCTCCTTGTCGATCGGGCGCACGGGACTCAAGACCGCACCGGTCCGTGGATCGACGAGATCCACGCGGCTCAAGTCCCAGCGGGCATAGCGCAGATGGACATCGCTCAAGTGCCGGTAGCGCGTGGGGATCTCGAAGCGCCGGCCCGCGAGGCTTGCCGTCCCGTCGGAGCGGCGCTGGCGGCGCTTGACCTCGATGCAAAAGGCGGCGCGCAGCGCCTCGCTTCCCGGGCATGGGCGCCCCACATGGGGGCTTGCGAGATAGCGGGCAAGCGGCGTGGTGCCGATCTCGCGATGGAGCGTGCGCTGGTACTCCTGGGTGACCCAGGCGCAGGTGGCGACGTTCAGCTGATCGAGGGTGAGGTTCGCCTCCCCCTCGAGCATCGCCAGGAGGCGGCCCTCGACCCGCGACCAGAAGTTCTCTTGCTTGCCATTGACATGCGGCGATCTGGGAAGCGTGGGCACATGCAGGATGCCCAGCGCCTCCAGTCCCGCGGTGAACTCCCCGGCCATCATCGCCGCGCCCCGGTCGCTCATGAGGGACCGGGGCAAGCCCACCTTGGCGAGCGCCTGACAGAACCCATGCACGAGCTGCTCGGTGCCCTCCGCGGTGTACCACTGGGCATGACAGAGATAGCGCGAATGGTCGTCGATGAAGGCCACCAGGAGCGGCTTGGCCCAGGTCCCCTCCCGCGAGAGGACCTTGCGCGAGCCGTGATGGAAGTCGAGGTGCATGAGCTGCAGGGTGTAGGCGACTTCGTAGCTTCGGATCTCGCGTTCGGCGATCGGGGCGCCGGGGCCCAGGATCTCCAAGGCGGTGCGCCGCTTGGGGCGCTGGCGGATCAGCCCCTGCGCCTTCAGGTACCGCCGCACGCTCGCATACGAGGGACAGGGGGCGGGCGGATCGGCGGTGGTGAGGACCACGCGGAGGTTGTCGTGGTGCAGCTGGGCGGCCCAACCGGGGTGATCGGCATGCTGTGTCCGCAGGACCTCGGCCGCCTGTGGGCTGACGCTGGGGAATGCACCGATGTCGCGCCGGACCTGATTGCGCAAGACCGTCACCGGGTCTGGCGCCTTGCGGGCTGCGTAGTACCACCGCTGGATCGTGGAGAGGCCGAAGCGCACCGGGAGGCCCGTCAGCGGATGGCGCCAGGTGCGCTGGGCCAGGGCCGCCAGGACCTCCTGCAGATCCCCGGGTGCCGGCGGCGCGGCCAGCAAGGGCCCTATGACCGCAAAGCGCAGCCGCGCCCACCGGTCGCGCTTCAACACGCCGTCGTGGCCCTCCATCTCGCGTCTCCTCCCCGCCGGCGTCATGGCCGGATCGTCGAGTGCCGAGAGTAGAGAAGGGGTGGGGGGTCGTGCCACCGGCATCCTCTGCGGGGGATGCGTGGTCCCTCGGATTACGCGCCCATCGCGGAGGATCCCAAGGGACTGAAGAACACCAGGATCTGCGCCATGCGCTCCGCACAGGTCGGGCCCCCAAAGCGCGCCCACAGGCCCTCCGGCAGATCGTCGGAGGCCACGGGCGGCAGGAAGCGCCCGCGCGCCTTCCGCCAAAACGGGGTCGCCGGAAGCGCTTGGCGCCACCACGTCCGCCACCGCGCAAGCGTCCGCGCGGACACCGCGAGCCGATCGCAGACGGCGCGGGCGGTGAACCCCCTCGGGGGCGAGGCCAGCATCAGCGCCAGGGCCACATACACCCGGCGGCCGAGGAACCGCACCGAGGCCGGGGTCGTGCGTGTCTCACACCGCCCACAGGTAAAGCTCAATCGCCAGGCATACTCGGCCCGCACCGCCGCCGGACAGCCGCGTGGCTTGCGGGGGTAATCCGCGACATGCAAGGGCCCCGCGCAGTGGGGGCACCGGCCCCTACGGGCTTCGGCGGCGAGTTCGGCATCGATACGGGAGAGGAAACGAAAAAACGCGGGGTCCTGCAATAAGCTATGGCACACTAGAGGGGTCTCCTTGGTCTCGAAACCGGAGACTCCCCCGAGGAGGCCTTGGCGATCAAGATCTCTGAGGGGGACTTCCCTTACGTCCCTCACGAAACCTGATCACCACACCCTCTGGGGCCATCAGATACAGTGGCCGTGCTCAACCCATCCGGAGCGCTT
>JAKAXK010000173.1 GCA_021827145.1 Pseudomonadota bacterium
CACTGATTATCAAAGGTCTTCACCTCACTATGGTCAGTTAATCCACCCAGCAAACCACTTCAACTGCCCCCCTTCGCCATGTGACCGGCTTTCCCGGTCTCGGACTACTACGGGGGCTCCGCCAACCTGCGCAGCATCGGGGACACACTCCCTTGGCATCTGTGCAGACCTTCCCCAGTTCACATGTTGGACTTAACGCATGGGCGAGGTTGCCTGTCGCAGTCTTTATCCTTGCTTGCCGCAAGTCGTCGTGGGCACCCCGGTCTAGCTGCGCGCTCCCCGTGGTTCCGTGCTGTCCGGCATACGTTTCCGGCCAGCATTCGCATCGCCGAGACCTACCTGTACTCAGCGACAGCCCGCGCCCTGCCTGATAAGCGGTGTAGGCAGTGGTGACATTTCAACCCTCAGATGCGTGTAAACAGGTTCGTGTTCCTCAACCGTCCCATGCTCAGCCTGGAGACTCATCTTGGCGTAACCGCTTCGCCGCAAGCCCCGTTTCCCACGGACTTCGTCACCTTGCCAGTGTCGGCAAGTCACCGCCGCTTCGGCTCACTTCCTCTCGCAGCAGAGAAAGGGCAGGCCCAGTGATTACAGTAACAAACACATTGGGCTCTGCATTCCAAACATGCTCAAGCAGCTTTACCCCCAAATGGGCGGGCTACGCTGGCTGGGCGTACCATAGGTGAAATCCGAAACCCAGAGCTGATCAGGACGCTCCGCCCGAAAAATCCGGTGCACCCGGTCGCGTGGACAGGGTACCTGGGTGTCAGGAACAGTGGTGCGGATCCGTTTACCGCGAATGACGCCCTGTATGCCCAGATGCCGCATCAGACGCTCTACGGTACAGCGCGCCACGGATATCCCTTCACGGTGCAGTTGCCTCCACACCTTATCGGCACCATAGACCTGCAGGTGTTCCTGCCAGATCCGTTGAATCTCTGGTAAAAGCAACGCGTCCCGCTACGCCCGGGCACTGTGTAACGACGGGTTGCGTTGTCGTGCCGCATAGCGCCGGTAGCCTGATGGGGCAATCTGCAAGACTCGGCAGATCGGCTCGACCCCAAAACGCCCTCGGTATTGATCGGTGAAACACCTCAACGCTTCAAACGGCGGTCGAGCTCCGCCTGGGCGAAAAACGCGCTGGCCAGCTTCAGAATTTCATTCGCGCGCTGTAGTTCCTTGACCTCACGTTCCAGCTCCTTGATACGTTGGGTTTCGGCAGTGCTGACGCCGGGACGTTGGCCCGTATCGATTTCTATACGTTTTACCCAGGCCAGAAGAGTCGAAGTTACGCAACACCAATCTTGGGGGCAATGGATTCAGCAGCAGCCCACAGGGAGGGATATTCGTCGCGATGTTCCTGTACCAAGCGAACCGCACGCTCACGGACTTCAGAAGAAAACTGTTTCGATTTGTTCATGGCTCCATTCTCTCAAAGATCGGGGCCTCCACCAAACCCGGGGCGGTTCAATAATCTAAGGAGCTGTCCATGAGCGCCCTCGACGACAAAATCAACCAGCACTTCGCGGGCCTGGTGGTACGCAAAGATCTGGTGAAGACCGTGAAAGGCAATGCCACGGTGCCCTCCTATGTGCTGGAATACCTGCTCGGCCAGTATTGCGCCACCAATGACGAGGCCACTATCCAGACCGGTATTGAGACCGTGAAGGGAATCCTCCGCAAGCACTATGTGCATCGCAACGAGGCGGGACTGGTACGCTCGACCATCAAGGAGAAAGGCCGACACAAGGTGATCGACCGTGTCAGCGTGTCGCTCAATGACAAGGACGATGTTTACGAAGCGGAGTTTGCCAATCTGGGCATCAAAAAAGTGCTCATCAACGCCGGTACTGTCAAGGCACATCAGAAGCTGTTGGTGAGTAGCGTCTGGTGTATCGCCGACCTGGAGTATGAGTACACCGAGGAGAAGTCGGGCTCGCCGTGGGTGTTAGCCTCCCTCAAGCCTATACAGATCTCCCGTTTCGACTTGGATGGCTACCTGGCAGCGCGCAAGCAGTTTAGTACGGACGAATGGATCGACCTGCTGATCCAAAGCCTCGGCTTCAACCCGCAAATGTTCGGAAAGCGCAATAAACTGCTGTAGCTCATCCGCCTGATTCCCTTCTGCGAGCGCAATTACAACCTGATTGAGTTGGGGCCGAAAGGGACGGGTAAATCGCATGTCTATTCGGAGTTTTCGCCGCACGGCATTCTGATTTCAGGCGGTGAAGTGACCGTGCCCAAGCTCTTCGTCCATAACGGCACCGGCAAACTCGGCCTAGTGGGTTACTGGGATGTTGTGGCCTTTGATGAATTTGCCGGCAAACAGAAGCGGGTAGATAAGGCGCTGGTGGACATCATGAAGAATTACATGGCCAACAAGTCCTTCTCGCGCGGCGTAGAAACGCTGGGCGCAGAGGCCAGCATGGTTTTCGTGGGCAACACCGACCACACCGTACCGTACATGCTGAAACATTCCGACCTCTTCGACCCGCTGCCGGAAAAGTTTCATGACTCCGCATTCCTGGACCGCATTCACCACTACATTCCCGGCTGGGAAGTGGACGTGATCCGGGGCGAAATGTATTCCGACGGCTACGGCTTTGTAGTCGATTATCTGGGAGAAATTCTGCGGGCACTGCGCGGCGATGATTTTTCCGACCGCTATAAGAAGCGGTTCAGCCTATCTAACGAGATCTCCAGCCGCGATCGCGATGGCATCAACAAGACCTTCTCCGGCCTTATGAAGATCATTTTTCCCAACGACGACGCCAGTGATGCGGAGATTGAGGACGTATTACGCTACGCGATTGAGGGCCGCAAGCGGGTCAAAGATCAGTTGCTGCGTATGGACCACACCTATCCGGAGGTCCGTTTCGCCTACCAGAGCAGCGATGGCCAGGAAGTATTGGTACACACGCTGGAAGAAGAGGAGTACCCCAGTCAGTACCATCGTCAGTTAGCGGCGGATATTCCCTTGCAGGAGTTGCCCTTTGACGTAATGGGCGTTGCACCGGTTGCACATGCCGCACCGGCCATGGAGATGCCTGCATCACCCATGAGCGCAGCGGCCGGCAGTGATCCGGTTTTGAAAGAGCAGCACCTCGTCTTCCACGAAAACCAGCGGGGAGTGAGCTTCGACACGCTCTTTGGCCCCTATCTGGCGACCAGTAAACGCATTGTCGTCACCGATCCCTACCTCCGGGCCTTCCATCAGTTACGCAATCTAATGGAACTCATGGAGACCATCAGCAAACAGAAAAGCCCCGATGACGAGGTGGCTGTTCACGTAGTAACGGTTGAAGACGAGTTCAACGGCGATCGTCAGACAGAAAGCCTGCAAAAAATCGCCGACGCGTGCGCCGAGGTGGGCATTTAGTTCACCTGGGCCTACGACACCACGAACACCCTTCACGATCGTGACATCAGCACCGACCTCGGCTGGAAAATCGTCCTCAGCCGTGGACTGGACGTGTTTCAGCGCTTCGAGCTCAATGATGCCTTCAGCTTCGCCAACCGGCTGCAACAGCATCGACCCTGTAAGGCGTTCAATGTAACCTATGTGCATGATATTAGGCAGGAACACGGCATCGGTTAGTGAGTTGTGATCACAGTGTGGAATTCCGGGAGCCCGCACCCTATGTGTTGCCCTTGCGTAGTGCGGTGCGTATTCCGGCCGCATTCGGTCACTGATTCCACGGTGATCCGGCCACCGATTCCATGAACATTCGGCCACCCGTTCCACGGCCATGCGGCCACCCCTGGGGCAGGAGCGACGTTGGGTAGTTCGGCTTTGGCCAGAACCGAGAACGTAAATCCACAGCGCATTGGGTGGGGTGGAACCACTGACCCCGTCGCGCTGCGTAGCGGCAGGAGAACGTTCAACCGGCAATCGGAATGATGTTGTCACCGGCCATGATTGTATCCAGATACTTTTCCCACTTGGTCAGGGCGTCGGTTTTTTCGTCGAGATAGGCGTACTTGTCATAGTGTCTTGTCTGAATATCGCCCAGGCCATGACTCAGCAGTTGTGCCTTCATGTCCTTGCTGATCTTCAGTCGGCCCATCTCGGTTTAGATCGG
>JAKAXK010000174.1 GCA_021827145.1 Pseudomonadota bacterium
CAGGGAGGAGCGCAGGGCCCCCCAGCCTCCGGCCGCTTGCTGGTAAGGGCGGAATTTCACCGTCGACATGGGTCTCCTTAGTCCACAGACCAGTCCTTGGGGGAGGTTCAGGATAGCAGCGCCACCAATTCCCTCACAAGAGCGGTTGCATTGTTCGGGGCTCAACGGGACGGGGAATGGTGGGGCGGCGTCGCAGGAACGGAATATCGGCACCGGCGCCCTGAAAGATCTTTCGAGCCAATGACGATCGCGAGCGCCGCCAGGATTGCGTGGGCTCGCCTGCTCGGCCGCGAGGGGCTTTGCATTGCCGGTGAAACCGCGGAAGATGCGTGGAAAGGTCGCGCCGGTCCCATGCGGGGACTTGGGAATGGCGCAATGCGCCAGGCTCGGAGACCTGCAGGGCTGTGGTCGGCCAAGTCCCCGGGCGCGTCCAGGGGGACGCATTGGACGGGTGTTTTCGTGAAGGGCGTGTCATGATCGAAAACGCGCGGCCGACATCATCTTTGTTGGCCGTTGATGTCGTCGCTAATGGCCGCGCTTGTCGTGCATCGACCCGGATGCCTTCATGAGGAGTCTTCGCAGGGGGGTCTATGTGGGGATCGGGACGTGCAGGCGCCAGCGGCAGGGTTCGGGGCATGATGGTGTCGTGGCGTCCGGGTCGTAGGGCGAGGCGGCATCTGTCGGGCGACAGCGTGACTGGGGATCGTGGGGGCTCAAAACCCGCCATGGACGAGCCCAGGGGCGAAGGGGACCCGCATAAAGTCCTGTTCCTGGTGGTGGCGGGGATCGTGGCGACCGCTCTTTCGGGGTGCAGTTTCGAAATTCCCCTGCATCTGCCCTCGGTCCCGCCGGGGTCTGGTTATACGGCACGGCCCGGCCCGCGGACGGTGGGGGGTGAATCCGCCAAAAGCGGCGCACACCAGGAATTCGTCTATGGACGGCCGGCCGTTGTCCGCTGGTGGACCCTGTTCCATTCCCCGCGTCTGGACGCGTTGGTGATCCAGGCGATGCGCCATAGTCCGACCCTGGCGGCGGCGCGCGCCCAGTTGCGGGAGGCGCAGGCCAATATGGCGGTCAACGCCAGCATCTTCTATCCCCAGGTCACGGGCAGCCTCGGCGCCTCGCGCAACAAGACTTCAGGGGCGTCCTTCGGCGGCCGTTTTCCCGGCATGACCTACTCCCTGTTCACGGGCGGGATCGCCGTCAGCTATTACCCGGATGTGTTCGGCGTCAATCGCCTGATCTACCAGGGCAGCCGGGCGCAGATGGAGTATCAGCGGGACGAGCTCGACGCCGCCTATGTCACGCTTGCCGCCAATGTCGTCAACGCCGCGATCGGGGAAGCCTCCACGCAGGCACAAATTGGCGCCGCAAAAAAAATCCTAAAGCAGGAGCGGACGCTGCTCAAGCTGACGCAGGCTCAATATACCGCCGGTGCCGCCCCCTACCTGAATGTTCTGGCGCAGCGAGGCCAAGTGCTGGCGACTGAGGCGAATCTCGCGCCCCTGCAACAACAGCAGGCCATATACCGGCACCAGATGGCGATTCTGGCAGGGGTGTTTCCGAGCGAGTGGCGAAAGAAGCCTTTCACGGTCGCGGAGATTCATTTGCCGGCGCGCATTCCCGTGGCGCTGCCGTCGGCCTTGGTGCGGCACCGTCCGGACATTCGCGCGGCCGCACAACAGATGCGCTACGCCATTGCCCAGGTGGGGGTGGCCCGCGCACAATTCTTCCCCACCGTCACCCTATCGGCGTCGTTTGGTACGAGCGCACTGAGCACGGGGGAATTTTTCAACCCCTTGAGTCGCGTATGGGGGATTGCCGCGGCGCTCGCCCAGCCGTTGTTCGAGGGCGGGCGTTTGCGCGCCCAGGAAAAGGTCGCTTACGCCGCCTTCGATTCCACCTTCGCCCTCTATCGGGGGGTGGTTCTGAATGCCTTTCGGCAAGTCGCCGACGCCCTGCGTGCGGTTGAGCATGACGCAGCCGAGGTTCGGGTTCAGACGCAATCTGTGCAGGTGGCAAGACAGGCACTGGAGCTTGCCCGGGCGGGTTACCGGTCCGGGTTTACGGATTATCTGGCGTTACTCGGCGCGGAAGTGACTTACGAGAATGCCCGCATGGCCCTGATTCGGGCCAATGCGCTACGGTATCAAGATACGACCGCGCTGTTCCTGGCCCTGGGCGAAGGCGATTGGGGAACGCGGCCTGCCGCTGCGGTCTTGAAGACGGGGTCGCGGAAAACGGTGGTCAAGGGCCCCGGGGGCGGGCGAGCAGCAAGGCGAAAGTCCGGGCGGCAGGGCCCGGGGCCATGAACGGCCTTCTGCGTATCGCCTTGAAGCTTCTGCTGAACGATCGGGGAAAGTTCGCCACCCTCGTCCTCGGTATCACCTTCTCGGCCTTTCTGATGATGCAGATGACGTCGATGTTTTCCGGGGTTCTCTACCAGTCGTCGGCCAACATCGTCAACATCGGCGCAAAAATGTGGGTGATGGATCCGGCCGTTGAGACCCCGCAAAACAGCATCCCCATGCCGGATGACGTACTCGATGCCGTGCGTAGCATCCCGGGCGTGAAATTCGCGGTTCCTCTATACGTGGGTGCGGGACTTGTCAAGCTCGGAGACGGGACATACCAGTCGGCAACGATAATCGGCCTTGATGACGCGACGCTCTTTGGCAGACCAAAGATAATCGCAGGAAATATTCTGGATATTTATAAAAACAACGCCTTCGTCATGGTCAAGGATTCCAACTATGGGAAGCTTGGCAGCCCGAAAATCGGCACATCGTTCGAGATCAATGATCACCGGGCGGTGATAGCGGCGCTTGCACACACCTCTGTTCCTGGCCTGTTCGGCCTTCCGACACTGTACACCACCTATACCCGCGCCACGCAGGATATGCCATCTACCCGCTACATGACCTCGTACATCCTCGTGCAGCCGAAGGGTGCGGCGGACATTATGCCAATCGAAGCGGCCGTCAAGAGGCTCGGATATCTGGCCCTGACCGATCGGCAATTCGTGGCCCGTAACGACAACTTCTATGAGTACAAGACCGGCATGGGCACCAACATCCTGATGATGACGTTTATCAGCTTTATGGTGGGCTTGTCGATTGCCGGCGAGACCTTCTACATGTTTATCCTGGACAACCTCACGCATTTCGGCGCCCTCAAGGCCATTGGCGCAAAAAGCACGGAGCTGATCCAGATGATCATGTTTCAGTCGCTGGTAGTGGGATTTCTCGGGTTCGGATTCGGAGTCCTGTTGTCTTCCGTCCTGATCGCTATTGCTAAGATCCGGATACCGAACTACGCAGCCATGGTGACGTACGGGACCTTGCTGCTCGCCTTTGGCATGGTGGGGGTGATATCGATTGTTTCCAGCTACATAGGAATTCGCAAGGTCACGCGCATAGATCCATTCGATGTCTTCCGAGGGTAGCATGATCCTGACGGCCACAGGCATCACGAAGCACTTCGGCGAGGCCCAAAGCCTGACCTATGCGCTGCGCGATGTCAGCCTGTCTGTCGATTTCGGTGAAATGCTTTATATAGTGGGTCCGTCTGGTTCCGGAAAGACCACGCTTCTTAGCATCATATCGGGGATCCTGCGGCCGGACGCTGGCCGGGTTATCGTCAAGGATCGCGACATCTGGAATCTCGACGCCGATAGCTTGGCCGGTTTTCGCCTGCAGACCATCGGATTCGTCTTTCAGGACTACCACTTGTTTCCGCGATTGACGGCACTTGAAAATGTGGCGATCCCGCTTATTCTGCGCCGCGAGCCGTGGGGGAAGTGCCTGGCGGACGCCGGCAAGATGCTACAGATCGTCGGCTTGGCGCAAAAGCAGACGCTGGCGCCGGTGAAGTTGAGCGGTGGCGAACAACAGCGGGTGGCGATCGCGCGCGCCATCGTTTCCGGGCCTGATCTTCTCATCCTCGATGAGCCGACGGCCTCGCTCGATGGGGATACCGGTCGTAAGATCGTGGCGTTCGTGAAGGAAAACATTCTGAAC
>JAKAXK010000040.1 GCA_021827145.1 Pseudomonadota bacterium
ATCTGACCTCTGCGGACACGCCACCTTGGCTGCGGCCCATGTCCTTTTCCGGCATCTCGGATGGCCAGCCCCGATCATTGTGTTTCACACACGCAGCGGCGGGCTCACGGTATGGCGCGAGGGCGAACGGATCGTCATGGATTTTCCGGCCGAGGATCCCACGCCGTGCTCCACGCCACCCTGGCTCACGGCGGGCCTGGGCGTCAAACCCCAGGAGGTCTTAGCGACGGCGCGCGATTATGTGGCGATCTACGACGACCCGCAGACAGTGCTTGCGGTCCGGCCCGATCATGAGGTCCTGCGTGCGCTCGACCGCCCCGGCATCGCGGTCAGTGCGCCGGGGGGTGGAATTGGACAAAGTGTCGACTTCGTGAGCCGCTTCTTTGCCCCACGGTTCGGTGTGCCCGAAGACCCGGTCACGGGTTCCGCGCACTGCGCGCTTGCCCCCTATTGGGCAAAACGTCTCGGCAAATCCGTCCTAGCGGCGCGACAGATGTCGAGCCGGGGCGGTGACATTCTCTGCGGCGTGGGCAGCAATCGCGTGACTTTGTCGGGCCACGCCGTCACCTTCCTTACAGGCGAGATCGATTGGGGGGTGGAAGGTCCCGTGGGCTAGCGGGCGGGGCGCCATCTCCGTCCCGCCCCCCGTACACCGGCATTCGCGCATGGGCCCACCTGGCATTCGCGCGCCGGGTTTCGTGTCTCGTTCATCCGGCGCAACACGACAACAGTTTTATGTCCTTCGTGAATGTTTGAGCACAGAGCTTCAGGCCCTCGACCATGGTCAGGTAGGGAAAGATCTGATCGGCGAGTTCACCTACGGTCATCCGCCGACTTATGGCGATCGCCGCCGATTGAATGACCTCACCGGCCTCGGGGGCCAGGATTTGGGCGCCCAGGAGCCGTCCGGAGGAGTGCTCGGCAATGAGTTTTATGAATCCCCGGGCATCGAAATTCGCAAGTGCACGTGGGACGTTTTCCAGAGGAAGCGTGCGCACATCCACAGCCAGTCCTCGGGCTTGCGCCGCCCCCTCTGTAAGTCCCACCGAAGCCAGCTGGGGATCGGTAAAGATGACGATCGGCATGACCTCGAGATCGAGCCGCGTATCAGCGCCCGTCATATTCATGGCGGCACGTGTCCCCGCAGCGGCCGCGACATAGACGAAACGGGGGAGGGTGCTGCAATCACCCGCCGCGTAGATATGGGGCACATTCGTGCGCAGATGATCATCAACGACTACGGCGCCCCGGGCGTCCCACTGTACACCCGCCAAGGCCAAGTCCAGGGTCTGGGTGTTAGGTCTGACCCCCGCGGCTACCAGCAGGCGGTCCCCGGTGAGGGGACCGCGAGAGGTCGTGAGCGTGAAAGCCCCGGCTTTGTGGTCGACCTTCGTCAAGGAGGTGTTGGTGAGGACGCGTATTCCCTCTGACTCGAATATCGCCTGAAGACCCTGGCCGAGACCGGGATCTTCGCGCGAAAGGAGTGATCCCCGCGCCACGATCGTCACTTCCGATCCCAGGCGGCGAAAGGCCTGTGCCAATTCCAGTGCCACCGCCGACGCTCCCAGGACAAGCAGGTGTCGGGGCGTTTCCGTCGTCACGAGAGCCGTAGTCGAGGTCCAAAAAGGGGTCTCCCGCAAACCGGGCACGTCAGGGATCGAAGGGGATGCGCCGACGGCGATCAAGAAGCGGTCAGCCTCTAGCCGTTCTCCGCGCCCACCGGCATCCGTGAGACTCAAGGTGTGGCCGTCGATAAAACGGGCGTGGGCCCGCTTCAGGGTGATCGCCGGGTTGCGGGCGACGATATCCAGGTATTTCGCCTGCCTGAGTTCCGTGACACGCGCCTGCTGCTGTGCGATCAATGTCTCCCGGTCGATCATGGGGGCGTGGGGGCGGATCCCCCGGAAGTGGGGCGCAGCCTGCGTATGGGCCTCTTGCGCGGCCCGGATCAATATCTTGGAGGGTACGCAACCGACGTTGACACAGGTCCCACCGATGACGGCGTGCCTTTCTATCATGGTCACGCGGGCACCCTGTTCGCTCGCACGGATCGCACAGGCGAAGGCCGCCGAGCCGCCACCGATAATGGCGATATGCAGCGTATGCGAGCGAGACCCTTCAGCGCGTCCGCGGTCAGACCAGGGGGCATCTCTACCCATGCCCTCGACCGGGGCCGTGCCTTGGTCGTCGCTTGCGCCTGTTACAGAGACTTCGGTCGCAGGATGGCTCATGAGGTCGGTGTGGCCCACTCTTTTCACACCGTGATTCTAGGCACCGTACTGTGGTACGGAGTCAAGCGGGAGAGGGTGTGACGAGCTCAGCTGGACCTGCCCGCACGCTGCCGACTCCCTGGCCGTTCGGCCTCGATGTTTTCCAAATATGCGCTTTCCTACATAATAGTTATGTCTATGTCTTCATGCGCCACTCAAAGACAAGAAGTCCGTGGCACTACTCGGATGGAGGCGTGAGGGGTGCCGATGCCGTTTCCCGAAACAGACGGCGGTACAAGATGAGATAAGCGGCCTGAAATCCGCCGGCAATAAAGAAGGGGAGCTCTAGAAAGCCTGCGTGATACAGGAGACCCGCAAAGACCGGGCCGATGGCGCGCGGCGCCTGAATGGAGACGCTGCTGAGGCTCGCAGCCAGCCCGCGACGATGGCCGCGCACGAGACCCAGATTGAGTGCTTGGCGCGCCCCGGCCGTGCCCCGGTTCAGAGCCGAGCGGATAATATACAAGACCGCCGCGATCCAAAAGCTCGGTGCCAGCGGCAATATGAGGAGCACGCCAAGGCCCAGATAGCGCATACCCAACACAGAGCGCACGACGCCGTAGCGACGCGTCAGCCGACCCACCAGCAAGGAAGAGGCCGCCGTCACGATCAGGGCCAGACTCATGAGCGGTCCGATACTCAAGGGACCGTGATGAAAACGGACCGCAAACCAGTAGGCCATCAAGGGACCCATAAAACCGATGCCGAGCCCGTTGAGCGCGTTTATGCCAAAAAGTTTGAGCAGCTTGCGGTTCTCGGCGCGTGTCAAGCTGTCCGATGCCGTATCCTCAGGTGCCTCTTCCCGGGATGGCCGCCGATAGGGGACGCTGTCGGGTAAGGTCCGCAGCAAGATCAGGGCAAGCAGGGCACCGGCCAGGACGAGAAGGAAGAGGGGACGATACGCGAGCGCGCCCGGTAGTAGGCTCCCGATGAGGGACGGGAGCGTGGCCAGCAAGGCACCTATGGCCATCCCCAAAAAGCCCACGGCGGTATTCAGGCTATAGACCGCAGGCCGGTCACGCGCATCAACCAGTTCGGAAAGCCACGCAAGCTCCACGGGCGCAAAGGGCCCGGCGCCGCCGTTCAGGCCGTGTCCAAACCCTCCCAGGATTGCGGCGATCACGAGCGCGGACGGTCGCGCGGAGCTGAGTGCGAGTAGCGCCGCCCCGACCTGCACCCACTCATAGGCGCACAAGAAGCCCTTGCGTCCACGGATATCCGAGAGGGGTCCTACGAACAGCGCCAAAGAGGCTGACACCAACAGTGCCGCCATGAAGAGTGCGCCAATCGCGGGCGCCGACCAGTGCAGGCGGTGGAGGTAGAGCGCAAAATCTACGACCAGCGCCCCTTGCCCTATGCTGCGTGTGGCCCGCATGACAATGAGAAACCGCGCCGCGCGCGAGAGCCGGCCATAGAACATACGGAGGCCTATATCCTAGGTGTTAATGGCGTTATTACAATGTATTACGCCATATTGCTAAAGTGATTACTGATGGCGAAGTGTACTCATCGATCCTTGCCCAGGATCTCACGAAGCCGTGGAATCTGCTCTTGCGCGGTGCCATAAAGCACCTGACCGTCGTACACGGTGATTGGCGCGACCCGCACTCCGAGCTCCGCCTTGGCCTTGTCGGCTGCCCCGGGTGCGCTCAAGTCATGCTCCGTGTACACAATGCCAAGTTTCGCGAACCACGCCTTAAGTGCGGCGCAGTCGGGACATCCCGGACTTGTATAGAGGGTGACAGTCTTACCCATGGTGTTCCTCGCTCGCAACGGCGTCTCGGGACGCCCTTCTGCCATCCGTGGCAGGCTATCGATACCAGCCTTTACGCCGGCTGTCTCTGAAAGAGTCCTCGCCACCAACGTTTCCGTCCCTCGGGTAACGGTCGAGGATCCTCGAGGGGCTCGGGCGGCATGCGCGTTATGAGCCAGCCTGGCAAAGTCTTCATCCCCGACGAACCGCACGAGCTGCCGAGATTGTGCGGGTCGAAGACCTTGATGAATGTTGGGCTGACCTTATCATCCGCATACACGATGCCGCAGTAGTCCTCGCGATGCTCGCGTCGCAAGAGTTCGTCGATTTTGTCGATAAGACGAAGAAGGTTTTCATGACCTTCAGGCGCGATAGGGACGGGCTCGCCGATCGCGTAGACGTACCAGCCCTCCGGCGACGCTCGAACCACAGACCAAAGCTCCGTCAGCTGGTTCCAGCTCACGATTCCACTGAAAGGGCCCGTAAGGCGGGCTTGGAATAGACTCCCCTCAACCACACTCATCACCTCGCTCCTGTCGATTTAGCCTTCCAAGGCTCCATCGTCTATGACGAGGAGGCCTCCTCGGTGCGCCGCGCCTCTACATCTCGGGCCGCTTGCCCGCCTGCACAGGACAGGTCTTTATTCCGAGGATCTGGTAGAGACCGCAAAACCCGACCAGACCGGTGATGAGCGGCAAGACGCCAATCCATCCCCAGGGCGCCCATCGCCCCGTAACGGCGAGCCCAATCAACACGAGCCCCAAAATGATGCGAATACTCCGATCCAACCACCCTTCGTTTGCGCGCATGACGTTTGCTCCTCCGTGATAGAGCCTCATTATCCACCGAATTGGCCACAGCGGTATAGAACGCCTGGGGACGCTTGAAGAACGCTGGTGCCGGCCACGAAGGAATCGCGGAGGATTTGGCGCCAGCGGGGAGGACACGGAAAGTTGGCATTAACTTGCTTTATGTTCCCGTGCCGTTAATTTGACATAATATACATTATACGAACTCATAAGGAGCGGCAAAACGCCGCGCCGCCCGCGTTGTCGGCGTCCGGCGCTACGACCCGAATGTGTGAATGTGTGCATGCCTGGCGATAGCCAGTGATCTGAAAAGGTGCTCTTGCCGGCGCCGTTCGGGCCAGCGACGATCCGGAATTGCCGTATCAGAAGTCCCGAATGTCAGAAGTCCCGAATGACGGACACCTTGCCGTCGGCGCTCACGGATACCAACTGCTTGCGACCGGCCGGAGACTTCTTCACGACACCTTCCGGGAAACGCGCATCGCCGTAGTAAATCGGGCGACCGGCCTCGAGGTGCTGCTGGGCCGCCTGGCCGTCATCATTTGCCAGCGCCCACTCGAACTACGGCGAGGCGAGAAAGGATTCGTCTTGTCTTGGCGATTGCAATGAGATGGTCTGCACCGCTGTTTGGGTTTCAGGACATAGTCGCACCGGATGCGTGCTGACCTTGGGAACGGCCACGGGGCGCCCCAGTCGCCATCACGCCGCGAGTTCAGGTCTCGTAGATCGCATGCCCGCTGGAACCCGGGTTTTGGGGCAAGTCGGCCGCGGCTGTCAGTCATCACCTCGGTCGTCTCTGTGGTCGTCGCGCCGCCCATGATGGTAGTGGCCTTCTCCGCCACACTGGTAACAGCCGTGAGGCTCGTAGGCGCCCGGGGGCTCAAAGAAACAACCGGACAAGACGCTGGCACCACTCACGAGTAGCAGACCGCGCGCTATGATCTTTTTGAACGTTGGCGATATCGACATGGCGTCCTCCTGCACCTCAAAAATATAGGAAATAGCCGTTGCGTCCTCAGCCCATGTATCAGCTTGCTGACGGTGAGGCCTCATACGGTCTGATCTCCATGCTAGAAAACTTTGAACGGCAATCCCAGCGTCGGCCGCCGGACGCGTTCCTGGGTCGTCCGAACGGACGCCGAGCGATGCGGCCCCCTACCCCGGTCAAGCAAAATTTGCGCCCCGGTTGGACGCGTGCGGCCGGGGCGTCGAAGGCCGCGGGACCCGTCACTTGGATGTCGCGGCAGTGAGGAACCCCGTCGTCGTGCCCCACCCCTTCGCGCGATGGGCCGACGGAGAGCCCCATCGCACCGCAAGGCGCCCCAGTGTGGGCATGGCCACCCCCTTTGTACTATAGTCGGCCCCAGAGGGACCCTGACTCATAGGCAAACGCACCCAAGGAGAGCCTGCTGCATGTTTGAGAATCGATCATCCCGGTACACTGGCGGTCAAGAGCTTGCGTTTGCAGCGCTGCGTATTTTCTTTGGCGTGATCTGGGTGATCAACACGGTCCTTGAAGCTAACAAGGTCTACATCGACCACTTCCTCGAATCCATCGTCGCGCGCATTAAAGGGCAACCCTACCCGATCCAGGCCTTCCTTCATGACGTCATACACGTCGTCACGATATTGGGCCCGCGTCACGTGGCAATCGGCACGATCGTCTTGGATGGTCTACTGGCACTCTCCCTGCTTACGGGCTTTGCTGTGCGGCCCATGGCGCGCCTTGGCGTCATTTACAGCCTCTTTCTCTGGGCTACGGTGGGTGGGCTGGGCGGCCCGTATACCCCAGGCGCCACGGACCCGGGCACGGCGATCGTCTATGCGCTTCTATTCTTTACGGTGCTCTCGGTCCCTTCGGAGCGAAGGCTTGCGCTCGCGCCAGAGTCAGAGCCTGTGGTCAACACGGGGCGGATCGAGGCGGTACGTATCCTGTTCGGTCTCTTGTGGGCCTTCGACGCCTTCTGGAAGTGGCAGCCGGCCTTTTTCGAGCACAGCCTCACATATCTGCAACAGTCCCAGGTCGGTCAGCCGGCGTGGGTCGTGACCTATATCGGACTTGTGGTTTCGGCGATCCAGCTCACGGGGCCTTTGACCTTCGGCATCTTCGCGGCAGCCATAGAGACGATCCTGGCGCTCAGCCTCCTGCTCAAACGGTGGCAGCAGTGGTTCCTGCCAATCGGGTTTCTGTACTCCTTCGGGGTGTGGACGACTGCCGAGGGTTGGGGCGGCCCTTACCACCTCGGAAGCACCGGCAATCGCGGCGACATGCTCGGGACTGCCAATATGTACATGGTGGTTTATCTCTACTTGATAGTGGCCTATCTCTTCGAGCGTAGACTCCATAAACGGCTGCAATAATAAGGGCTTACATGCCGGTCTTCATACATACTGAAAAGTGACAGCAGAATATATCTCTTAGACATTGATAAATAAGGATATATCGGGATTTTCGCGGGGGCCCGCGCTCAGGCGGCGTCGAAGAGCGTAAAGAAGTTGTGTTCGGTCATCTCCGCCACCCTTTCCCAGGAAACCCCGCGGACATCGCCCAGGCAGCGGGCGACATGCGCGACATAGGATGGTTCATTGGGTTTACCGCGGTGTGGGACAGGTGCAAGGTAGGGTGCGTCGGTCTCGATCAAAAGCCGGTCTTCCGGCACGAGGCGGGCGACATCACGCAAGGCCTGTGCATTCTTGAAGGTCACAATGCCGGAGAATGAGACATAGAAGTTCAAGTCCAGGACCTGCCTTGCGAACTCCGCGGTCTCGGTAAAGCAATGTAGGACCCCACCCACTTCCGAGGCCCCCTCCTCACGCAAGATCCTCAGGGTGTCGGCCGCGGCCTCGCGAGTGTGGATGATGAGCGGCTTGCGGACCTTCCGGGCCGCAGCGATGTGCTCACGGAATTGCGCCTGTTGAGATCTCACATCCGGGTCCGCGAGCCGATAATAATCGAGACCCGTCTCACCGATGGCTACGATGCGATCATGGGCGCTCAGGCGCACAAGGTCATCGAAGACCGGTGGCGCCGCCCCCGTCTCGTTAGGGTGGACGCCCACGGAACCAAAGATATTCGCGTCGCGTCGCATGACCTCCTGGATGGGATCGAAGTCCGCTAGCCCGACGCTCACGCATAGCATATGGGAAACGCCCCCTTGATGGGCGCGAGCGAGGACCGCGTCGATATCGTCGCGCAAGGGATCGAAATGGAGATGGCAATGCGAATCGACCAACGGCATCCCTACATGGTATGGGTCGGCCGATCCGATTGCAATTGTCCTATGAGCAAGGTCTCGATCTTGGTGCGCGCCACTTCGGAATCCTTGGCGCTAAACTGGATACCGATGCCCGCTGCGTGGCTGCCTGGGGCGTTTTGGGGCGTGATCCACACCACGTGGCCCGCGACCGGAATCTTTTCCTTGCTGTCGATGAGCGTCAGCAACATAAACACTTCATCACCGAGCTTGTAGGGCTTGTTGCTCGGTATGAAGAGACCGCCCCCTTTCAGGAAAGGCATGTAGGCCGTATACAAGGCATTGCGGTCCTTGATCACAAGCGAAAGAACGCCAGGTCGGGCCGGGGCCCGTGGGTTCTCGTGCATGCTCGGATCTATAGCCGGTATATCGCTCATAGCGGTGCCTCGACGAGGATAAAGAGCCGATCCCAGACCAGACGCCGATCCAGCGGCGCGGTCGCAAGGCCTCGTGCCTCAAGCGCCTCATCCCAGAGGCGAAAGATTTTTCCTAAGTCTAGCCGACTCGCCAGGACGCGCAAGCGGGCTGTCCATTCCGCGGGCATGGCCGAGCCTGGGATGCCGGCCAGCACCGATTGCGCAAGATGTGCGGCGATATCGATCAAGAGGCTGAGACCGATATCCAGGTCCACGGCATGCCAGGCCTCGGTGGCATCCACTGCCGATTGAGTGCCTGTGGCAACCGCCTCGAGGCTGGCCATGAGTCGCATGGCCAGAGCGAGCGTGTCCGGCGGCCATGCCTCGGCTTGAAGTGCCGCCCCATGCGTCAATGCCAACATCGCGTCCGGGTCCGGGACCGCGCGGCCTTTCAGATAGCTAAGCCCCTCCGCTATTGTTGGGCGCGGCAAAACGATGCGCTGACATCGCGAGCGTATCGTAGGTAAGAGTCGCGCGGGACTGTCGCTCACCAAGAGCAGATGATTGCCGGCAGGCGGCTCTTCGAGCGTCTTTAGGAGTGCGTTCGAGGCCGAACGATTGAGGTGGTCGGCATCTGCGATCACGGCCACGCGGCGAGGTGCGAGATGGGGTGTCAGCACCAAAAACTCATTGAGGGCGCGCGCCTCGTCGACCGTGATCTCGGCCTTCCCCTCCTCCCGTCGCAGAACCAGAATGTCGGGATGATTGCCACCTGATGCCAAGCGACAAGCCCGGCAGGCGCCGCATGCGGTTTCGCGCTCGCAGACGAGCCGTACCGATAGCCGCTCGACGAACTGCCGTTTGCCTATGCCCGCGCGGCCACAAAAGAGGAGTGCGTGCGGGAGGTGACTTGCGTCGGCCAGTCCGCTCCAGGCTGCACTCTGCCAGGGAAGCATGGCTAATGACGCGCCGCGAGCGCCGCGTCCACGGCCAACGCGACCTCAGCTAGGGATCCGGCGGCCGGGATGACCACGAAACGGTTCGGGTACGCGCGCACGCGTGCCAGATAGCCTTCTCGCACGCGCTCGAAAAACGCCCCGTCCTCGGCCTCGATACGATCGACCGATCGACCGGCGCGCCGCTGGAGAGCGATGTTCACGGGGACATCGAAATAGAGCGTAAGATCCGGTAGCGGGACCGCCAGCAGATCCGAAAACCCGTCGATCAACCCGACCCCGAGATCGCGGCCGTAACCCTGGTAGGCGTAAGTGGCGTCCTGATAACGGTCGCAAATGACGGTCTTGCCGAGCGCCAGCGCTGGCGCGACCACGGTCTTGACGTGCTGAACACGCGCCGCGAACAACAACAAGAGCTCCGTTTGCGGGCACAACGAGCCGTGCTCCAACAGTATATGGCGAATGCGCTCCCCGATCTCGGTTCCACCAGGCTCTCGCGTCACGATCACTCCCCGCGGATTGCGTTGCGCATAGAAGTCCGCGACCCGATCGATCTGTGTTGTCTTGCCGGAGCCGTCGAGCCCCTCAAGGCTTACGAACAGGGGGGCGACCGGTGCTGTCGATTTCATATTTGCGGATTTCCTGATCCTGTGCCTGTAGAGTATCAGAGAATACATGTCCGCCGCGCCCCGTCGCCACAAAATAGAGGGCGTGCGTCTTGTCCGGATGGAGCGCCGCATACAAGGCGCGGGCACCACACAAACCGATGGGTGTCGGGGGCAGCCCATAATGAAGGTAGGTGTTATAGGGGCTCGGGAATGCGAGGTCGGCGCTCGTGAGCACCCCGTGATAGCGTTTCCCGAGGCCGAAGATCACCGTGGGGTCCGTCTCGAGCTTCATGCCCAGACGCAAGCGATTCACAAAGACCCCGGCAATTTTGCGTCGCTCGCCTGCCTTTGCCGTCTCCTTCTGAATCAGTGAAGCGAGGATCAGTGCCTGTTCGGGCGTGCGTGCGGGCTGATCGGGGGCACGTCCTTTCCAGTCTTTGCGCACAAGCGCCCGGAGCCGCTTTTGCGCCCGCATCAGCACCGACGTGGCCGACACCCCATATGTGTAGTAGTAAGTGTCGGGAAAGAACGCACCCTCGAGGCTGTGCCGCCTATGGAGCGCGACGCGTATCGCCGCATGGGATAAACCCTTGATGTCGTCGCGCAAATGCGGGGCCTGCGCCAAGGCCTGCCGAACCTGATGAAACGTCCAACCGGGCACGAGCGTGAGCGGGTATTCGACGACCTGTCCCGACGCCACCATATGCAGGATAAGGAGGGGAGTGGCCGGGTCCGGGAAACGATAGACGCCGCTTTTCAGGGCTTGACCCTCGCCGTTCAACTCGGCAAGCGCCACAAAGGCATTGGCGGAATCGATCACGTGACGCTGTTTGAGCATCTCGGCGAATGCCCGCATGGTAGTCCCGGTGGGCAGGTGAAAAGTTCGGGGCCCCGGATGCAGCGGGCGATCAGCGAGGAAATACCACCCGCCCACGCACACACCGCCGAGCGCCATGACGCCGACGATACGCTTAAAGATCGACCGCATCCCTGCCCCCTCGCAGCACCTTTTCAATCATGGCCGTGATGGGGCCTCGTCGACGAGACCCGCAGCCGAGATCGAGAACGGGCCGCGTGCCGATCACGGAGTTGCACAAAAACACTTCGTCGGCAGTCATGACCCTGTCCTTCGTGAGTCGATCAAAACGTACATCCAGGCCCAACTCCCGCGCACGCATCACGACACGTTCGCGCATCACCCCCGCGACCCCCGCCTGATCCAGGATCGGTGTCGTCAGGACGCCCCGCTCGACCACAAAGAGGTTGGTCATGGTCCCCTCTATGACCCAGTCCTGCGTATCGCGCATCAGGCCTTCCCAATAGGGGTCTGTGAACTCTCTTTGTGCGAGGACCTGCTCGAGCCGGTTCAGGTGCTTGATCCCCGCGAGCAGTGGTTGTCTCGCAAGCCGTGTCTCGCACCAGAAGACCGGCGCCCCCTCTTTGAACCGGGACGCGGATGGCCACGGCCATAGAGTCAGGATCCGATCGGTCGGCGCGGCCTCCGGGCGATAACCGCGCCCGCCCGCGCCACGGACCAGGACGACTTTTAGGATAGCGAGCCCGACGTCGGCCGCCAAGCCTTCGGCCTCGGCCTGAAGCGTCACGGCATCGACCGGATCCAGGCCCAGGCGCTCACCTCCCGCGGCCAGCCTGCGGCCGTGCTCGGGCCAGAGAAGCGGCTGGCCATCCTGAATGGCTACGGTTGCGAAGACGCCGTCGCCATAGTGCAGGCGGCTCGTGACGGACAGCTGCGCCTCGGCGCGTCCATTGATGAGGCTACGCAGGGGCTTCATGGCGCCCTTGGGGCGGGTCGCGCAGGCCTCGCCCCGGACGACGACTGGAAAAAGGAGCCTGGGCGTCCTATGCCCGAACTGCAGGGGCGCAGGCCCCTTCCCGGGCCCGCGGAAGTCCCTTGAAGGCAGGACGGCCCCCTCATGAGACACGGCCCTCGCGCGCGGGCCTCAAGTCACGCACCCCAAAGTCCGCAAGAGACCGGCTGCCTTGGCCTCGGTCTCGCGTAGTTCGCGCGTGGGGTCGGAATCCGCCACGATGCCGGCCCCCACCCGGAACTCAATATCGCGTCCGCGCACGACCAGGGTGCGGATCAGGATGTTGAGATCCATGTCGCCACGTTCATTGATATAGCCGAGACTCCCCGTATAGGCGCCACGGCTCCCCTGCTCGCTTACGCCCAGGATCTCCATGCAGCGTATTTTGGGGCAGCCGGTGATGGAGCCTCCGGGAAACAAGGACTTGATGACCTCTGATAGTGTTACCTCCGCCCGCAGCGTACCCAAAACATCCGAAACGAGATGATGGACGGTCGCATAGCTTTCGATACGCATGAGATCGGGTACGGATACGCTGCCGGGCACACAAACACGACCCAGGTCGTTGCGCTCGAGATCCACAAGCATGAGGTGCTCCGCGCACTCCTTGGGGTCAGCACGCAGCTCCTGCCGCACGCCTTCATCTTCGAGCGCGTCGGGTAATCGCGCCCTCGTGCCGGCAATCGGCTGCGTCATGATGAGGCGCCCGCGGCATCGCAGCAGCCTTTCGGGAGAGGCGCTCACGATCAAGGTCTCGCCGAGCCGTGCGAGAGCCGAAAACGGTGCCGGATTATGTTGGCGCAGGCTTTCGAAGAGCGCCCCCGCGCGCGTTTCGGACGCCCAGTGAGCGCGATAGGATCGGGATAAATTCGCCTGAAAGATGTCCCCGGCCAGGATATAGCCACGAATGTCGCGTACGCCCTCCATGTATGCTTCCGAGGGATCGTGCTCCACACACTCGACGGCCACGTCCGGCCAAGGCCCCGCATCCGGCATCACGGATAGGTCCCGCTCGATCTCCGCGACGATCGAGGCATCCCTTCCCGTGATGGTGACGGCGCCTGATCGCCAATTCTTAATGATCGCGCCATCGAACCCCTGAAGCCAGGCGAGCGGCACACCGGTCGGCGGGGCGAGCGCTACACGACTCTCGAAAGCGCCTATCAGTTCATAGCTTAGATACAGGAAGTGGCCAAAAAGGAAGGGCAAACCCATGTCCGGCCATTCGGTCGCGCGCGCCTGGGTCGAGGCGCTATCGAGCGCCGAAAAGAATTGCGCGCACTGCGCCTCGTTAGCGTCGGCGTGCAGCACGACCGGATCCTGCGGGCTCGCAAACAGGATATCAAAACCCCAGCCCGCGTCCTTGCCACTTGCCAGCAAATGCGGGTAGCGCTCGGGGAATGCATCGTGGACACGCAGAAGGTCGTCGACGCCTTGAGGCGCGGGGCGCGTCGCCGCCGAACCCTTCATGAGGATTACTGGAAGCGACCGAGTACGAGCGTCCCGTTGGTGCCGCCGAATCCAAAGGAATTCGACAGGGCGTGCGTCATGGGCATCTCCCGCGCCGTGTGCGGAACATAGTCCAGATCACAGTCCTCGCTCGGCTGGTCGAGATTGATGGTCGGAGGCGCAACCTGCTCATGCAGGGCGAGTACGGTATAGATCGCCTCTATCGCACCCGCCGCCCCCAGGAGATGCCCCGTCATCGACTTCGTCGAGCTCACCGCAAGCCGCTTCGCGTGCTCGGCGAATACGCGCTTGATCGCCATGGTCTCGGCGCGATCGCCAAGCGACGTGGATGTTCCATGGGCATTGATGTAGGAGATGTCCGACGGGTTGAGGCCGGCATTGCGCAACGCGTAGCGCATGCATCGCGCCGCTCCATCCCCATCCTCCGGTGGGCTCGTCATATGGTAGGCATCGCCGCTCATGCCAAAGCCCAAGAGCTCGGCATAAATGCGCGCCCCACGCGCCTTGGCGTGCTCGAGCTCCTCAAGCACCACCACTGCCCCGCCTTCACTCAAGACAAAGCCATCACGGTCACGGTCCCAAGGCCGACTCGCCCGGGCCGGATCTTCGTTGCGGGTGCTGAGTGCGCGCGCGTTACCGAATCCCGCCATCGAAGTGGGTGTCACCGCAGCCTCCGCGCCCCCCGCGACCATGATGTCGGCATCTCCGTATTCGACTATACGCCCGGCCTCGCCGATCGCGTGCGTGGACGTGGTACAGGCGGTCACGACCGACAGGTTGGGGCCCTTGAAACCGAACAGTATCGATAGATTCCCCGAGATCATATTGATGATGCTCATGGGGATGTAGAATGGTGATATCCGTCGCGCGCCCTTTTCCAGGTATTGCCGCGTCGTCTCCTCGATCGTGTGCACACCGCCGATTCCGGATCCGATATAGCACCCTATACGTTCGGCATTGGCCTCGGTAACGACTATGCCCGCATCCTTGATCGCCTCTGCCCCGGCGGCCATACCGAGCTGGATAAAGCGATCCATCTTGCGGGCTTCTTTCTCCGTCACGACCGAGGTGGGATCAAAACCACGCACCTCGCCCGCAATGGTCGAAGGAAAACCGGTCGCATCGAATTGCGTGACAGACCCGATTCCGCTCTCGCCGGCTTTGATACGCCGCCAGTTTTCGGCGACGTTGAGACCAAGAGGCGTTACGGCCCCGAGCCCGGTGATGACGACGCGCCTCTTGTTCAACTGCACCTCCCCGGATATGGCCGTGCTAGGACGAACGGATGGCCGCCCGGATCAATTCGCGGCGTGCGAAGTGATGTAGTCGACCGCCTGCTTCACGGTCGTGATCTTCTCCGCCTCGTCATCCGAGATCTCGCAATCAAATTCCTCCTCGAGGGCCATGACAAGCTCCACGGTATCGAGCGAGTCCGCACCGAGATCGTCCACAAAGGACGCATCGGTCGAGACTTCGCTTTCATTCACGCCGAGTTGCTCGACCACGATCTTCTTTACCCGTTCTTCGATGCTGCTCATTTCTCAATCCTCCAAAAAATCGTTACAAAGCCGTGCGGCCGCATAGTTACCACATCCCCGCCCTCGAAGTCCACTTTAGGCGCCGATCGGCTAATTCATATACATTCCACCGTTTATGTGCAAGGTCGTTCCGGTAATATAAGAGGCCTCTGGAGACGCCAGGAACGCCACGGCATGGGCGATGTCTTCCGGTGCGCCCAGTCGGCCGAGGGGAATCTGCGCAAGCAGAGCGTCCCTCTGGCCCTGGGTGAGCGCCCGCGTCATGTCGGTATCGATGAATCCTGGAGCGATGGCGTTGACCGTGATGTTGCGGCTGCCCACCTCGCGCGCCAAGGCCCGTCCCAAGCCGATCAGACCCGCCTTGGCCGCGGCATAATTCGCTTGTCCAGCGTTGCCGGTCACACCGACCACCGAACTTATATTGATGATCCGCCCTTTGCGCGCCTTGCTCATGACCCGCAGGCAGCCACGCGTCAACCGGAAAACACCACTCAAGTTGGTGGCGAGGACCATATCCCAATCCTCGTCACGCATCCGCATGGCCAGGTTATCGCGTGTGATCGCGCCATTGTTGACGATAATGCTAGGCCACTGCCCACGTTTGTCGAACTCCGCGAGAAAACCATCAATCGATGAGGGATTGGAAAGATCAAGCACGAACGACCACCCCTGCACACCGTGGGCGGCGAAATACTCATCGATACCCTCCAGGCCTTTTGCCGACGTCGCCGTCGCTATGATCCGGGCTCCCAACGCCGCAAGCCGCAGGGCACACGCCTTACCTATGCCCCGGCTCGCCCCGGTCACCAAGGCGATTTCGCCATCGAGTGTCATGACTGCCCCCCTGTTTTTATCGTGCGTCGCTAGTTTCCGCTGGCCGCCATGGCCGCGCCGAAATCGGCGGGATCCCCCAGAGCGACACAAGAAACATCGACAATGCGCTTGTTTAAACCCGTAAGCACCTTGCCCGGCCCGCACTCCACGATCCGGGAGGCCCCCCACTCGCCCATGCGGCGTATTGTCTCAACCCAACGCACCGGAGAAAACAATTGTTTTACCAGGGCCTCGCGCATGGCGCCCGGATCCGACCGCCGGGCCGCATCGACATTGTGCACAACGGGTACGGCGGGACTCTTGAAAGAAATAGCCGCAAGCGCCTCAGAGAACTCGGCCGCGGCTTGGCGCATGAGCCCGCAATGCGAGGGGGCGCTAACTGCAAGCACTATGGCACGCCGAGCCCCAACGGCGCGTGCCGCGAGGATTGCGCGGTCGACCGCGGCCTTGGTCCCGGCTATGACGATTTGACCTGGGGCATTATAGTTGGCGGCCGCAAGGATCTCCCCCTCGGCGCTATCGCGGCACACGGACTCCACTGCCTCGTCCGTCAGACCCAAAATCGCTGCCATGGCCCCCTCGCCTTCCGGGACGGCCGCCTGCATGAGTTCCCCGCGACGCGCCACGAGCCGCACCGCTTCCTTGTAATCCAGGGCCTCGGCACACACCAAGGCGGCGAATTCCCCCAAGCTATGACCGGCCATCCATGCCGGCTGCGTCCCGCCGCTCGCACGCCACGCGCGGTAACAGCCGACGTCCGCGGCAAGCAAGGCCGGCTGCGTCACTGCGGTGCGATTCAGTGCCTCCTCGGGTCCGGTTTGGGTAAGCGCCCACAGGTCATAGCCGAGCACCTCCGACGCCTCGCCGAAGGTCTCCTCGATGGGCGCGTGATGCGCCGCCAATGCCTTTAACATGCCCACCGACTGCGACCCCTGTCCGGGGAAGACGAAGGCGGTGCGGTTGTTAGCGTCGTTCATGATCTTTTCGATCCTTTCATTAATACCTGAGAAGCACGGAGCCCCATGTAAAGCCGCCCCCGAACGCCTCCATGAGCACCACATCGCCTCGCTGGATACGGCCATCCCGAACCCCAACGTCGAACGCAAGCGGGATCGATGCCGCGGACGTGTTGCCATGGCGGTCGACGGTCACTATGACCTGATCCATCGCCATGCCCAGCCGTTTGGCCGTGGCGGCGATAATGCGGATATTGGCCTGGTGCGGAACGAGCCACCGGATATCCGATTGCTTCAGATCGTGGGCGGCCAGGGTCTCGCCGACCAAGGCATCCAGCGTCGTCACCGCCACCCGGAACACTTCGTTGCCGCGCATCGTGATGCGGCCTTCCCCGACCTGCGACCCGATCCCGCGGCTCGAAACCCCGCCTGTCGCCGTCAAGAGTTCCTTGTAGGCGCCGTCCGCGTGCAGATGCGATGAGAGGATGCCCGGTTCATCGCTCACGCCGACTACCACCGCCCCGGCCCCATCGCCAAAAAGAACGCAGGTCGATCGATCCTTCCAGTCGACGATGCGCGACATCGTTTCCGCGCCAACCACGAGCGCACGCTTCGCGCTGCCAGTGCGGATAAATTTCTCCGCGATCCCCAGGGCATACACGAAACCCGTGCAGACGGCTTGCACGTCGAACGCGGCCGGACCGTGGATCCCGAGCCGTTCCTGGAGCAAGCAGGCGGTTCCGGGGAACACGCGGTCCGGGGTTGTCGTCGCCACAATGACAAGATCGATGTCGGACGCCAGACAGCCGGCGGCGTCGAGCGCCTGCCGGGCGGCCTGCTCGGCTAAATCGCAGGTGGTCTCCTGCTCGGCGGCGATGCGTCGCTCGCGTATACCGGTACGCGATACGATCCACTCATCGGACGTATCGACCGTTAGGGCGAGTTCGGCATTGCTGACCACGCGCTCGGGCAAATAGCTGCCGGTGCCAAGAATGCGAGCGCTCGTCACGCCAGTCCCCGCTGGGGTGGCGGTTCCATTTCTTGGCGGATGCGGTCAGGGATGTTGTAACGCACCTCGCGCAAGGCCACCTCAAGGGCGTTGCGCAGCGCCACTGCATCGGCGCTCCCGTGACTTTTCACGACCACACCGTTGAGGCCGACCAGAGTTGCGCCATTGTAACGCTTGGGGTCCACGCGGCGCGCGAAGGCCTTCAAGACCGGGCGCGCGACGAGCCCTGCGAGCCTCGTCAAGGTGCCGCGTCCGAACTCTTCTCGCAAAAAGGCGCGAATCATGCGCGCCAAGCCCTCACTGGTCTTCAGGGCGATATTCCCGACGAAACCGTCGCAGACAATGACATCCGCGCTACCGGCATAGATGCCGTCCCCCTCCACATATCCAATGTAATTCAACCCACTGCGCGCCAGCAGCTGCGCTGCCGCCTTGACCACCTCATTCCCCTTGATGTCTTCCACGCCCACATTCAGAAGGCCCACGCTCGGCCTCTCTGTACCATCCACGGCGGCAGCGACAATGGCCCCCATGACCGCGAATTGCCGGAGATGCTCGGCAGTGCACTCGACGTTCGCGCCAAGGTCGAGCAGGTGAACATGCCCCTTCAGGGTCGGAAGCGCGGTGACGATCGCCGGGCGGTCGATCCCAGGAAGGGTCTTCAACACGAAGTGTGCAACGGCCATGAGCGCGCCGGTATTGCCGGCACTGACACAGGCATCCGCCTGTCCATCACGCAACAAGGTGAGCGCGACCCGCATCGAGGAGTCGCGTTTCGTGCGCAGGGCTTGCGCCGGCGGCTCGTCCATGCGCACGATCTCAGTCGCAGGCGCGACCTGCAGCCGGTCGTCCGCCTTGACCCCCAACCGCCGCAACTCGTCCTCGATGACGTTCGGCTGCCCCACGAGCACGATGCGCGCCTCTTCCTTCGCCTTCAGAAAACTGAGCGCTGCGGAAACCGTCGCGCGCGGGCCATGATCACCCCCCATGGCATCGAGGGCGATAGTGATAGTCACTTATGGCTCCGGAACAGACCTAATCGGGCTTGATATCGAGGACCTTGCGGCCACGATAATAACCGTCGGCGCTCACATGGTGGCGACGGTGCGTCTCGCCGCTCGTCGAGTCAACGGACAAGGTTGGGCGGGACAGGGCGTCATGGGAGCGGCGCATGCCGCGCTTGGAGGGGGTTTTGCGACTCTTCTGTACCGCCATTTGGACTTTCCTCAGTTCCTATTATCGCGCGTTTCGCGCTTCAATAATTCCGCCAGCCCGGCAAAGGGGTGGATCCCGCCCGCAGGCCGCGCGACAGGTTCACATCCCTCAGGGTGTCTCGGTGCCATCGGTAGAGCCAAGATCAGCTCCTCCTCAATGAGTTCCGCGACATCAAGGGGGCCGTCATGATAGCAGACATCCAGCCCTTTTTCCGCAAGTGCCTGCTCGTCAGCCTCCGACCGCGCGAATACGCGCCGCCAATCGGCCCGTGCCTCAAACAAGAACAGGTCTGTGCAGCGCTGGCATATTAAAGGAAGCGATGCCTCGGCGGAACCCGCCATCACCGCTCGCCCCTCGTCGTCCCGTCGAAACCTGAAACGGCCACTGATCGGACCAGCCTGGGCCGCCAGCAGCTCCCGCAACCGGCCCAAGGGCGCCGGATCGAGGCTACCGGCGCACTCCAGACCCTGATCCGCGGATCGTTCCGGGTCCACGGATTTTGGTAAATAGGCCGATTCCATGCGCCATGATATAGAAGGGGGACTTGGACTGTCAAAAAATGGTGTCATGAACCCCACGCCTCACAGGCCGTGCGGCCTACAATGAGGCGGGGCTTGTAGGAGCCCCGCCTCATGACCAGCCCAAGAAAGCCGCAAGGCGATCCTCGTTCACGGTGCCATGGCACTTCGGAATGCTGGCCAGTTCCGGACCCGGCCGTTGCCCGTCATGCTGCCGTACCGGGGGGGTACGGCGAAGGCGGGCAATGTGGCAAGCACCATGGACATGGGCGAGGCAGACACCGCCCTCACAAGGGGAGGCTGAAAGGAATAATGGTGCAGCGAATACTGGTCCTCGATAAAAACGAACAGCCGCTCATGCCCTGCCGTCCGGCTCGGGCACGGGCCTTGTTGCGGGCGGGCAAGCCTGCGGTCTCCCGTCGCTTTCCGTTCACCATCATTCTGAAAGGCCGCGAAGGCGGCGCGGTGCAAGCGACACGAGTGAAACGGGATCCGGGCAGCAAGACAACAGGACTGGCGCTGGTGGCGGCGTTTTCCCGTCGCGGTCCTACAGTCGTCTGGGCCGGCGAACTGACGCACCGTGGGTATGCGGTCCGAAAGGCCCTGACAGAGCGACGCCCACATCGACGCCTCCGTCGGAGCCGACTCCGCTATCGGGCCCCGCGCTTTGACAACCGCACCCGGCCGAAGGAATGGCTGGCCCCGAGCCTCCAACACCGCGTCGACACGACGATGGCATGGGTGGGGCGGCTGATGCGATGGTCGCCGGTTGCGACATTGAGTCAGGAGCTGGCGCGGTTTGATACCCAAACCCTCCAGAACCCCGGGATCTCTGGGATCGGATACCAGCTAAGGAACCTTGTTTGGCTACGAGATCCGGGAGTATCTCCTGGAGAAGTGGGGCCGGACCTGCGCTTACTGTGACGCCGAGCACGTGCCGCTCACCATCGACCACATCCACCCCAAGAGCCGGGGCAGTT
>JAKAXK010000041.1 GCA_021827145.1 Pseudomonadota bacterium
TTCCTCCTAAATCTGGACGCAAAGGCCGCCATAAACCCGGTCCGGCCGCCTTGCGGCTACCGGACCGGTTGCTACCCCAACCAACCGCCCCTTACAGGGACGACAGATACGCGGCCACGGCCTTCATCTGCGGCACCGTGATGTTCTTCGCAATCTGATTCATCAGCTGGTTACTACGCGTCCCATTATGGAAATACTTCAGCTGCTGGACGATATAGTCATAGCGCTGCCCAGCAATATCCGGGAACGTGCCCGCACCCTGCGCGTTGGCGCCGTGACACTCCGCACACGCCGGGATCTGCTCAGACGCCACCCCATTGGTGAAGATCGCCTTGCCCTGCGCCGCACCGGCATGCTGCACCCCAGCGGACTGCATGCGGGGCCGCTGAGCGGCGAAGTACGAAGCGACTTCATTGATCTGACCATTGGTCAAGGCCTGGGCCACCGGCAACATATAAACGTCGCCATTATTATCGGCCCGCTTGCCGTCACGGAACTGCTGAAGCTGCTGGACGATATAGGCCTTGTGCTGACCCGCCAACTTCGGGATGACGCCATAATCCGTCGCGGCGCCGTGCATACCGTGACAGATCTGACAGTCGCTGCTCACCCGGAAGGGCACATGGCCCGCAGCCACCTTAGCCGCGCCCGCGGAACCCGCGAAGGCGAACAAAGCGGCGACTGCCAAGGGCCTCCATGCCCCGGCTGTCTGGCCGCGGCGAGCCCAGTTCGATTCCTTTTTATGTGAAAGTTTGGTCATGTTCAGCATCCTTCTTAATAGGAAAACCAGGCAAGCAGTTCGACGGTGTTGAACTTCGAGGCACTCGGCGTAGTCGCCGTAGCCCCAGTCAGGCCGCGGAACTTATTGAAGAGCGTGTAGCGCACCGAGAACCGCATGTTCCACCAGGGCAGATAGGACGCCTCCACCCACTCATCCGTGCTGTTCGGTGAGCCGTTAGACGACCAGAGGGGCACGCCACCATTGTTGCTCGCCCCCGTTCCCCAAAACAGGGCATTCGCCGTACCCGTCGTGTTCTGGAACCCGCCCTGCGCGGCCCACTCGTCATGCCACCAGTAAGTGGCGCTCAGGTTCAAGGTGTTCAGATTGCCACTGGATACGCTGGAGTCGCCGTAAACCGCCGGATCGGCAAACTTCTGGGTCTCGTGGATGTAGTTCAGACGCAGCGTCAGGTTGTTGTTGTCGCTGATGTCCAGGTACTGCAGCTGCGAGTCGATGTCGTAATCATTGAACTGATTGACCGCGCCGGACGGGGCAATCGGATCGGCATACAGTTTCGTCCACATGTCATAGGTCCCGATCTCCCAATTCCACCGCGACCAGTCATGCTGATAGGCCAAGCGGATATAAGGGGCGTTGCCCTGCATCTGGCCCGTATTGACATGGCTGCTCGTGCCACCGGCATTGAAGCTGCCACCACCATTGGGCGGCGCACCGATACCCTCGGAATTGTGGTAGACGTCGAAATCGAAATAGAGCCAATTGGCGCGGTTGGCACCAAAGATATCAGCCACATAGGCGCCCACACCGATCAAGGGGAAGGCCGCGCCCGGGCTGCTGCCAATGAAGCTCGTCGGCACCGCGCCATCGGCGCCGTAGTCCGAGACGTAGAAGGGCGAGTTCCAGTCGGTGCTGGTGTTCCAGACGTCCATGAAGGTCGGGGTGTTATTGACGTCTTCGCCCACGATCAGGGTGTTGTTGCGGGCGAGACTATAGGCATGCGTATGCACCACCGCCGAGTCATCGAAGCCGAAGCCGCCGCTGCCACTGCCACTGTAGGTCAGATGCATGAAGTCGCCGACATGGGTGCTCAGGGCGCCCGCGTAGAACAAGCTCACCTGCTGCGGTGCCTGGATGTTGTTATTGCTCGAAACCGTACTGCCGCCGCTACGGGTCGCGCCCGGGCCGCCGAGGACCTTCTGGCCACCCGCCACATTCGTCGCGGAGGCCTGCACGAACACCGAGAACTGTGAGACGCGCGGCAGGAACAGGCGGATCTCATTGCCGACCTTGGCCTTGAGTTCCTGCTGAGGCTGAAGATTGGTGGTGGTGAAACCCATCAGCTTGAACATCCGCCCCATGGGGGTGAGCTGCGGGAAGGAGGTGTGACAGGTGGCGCAAGTCCAACCGGTCTGACGGGCAAAGCTTGGCAATGCCCAGGCATTCGCCGACATTGCCATGCCGCCTATGACGGAAGTCAATGCCAGGAATTTCTTAGGCTCTAAACTCAGTATTTTAAAGGCCATACTCTTCTTCTCCCTGTGGAACTTACAACGTTTAAGCCGGACGCGACCACGCCGCGACCAAACTCGAACTAGTCGACTTCGTCTTCAAGTCATTAAAGTCGGTCTCTCTTCTCCTCACCCGCCAGAACGGGCCCCAGTTTCCTAAACCAACCACCGCCGCACCTACGCCGACGGCCCTACCCGCCTGCGCTCAGGCAAACCGCCCCTCGCTCAGGCCATACGCGCCTCCCAGCCGCCAGGCATACGCAAGCGCGCCCAAGGAGGCGCTCCCGCACATCGCAAGAAGATGGGAAACTTTTTCTGTAAACGCGGTCCAATCCTTTCGTAAAGAGCCGTTGTGCACTCCGCACCATGCGGCAGGGGCGGTCTTGGCCCGCGATTTGCGAAAAGGCTGAAAAAAACGGGGTACTGAAGGCCTTCGTGAAGAGGCGTAACGATCTTTGAGGGTGATTGAGCGCGCCGTACGCTTGCTGGTCGCTACAGCGTGCTGAAGTGTTCGGGAAAATGCGCCGCCGGGATGGCGTCATGTTCGGCGGAAAACTTTGACGAACCGATAAGGTGCGGGTGAACACGCGGCGACAATAGTGCCACAGACCCCGCATCACCTCACCGCGGCCAATGGTCGGGAAGAACGTGCAGAACAGTCTGTATTTGGGCCAGACTGTGGGTGCCTGCTTCGCCAGTCGCTCGGTCGACATTTGCTAGATATCCACCCTGCTCGCATGTCCCCTTTTGTTGCCGGGGACTTTAGCTGCCTCATGTAGGGGGCCGACCGTTTCAAAAACGGCCGGATCGGCGACCTGCGCGCTCTTATGAGTAGTGCCGTTTTTAGTCGCGCGCGCCAAGAACCCCATCCTACCCCTTGCTCACGAAGAACGCCTCACGTCCACATTCATCGACCCGGCCTTAGGTCATATCGTCCGTCGTGGAAATGACGGCCCGCGAATGCACAATTGACACATTCCTTTAAGCTGCGTGTCATACAGCTGACTCAACGGCAGGATGGTAGTTGATAGCTTGCGGCTAAGCAAGACTATTTTCTGTCACCACCTGCATGTAAACGCATTACTAAATTCTAATATATTGGATATTTCCAACACCATCCAATTGCGGCGCCACACATCCTGCGGTCGTAAACCCCCGCTGCGCCGCCCCTAAAGCGACCGTCTTGTCTACCCCCCTCAAGGGATAAGCGATCGGGACGGGATGAAACCACAGAGCAGGCGCTAGTGCAAGCCCTTGCAGGGCCCGGGGGCGGCATCGGGGGCTCGCGAAGCTGCGGCCCGGCAGTGAGATGCGGGCGGTCCGCAAAAAAAGGGGGGGTACACCGTAAGACGACCCCGCGGGGCCTTTTTTCGCACAAAGCGGTGATGGACTGAGGTGCGACGCGGGGTTGGGGCAGGCTGGGCTCACCGGGCTCGTCCTCCCGCCCCTGTTAGTCTGGAGTTCGTCCCCGCCGCAACCGGTTTTCCTTGATATTTCAATTCCCTATCTGGAAAACGCAGTTCCTTGTCCTGTCTACATCGGGAAGTTCGCCACACAGGCCATGGCCCACTCCTGTAAGGGGGTTGGCTGGGTCGTGATGGTAAAGGGGGAGGCATCATCCACGCCCGCGAGCGTGCAGGTGTTACGCACGATCGTAGCGAGCTCTGTGAGAAGCGTTTGGAAGCTGTGGATGAGGGTGCCATCCGCGTGGTGCCGGCGCGCGACCTTCGCTTTGGCCGCAGCCGAGCGCTCGGCCGGCGCCACCGGATCCCGGGTGGCCTTGGCCGCCTGGTCCTCATCGGCGAAGAGGAGTTCGCGCCAAGCCTCCTTCAGGTGCCACTCGACGTAGTAGGCGAGCATGCAGAGGAAGATGTGGGCGCGCACCGGCCATGCGGCCGGCAATGCGCGATCACTCAAGCGGTGATGGATGGGGCGGACTTTGAGGTCTACGGTCTTCAAGGAGCGAAACGCGCGCTCGACCTGAGACAAGGATTTGTAGTGGCGCACACAGCTTGCGCTATCCAGTCGCTCAGGGTTGACTGAGGTGCGGATGATATAGATCCCATCAAGCACCGCCTCAGCGGCGATGGCCTCGCTCTTGCGCGTGAAGGTGAGGGTCGTGTCGGTGATCGTCAAGCTCATGTGCTTGGCCATCTTGTAGCGATTCACGACGCGGCCTACCGCCACACCGATCTTGTCCTGCCCCTTGAGACGTCCGGCTTCGATACGGGCTGCGATCTTGGCCAGATCGTCTTCGGTCGCCTGCAAGAGCTCTTCGCGCTTGTGGCGCCGAAGCTTGGCAAGCTCGGGGTTACGACAGGCCACGAGCCGCTCGCCCGGATAGTCGGGGTGGGTGATCTCGCAGAGATTGCGTTCATCAAAAAGATCAGGCTGGATCGTCTTGTCCTCTACGAGCGCACGGATCGAACTGCTCTTCAAGGCCGTGATCCAGTCGATACCCCCTTGGTCCCGGAGGGTCGTGATGGCGGCACTGCTGATCATGCCACGGTCGCCCACCATCACGAACTGCGTGATGCCGAATTCGTCCCGCACACGCGCGATCTCGGGCATAAGCGTCGTGGAATCGGCCGTGTTCCCCTCATGCACCGTGACCGCCACCGGACAGCCCCGGTCGTCGGTCATGAGCCCATAGTTCACCTGCAAGGTCCCGCGTCGTCCGTCGCGGGAGTAGCCACGTCGTGCGAGCGGACACGTCGCGCCTTCGAAGTAACTGGACGAGAGGTCGTAGAGGGCAAGACCATCAGCCTTCAGATGCCGGGCCGCCAACTTCTTCTGAATGCGGTCCTGACGGGCCAGGAGCCAGTCCATGGCGGCATAGCAGTCGTTCTCGGTGACATCCGTCACCCCAAACATCTCCGCCACGGTGGTGGTGTGCCACCACCGGGTGGTTGCCAGCTTCGTGTGGGGGGCCAAGATCCGGGAGGCGATCAAGGCCTTCACGATGTCCCGCTCCCGACAGGGCCGGGAGGCGATGAGCGAGGCGATGTTCAAGCGCTTCATCATGAGGCCCACGGCCTCGGCGTGGCCGTGGGCCTGCGACCGGATGACAGTCCAGCGTTCGGTCACAGGCCCCCACGTCTCGCCGCGCAAGATGGCGCGAATCGCCTCCACCTGGGCCATCGGCAAATCGGACAGATTGGCGAGCGTGCGCTTCTTGACCTTCTTCCCCTCGCGGTAGGACTCCCGCAGCAGAACCGTAGGAGGCGAACCGCGATTGGGCACGATATCGATATGCATGACCGCGTTCTACATGCATATCACAGATATACAAGCACACTCACATATGACACATGGCTGCCCATTCACCCATTCACAGAGAAAACACGACCGCCCCTGGCCTTACTGCTTCATTTCGTTCGGGTTTTTACCAACGAGAGGGGGAAAAGCTTGAGGAACCTCAGCTTAGCCATCGCATCCATATTCGATAACATACCGACATTTACTGCGCAGTAAATATTGAACGGAACGCCGCTATGAAGCACTCAACCTTCGCGAAGAGCCTTTATTTGCAGGTCTTTCTTACTTCGTTTTACCGCCGAAGCCGCAGGGATGCGACGGGAAATGCGATCTATGAAATCTCGACGGCGAAATTACCGTCAGATTTACCGTCAAAACTTCGCGCTGTTTACTACAAACTCGTCACGGCAAAAGTGCCAGAGGCCTTTCGAAGTCAATTGCTTACGTCCGAAAGTCCTCGCCATTGACGATGCGGTATTAGTAATCAACCAAAATCTACAACTCACTGACCGTATTGAATAAAATCTGGACTCCCCGCATCCCCGTCACTCCCACTCGATCGTGGCCGGAGGCTTGCCCGAGACGTCGTAGACCACGCGGCTTACGCCGCGTACCTCGTTGATGATGCGGCTCGAGACACGCCCGAGCAGGGCGTAGGGGAGTTCCGCCCAATTCGCGGTCATGAAGTCCACGGTCTGCACGGCGCGGAGCGCGATGACGTAATCGTAGGCGCGACCATCGCCCACCACCCCCACCGATCGCACCGGCAGGAACACCGCAAAGGCCTGGCTCACCCGATCGTAGTAGCCGGAGGCCCGCAACTCCTCGATGAAGATGGCGTCGGCGCGCCGCAGGATCTCCGCGTAGCGCTCCTCCACCGCCCCCAGGATGCGCACCCCGAGCCCCGGCCCCGGAAACGGGTGCCTGTGGATCATGGCCGCCGGCAGCCCGAGACTCAGCCCGATGCGCCGCACCTCGTCTTTGAAGAGCAAGCGCAAAGGCTCGAGGAGCTTCAGTTTCATGCGTTCGGGTAGGCCGCCCACATTGTGGTGCGACTTGATCACACGCGCCTTGCCCCCCTTGGCGCCCGCCGACTCGATGACATCGGGGTAGATCGTGCCCTGCGCCAGCCAGCGCACCGCGGGCAGGCGCGCGGCCTCCTCCTCAAAGACCGCGATAAAGGTCTCCCCTATGATCTTGCGCTTGCGCTCCGGATCGTCCACGCCCTTCAAGGCCCCCAGGAAGCGATCGGCGGCGTTCACGCGCAACACGCGCACCCCGAGGTGGTCGGCGAAGGTGGCCATCACCTGATCGCCCTCGTGGAGCCGCAATAGCCCGTTGTCGACGAACACGCAGGTGAGACGATCGCCGATGGCCTGATGCAGGAGTACCGCCACCACCGAGGAGTCCACCCCGCCCGAGAGCGCGAGCACCACCTCCTCATCACCCACCTGTGCACGGATCTCCTCGAGAATGCCCTCGATAATGGCCTGCTCCGTCCAGGCGCGCGCGCAACCGCAGATCTCGTGCACGAAGCGCTCGATGATCCTTTGTCCCTGCTTGGTGTGGGTGACCTCGGGATGGAACTGCAGACCGTAATAGCGCCGTGTCTCATCGGCAATGGCCGCCAGCGGGGCATTGTCGGTCTCGGCGATGGCGACGAAGCCCGCAGGGCACGCCTCCACGCGGTCGCCGTGACTCATCCACACATCCAGCGCGCTCACCCCGCCTTCCACGTCACTCAAATCCGCCAGCAAGGCCGAGCGCCCGAGGGTACGCACCTGCGCATAGCCGTACTCGCGATGCGCCGCCGCCCCCACGCGCCCCCCGAGCTGCGCCGCCAGGGCCTGCATACCGTAACAGATGCCCAGCACCGGCACGCCCTGCGCGAACACCGCCGCCGGGATGCGGGGAGTATCGTGTTCATTGACTGACTCGGGGCTGCCCGACAGGATCACCCCGCGGGCACCGAAGGCCGTGACCGCATCGTCGGTCACGTCGCACGGCATGATCTCGCAGTAGACGCCCGCCTCGCGCACCCGCCGGGCGATGAGCTGTGTGTATTGGGAACCGAAATCCAGAATGAGGATCCGCTCGAGACCCTCAGCCTGCGCCCTAAGCTTCGCGGACATCCCGTCAGCCTCGTTGGTAGTTGGGAGGCTCTTTGGTGATAGTCACGTCATGCACATGACTCTCGCGCATGCCGGCATTCGTGATACGGACGAACTGCGCCCGCTCTCGCATGGCCGCCAGATCGGGACTCCCGGTATAGCCCATGCTCGCCCTCAGCCCTCCTATGAGCTGATAGACGATGCTTACGAGCGAACCGCGATAAGGCACACGACCTTCGATCCCCTCGGGGACCAGCTTCTCGGGGGCGCCGTCTTCCTGGAAGTAGCGATCACTTGAACCGTCCTGCATAGCGCCGAGCGAGCCCATGCCACGATAGGTCTTATACGAGCGCCCCTGATAGAGCTCCACCGTACCCGGGGCCTCGTCAGTCCCGGCAAACAGGCTGCCCATCATGATCGTGTGCGCGCCGGCCGCCACCGCCTTGGCAATGTCGCCCGAATAGCGGATCCCGCCGTCACTGATCAAGGGGACATCGGTTCCGGCCAAGGCCTGCGCGACATTATCGATGGCAGTTACCTGCGGAACCCCGACCCCGGCCACGATACGCGTCGTGCAGATCGAACCGGGTCCAATACCCACCTTGACCGCATCCACCCCGGCATCCACAAGCGCCCGGGCGGCATCGCCGGTCGCGATATTGCCGCCGATGACCTCGGCATGCGGATAGTGCTTCTTGATCCAGCGGACCCGCTCCAGCACCCCCTCGGAGTGGCCATGGGCGGTGTCGACCACCAACACGTCGACCTCAGCCTCGAGCAGCCGTTCCACGCGTTCCTCAGTGCCCGCACCCACACCCACCGCAGCGCCGACCCGCAGCCGCCCCTTGTCGTCTTTCACGGCCAAGGGCTTCTCGGTCGCCTTCTGGATATCCTTGACGGTCACAAGCCCCTTCAGGCGAAACCCCTCGTCGACCACCAGCACCTTTTCGATCCGATGCTTATGCAGGAGCGCCTGGATCTCGTCGCGTGACGCCCCCTCACGGACCGTCACTAAGCGTTCCTTGGGGGTCATGATGTGCGCGATCAGCTCATCGTTGCGAGTCTCGAAGCGCAGATCGCGGCTCGTGACGATGCCGACCAAATGTCCCTCGCGGATCACCGGAACACCGGACACATGATGGGTCCGCATGAGCCCGAGGACTGCGCGCACCGTCATATCCGGTGTCGCCGTCACGGGGTCGCTTATGACCCCGCTCTCAAATTTCTTCACGCGCCGGACCTCGTCGGCCTGGCGCACGGCGGTCAGATTCTTATGGATCACCCCAAGTCCGCCCTCTTGCGCCAGACAGATCGCCGCGCGCGCCTCGGTGACGGTGTCCATGGCCGCGGACAGTAGGGGGATATTGAGCCGGATGTGGCGGGAGAGCTTGGCCTTCAGGTCGACGTCGCGAGGCAAGACCTGCGAATAAGCCGGCAGCAGGAGAACATCATCGAATGTCAGGGCTTCTTGGACGATACGCATGCCACATTATACGGAAAGCCCACGCGGGCGTAAACGCCTCGGGCGATCGGCCTTGCTAGTGCGCGGCTTTGTGTTTTAGGCCCAAACATCTATACACTAAGGCCATACCACATAAAAAGAGGAGCAAACGATGAAAAAAATGGCCCTTGTGACCGCATGCGCGCTCGTACTGGGGGGATGCGCGCACATGGCGGCCCATCAAGCCTCGCAGAGCGCGGTCGCCGCCGCGCGCGTCAAACAGGCGACCGTGGCCGTCAAGGAAGCGCGCGCCCATGGCGCCCTCTGGCTTGCCACCCCGCATTGGCTCGCCGTGGCCCGCCAGGCCGACGCCAAGGGCCAATATGCCCAGGCCATCAAGACCGCGAACACGGTCATCCTGCAATGCCAGACCGCCGAGAAGCAGGCGGCCGCCAACACCCACGCCCAGCCCTACTACCCCCACTGAACGAAGGCGCCCCGGGTTCCCCACCCGGGGCATTCGGGGTATGGTCTCGTCATGGAAACCAATGCCCCACTACCCTACCGGGAAGGCCTCCCGGTCTATACCGTATCGCGATTGAATCTGGAGGTGCGCGGGCTCCTCGAGGGGCGGCTCGGGCGCGTGTGGGTGGAAGGCGAGATCGGAAATCTGTCCCAGCCCTCATCCGGCCACATCTACTTCACCTTGAAGGACGCCCGCGCCCAGGTGCGCTGCGCCCTGTTCCGCAGCGCCCGGCGCCTCTGCTGTCCAGTAGCGGACGGCATGCAAGTGCTGGTCGGCGCGCGCGTGAGCCTCTACGAGGGACGCGGCGACTACCAGCTCATCGTTGAACAGATGGAGGACGCGGGCGAGGGGGCGCTGCGCCGGGCCTTCGAGGCCCTCAAACGCGCGCTCGAGGCCGAAGGGCTCTTCGACCCCCGCCATAAGAAACCCCTCCCCACCCAGGTGCGGCGCATCGGCGTCATCACCTCGCCCGACGGCGCCGTCTGGCACGATATCGTCACCACCCTCAGGCGCCGCTTTCCGGCGATCGCGGTGCTGCTCTACCCGGTCCCAGTGCAGGGCCGGGATGCCGCCGCTGCCATTGCGCGCATGCTCGATCTCGCCAACGAACGCCGCGAATGCGACGTCCTGTTGCTCGCCCGCGGTGGCGGCTCGCTCGAGGACCTCTGGTGCTTCAATGAGGAAATCGTGGCGCGCGCCCTGTTCCGCTCGACGCTCCCGGTCGTGACCGGTGTCGGCCACGAAACCGACACGACCATCGCCGACTGGGTCGCGGACATACGCGCCCCAACCCCCACGGCGGCCGCCGAACTTCTGAGCCCCGATCAGGCCCTGTGGCGCAAACGCCACCACGACGCCCACCAAAGGCTTGCCCGTCTGATCGACCGGCTCCTGCGCGAACGCATCCAACGCTGCGACGATTTAAAGCGCCGGCTCACCCTGCTGCCGGTCCGCGGCCTGCCCGAAAAACGGGCGGCGGTAACGGCGCTGGCGCGGCGCCTGATCCTGGCCCTGCCGGGCTATCCGACGCGGCTGCGGGCACGGCTCATGGCGCTCACGCAAAGGCTGGAACGGCGCTCGCCGCACACCCGCCTGCAAACCTATCGACTGCGGCTGGCACCCTTGCCCGATCGCCTGACGGGCGCCCTGCGCGCGGCCCTGCGCGTCCACGAACGGCGCCTGGCATTACTCGGGGAACGGCTGCGCGCGCAGCCACCGGAGGCCCTTCGCGAGCGGCTCGCGGCACGCCATGAACTCTTGAAGGATCGCCTGCGACGCGCCATGACCGAGGCCATGAGGGTCCGCGGCGAACGGCTCGCGCTGCTCGATCGCGCCCTGACGCTGGTCGGACCGCCCGCGGTCTTAGACCGTGGCTATGCCATCGTGACGGATGCGCAGGGCCGGGTGGTCCGGGACGCCGCCGCCCATCGACCCGGCGAGACGCTGCGCATCCGCCTAGCCCACGGGGAACTCTGGGCCGAGATCAAGACCGCTCAGCCGTAGTGGGCCTTGCGAAAGCGCTTCAACCGCCGCCGCTTAGCCTCGACACGCGCCGTCGGGGCCTTCTGGGACCGTCCGGCGAAGGGATTGTCGCCTTCGCGAAATTCGACCTCCACGGGCGTGCCCTCGAGCCGGAAGTGCTCGCGCACCCGCTGGGACAGATAGCGCCGCCAGGCATCCGGGGTTTCGGACACGAGATTGCCATGCACGATCACGCGCGGCGGGTATTTCCCCCCCTGATGGACGAACTTCGGCTTGATACGCCGGCCGCGCACCATAGGCGGTGGCGTGGCCGCGATCGCGTCTCTCAGGATACGATTCAATTCGGGGGTTGGCAGGGTGCGGCCGCCGGAACGATAGGCGCGCTCCATGGCCGGAAACAACGGCCCGATGTGCAGGCCTTCAAGCGCGGAGATGAAATGGGGACGCGCAAAGGACAGAAACGGCAGCCGCCGCGCCAATTCCCGGCGAATCCACTCGCGCCGCGCCGCATCGAGCCCTTCCCACTTATTGACGACAAGTACGAGTGAGCGCCCTTGCGCGAGGATGTGACCGGCCAGCGTCACGTCCTGCTCACTCACCTCCTCGCGCGCATCGAACACGAGCAACACCACCTGCGCCTCATCGACCGCCTGCAGCGTCTTGGCCACACTATGGCGTTCCAAGGGATCGGTAATGTGGCTACGACGGCGCACACCGGCCGTATCGATCAGGACATACTCCTTGCCGCTGCGCGAAAACGGGATATGGATACTGTCGCGCGTCGTCCCCGGCAGGTCCGACACGACCACCCGCTCCTCACCCAACAAGGCGTTGGCGAGCGTACTCTTACCGACATTAGGGCGACCGGCAAGCGCAATACGCATGCCCGCGCCGGCGGGCACCTCCGGGCTCTCCATTGGAAATCCCTGAAGGGCCGCTTGCATGAGTTCATCGAGCCCGCGGTTATGGGTCGCAGCGATGGCATGTGGGCGCCCGAGGCCCAGGGCATGAAACTCAGCGACCGCAAGCTCGTTCTCCATCCCCTCGGTCTTGTTGACCGCAAGGCAGAGTCGCCGGTTCAAGGTACGCAACTGGCTCGCGATCAGAAAATCATCGGGGTTCGGACCCTCGCGCCCATCGACCACACAGATCACGGCATCGGCCTCGGCCAGCGCCAACCGCGTCTGGGTCGCGACCAGGGCGGTCAGGGGGTCGTGCTCGCTCACGATGCCGCCCGTATCGACCACCAGATAGGGGCGGCCGCCTACGCGCCCATCGCCATACTGCCGGTCGCGGGTGAGCCCCGGCAGATCCGCAACCAGGGCCTGACGCGAACGCGTGAGCGCATTGAAGAGCGTGGACTTGCCGACGTTGGGCCGTCCGACAAGAACCACGACCGGCTTCATGATGGCGCGGGTCGGAACGCGAGCGCGGCAAGCCGGCCTGTGGTCGTCAGCACAAAGACGGTGGGCAGGCCCTTATCTCCCGCCACCCGACCCACGAGCGGTGCGGCGCGTATCGCCCCTTCGCCCACGCGCATCCGCGCCATGAGCTGGCCGCTACGCCGCGAGAGCCACTGGGTATAACCCGCGAGATCCCCCATGACCAACGCCGGACCCGCGAGCACCGGACTGCTGAGCCTGCGGTTCAGAAACGCTGCCTGCTTCCACACGGTGCCACCGCTTGCGCTCGCCAAGGCCATGACGCGGCTGTGTGCGGTGACCACATACAGGGACTGACCCCCCAAGGCCATGCTACGGTAGGACGACAGCGGTCGACCCCAGAGGATGCGCCCGGAATGCGCCGCCAAAGCCGCCACTGCGCCATGGTAGCCGTTCACATACACGATGTTCTGTGCATACAGGGGGTGGCCTAAATCCACCAGCCGCTCCACGGCATCCCCGCCGCGCGGCTCGGCCACGGCGCTGGTCCAGAGACGGCGGCCGTCGGTGGTACGCAAGGCGACCAACTCGCCATTGGCATACCCCTCGTACAGCAGGTCCGAGGTCAAGGCCGGGCGCGCCGTCAGAAACAGCGTCAAGGCCGGGTGAGTGTGAGCCGCCATCCATAGCTGGCGACCGTGCGTACGGCCGAAGGCCGTCACATGACCGTCAAGCGAGGCGACATAGACCCCGTCCGCCCCCACCACGGGGGCCGCCAGGATCTCACTCGGCGCCTGGGCCGTCCAGACCGGCTTACCGGTCTTGGCGTCGAGCGCGAACACCCGTCCGCGCCGCGTGCCGACCACGACTAGGCCTTGACCCGCGCCCACGCCCGCCGTGATCCGCGCCTTCAAATGGCGCCGCCAGAGTCTATGGCCGTCGCGCCTGCGATAAGCGACCACGGTGCCGTTTTCGTTGGCAACGACAATGGCCTGGCCCGCGAAGGCCGCGCGCAAGGCCAGATCATATCCGCCCGTGCCGTTGCCGGTGTCATGCGACCACACCCGCTTGACCTTGAGGCTCGCGTGAAAGGGCTTGAGCTTGGCCGGGGGTACGACGTTTTTGTCGCTGCTGAACACGCCACAGCCGCCCAAGAGGCCCGCAGCCAACAGTACACCAAGCGCGCGCCTCATGACGCCGCCTGCAACTGCGCGCGCTCGCGGCGCCAGAGACTCGTCAAGGACGATTTCTTGGGGGCACTCTTCAAGGCCTCCGTGAAGGCTGCGAGCGCCTTTTTCTTATGCCCCTCGCGCGCCAGGATCTCCGCCTCGAGGCCCAGCACCATGGCCTTGAAGCCATAGGGCTTGGCGATATGCGCATAGGTCCATGCCTGCCGCGGGTGACCCTCCGCCAGCAGCAGGCTACCGAGACGCAGCCGCGCGGTCGTGCGCACGCTCCACTGGGTCGCCTTATGCGCGGCGAACTCGAGATCGGCACTCGCCGCGGGTAGCTGATTCTTCTGATACTCGAGGCGCGCCAAAATCAGCGCCGCCTGTCCGGCGTAGGGTGTCGCCGTGTAGTTGTGCTCGAGTTTTTGACCCGCGGCCGTGGCCAGCCCGAAACGCATTTGGCTTGCCGCCCCCAAGACCTCCTGGTACAGCGCCGCCGCCAGGACCTTCTGCTGCGCACGGTAGTGCCGATAATAATAGAAGCCCCCGATCACGAGGACCGCGGCCAGCACACCATAGAGCATCGTGCGCCCGTACTTCTGAAAAAATTCCTTGATGTCGCCCCATTCGCCGTCGGTCAGGTCATTCGTCATCGATCTTCGCTTTCGCCCCCAAAATCTCTGAAATACGCGCCACAGCCTGTGCCCAGCTCACTGTGCCACCTTGTGTGGCCCCTGCCGTCAGGATCACCACCCCTTCCTCGTCCACCGCCTCGACGACACAGCGCGCCCCGCTATCGCGGGCCCGCTTGCCTTGACTCTTTGCGCTAGCCGCCGCCAGATGGACCTCCACGCGCACACCCTGGTCCCGCAAGGCCTCGGCCAGGACCAGCGCCCGCCCCTGAAGGGCAGCGGGCGTCATCACATAGACGTCGAGCCCGAGCGTCTGCGGTTGGCGCGTGACGAGCCCCATCAGACGCTCCATGCCGATCGCGAAACCCACCGCTGCGGTGGCCGCGCCCCCGAGTTCGGTCACCAAACCGTCGTAACGCCCGCCGGCGGCGACGGTGGCCTGCGCCAAAGTCTCGTCGGCCACCCACTCGAAGACCGTGTGCGTATAGTAATCGAGCCCGCGCACGAGTCGCGGGGCCACCTCGAAGGCGACACCGAGGGTCCGCAGCTGAGCCGTCAAATCCGCGAAATGCGTGCGCGACTCGGCGCTCCAATGATCGGCGATCGCGGGCGCCGCGTCGAGGATCTCTATCATCGCCGGGTTCTTGCTGTCCAAGACCCGCAGCGGGTTGCGATCGAGCCGTCGCACACTGTCTTCGTCGAGACGATCACGATGCGCCTTGAGGTAATCCACCAGCGCATCGCGATAGCGTTCCCGGCAGGCCGGCGTGCCAAGCGAATTGACGAGTAGCCGCGCCTTCACGCCCAACTCCCGCAAGATGCGCGCGCCGAGCGCGATCAGTTCCGCCTCGATGGCGGCCCCGCTCATACCGTAGGCCTCCACACCCCACTGATGGAACTGGCGATAGCGTCCCTTCTGGGGACGCTCGTGACGAAACATCGCGCCCTGATACCACAGGCGCTGGGTCTGGTTATAAAAAAGACCCCCTTCGATGCCGGCGCGCACACAGCCCGCAGTGCCTTCGGGCCGCAGGCTCAAGCTGTCGCCGTTACGATCAAGGAAGGTGTACATCTCCTTCTCGACGATATCGGTGACCTCGCCCACCGCGCGCGCATACAACTCGGTGCGCTCGATAATCGGCAGGCGGATCTCCCGAAAACCGTAGGCCTCCATGAGCGCACGCAAGCGCTCCTCGACCGCCGCCCAGGGGGCACAGTCGACGGGCAGTAGCGCGGCGACGCCGCGGACCCCGGCGATCTGACGATTCAACGCCACCTCAAGACAAGGCCTTGATCGGGATCACGGGCGCGGCCGATGCGCGGCGCTTCAGCTCCTCGCGGACCGCCCGCTCGAGGGTATCGACCAGGTCTTCGTTGGTGACCTTGCTATGCGGTTTGCCATCCTTGTAGAGCAGATTGGGCGATCCGCCCGCGAGCCCCACCTGGACCTCCTTGGCCTCCCCCGGTCCGTTGACCACGCAGCCTATGACCGCCACGTCGATCGAATCCTGGACATCCTCGAGGCGCGCCTCGAGGGCATTGACGGTACCTATGACATCGAACTCCTGACGCGAGCACGACGGGCAGGCGATGAGATTCACGCCCCGCTTGCGCAGCTTCAAGCTCTTCAGGATCTCGAACCCGACCTTCACCTCTTCTACCGGATCGGCGGCCAGCGAGATCCGGATCGTGTCACCTATGCCCTCGGCCAGCAGCATGCCCAGGCCGATGGCCGATTTCACGGTGCCGCCGCGCAGGGCGCCAGCCTCGGTGATGCCTAGGTGCAGGGGTTGCTCGGTCAGGGCCGCCATCTTGCGATAGGCCGCCACCGCCATGGCGACATTGGAGGCCTTGAGGCTCACTTTGTAGTCGCGGAAGTTCAGCCGCTCCAGGATCTCCATATGCCGCAGCGCCGATTCCACCAGGGCGTCGGCATTCGGCTCGCCGTATTTCTTCTGCAGGTCCTTCTCTAGAGAGCCCGCATTCACACCGATGCGCATACTGATCCCCCGGTCGCGCGCCGCCTCGACCACCTGTCGCACGCGGTCCTCGCGACCGATATTCCCCGGATTGATGCGCAGACAATCCGCGCCGAGTTGGGCGACCTCCAAGGCGATGCGGTAATCGAAGTGGATGTCTGTCACCAGCGCCACATCCACTGCCTTGCGGATCTCGGCAAAGGCCTGCGCGGCCTCCATGGTCGGGACCGACACCCGCACGATATCCGCGCCCGCGGCTACGAGCCGCTGGATCTGCGCCACGGTCGCCGCCACGTCGCAGGTCTCGGTGTTGGTCATGCTCTGTACGCTGATCGGGGCATCCCCCCCGACCGCCACGCGACCCACATGGATCATGCGGCTCTTGCGGCGCTGAATCTCGGTCGTATCGTGCATAGATTTGTATTCCCGCTTATGGGTCGACTGTGACCCGCACATTCTGCCCGGTCTGGGCGTTTGGCAAGGTGACCGCACGGCCCCCGATACTGACGGCCACGCCCTGGCTTTGGCTCAGAGTCAGATGAAACGGGGCGCGGCCCATCACATGGACCGCCTGACCGGGGGCGACCTGCCCCGCCATAAGCCTGACGCCGCGCGCATCGCGTACGGTCACGTGGATGGCGCCGTCATTGGCGCGGATCCGTAGGCCGACATACGTACGGCCCTGCGGCAAGCTTACCAATCCTCCGGGATTCGGTACAGCGGACGGCGGCGCCACGGTGGCGGTCACCGTGGCAGGCACTGCCGGGGGGCGTGAATGCGGCGTCACCCGCCGCGCGGAGGCAGCCCCCGAGCGTGCCATGCGCGCCAGGACCTGCCGGCGGGAGGATGGCAGACGCGCGACCACCCGCGGTGCGCGCGCGTCTTTGGGTGCGGATCGCTTATAGACAGGATGGGGCGGATATATCCCGCGCGGCGCCGCCGCCGACCGGGACGGTCGCGCCGACCGATGCGACCCCGCCAGCGGAAAGGTGCGCGTGTCGCCGTGGCGGCCGCTAGCGGCCGCCAGGCTCGTCAGGCGCGGCGGTAGCACACCCGTTGGCTGTGCAGGGAGCAGCTGTGACGCCGGAAGGCGCGCCGGCGCGGGCGGGCGCTCGTGCCACCACAGCATGCCCGCGACGATAGCGATCAGGAGCAAACCATACAGGACACCGCCCACGCGGTTCCGCCCTTCCGGCACGGTCCGCGGCGCCATGGGCTGGGGAGGCGCATTCCCCTCTTCCGAGGCGCGGGCCTTGGCGAACTCCTGAGGATCGAGGCCGAGCAGCTGCGCATAGCTGCGCAGATAACCACGCACATAGGCGGCCGGCGGCAAATCCTCGCGCCGCCCGGTCTCGAGCGCTCGCACTTGCGTGGGTGCCAGCCGCAAGCGCAGAGCGACTTGCTCCACTGTCCATCCCGCCCGCTCCCGCGCAGCGCGTAGGCGCTCGCCCGGGTTGACGCCGGCCTCGGTCTTGGTCGGCTCCTCAGTGCCCAATCAGCCGACCCTCACGCTGCCACTGGACGACGGTACGCGCGTGCGCGCTTTGCGGGTAGTTCTCCAGCAATCGTGTAGCGCAATAGTGCGTGAAGCGGGCATCCTTCAGGGCTTGTCCGATGCGGACCCCAAGGAACAGGGCCCGCTCACTGCGGGCGCGCTGAAGGTACTGCGCCAGTTCGTTTTTCGCGCGGGCGTAGTGATGCGCCTGATAACGCAGACGCGCCAAATAATAATAAGGCGCCGCCAGTTCCGGAGCCAAGGCCTGGGCGCGATGAAAATAATGGATGGCGGCCTTCTCGTTCGGAACCTTCAAGAGGCACACGGCCATATTGAGGTCCGCAAGCTGCGGCGTCGGATAAAGCGGCGAATGCAGCGCGGCCTGGAAGTGCTTGAGGCCCCGCGCGACCTGGCCCGTGTCACAGAGGAAGGCGCCATAATTGTTCTGCAGGCTGCCATCATGGGGGTGGTGGGCGATGCCCCGCCGAAAATAACGCGCCGCCTTGACGGGTTCGCGCAACCGCTCCTCCACGATGGCCATGGCGTTATTGGCCGCCCTATCTGTGCGGTCCAGGGCCAGTGCGTGCGCCAGCTCATTACGGGCCAACCCCAACTGCCCCTGGCGCATGTACCCGACGCCGAGGGCCGTGCGCAATTGGATCAGCTTGCGGGCCTGAGGCGATAGCCGCGGAGCGCTCGCGCAGCCGACCAGGGCCAGAATTCCCAAAAATGTGGCGATAAGTCTAGGAGACATGGATAGCGACCACGCGACGGGACCGCTCCTTCACGACGCCGGCCAACTGCCCGCATGCCGCGCGTATGCTGTCGCCACGGGTCCGGCGGGTGACCGTAACCAGGCCCGCACCCAACAGGATGTCGCGGAACCGGTCAATCACGGCATCCGGCGATCGTTCGAAACGCGTCCCCGGAAAGGGATTGAAGGGGATGAGATTGACCTTGGCGGGCACGCTCCGTAGCAGGCGCGCCAGGGCCCGCGCCTGCTCGGGAGCATCGTTTACACCCGCGAGCATCGCATACTCGAAGGTCACGCGGCGGCGCGCGTCCTTGGCCACATAGCGCTGGCAGGCCTCGAGCAATTGCGCAATCTTGTACTTCTTATTCAAGGGTACGAGCTGATCCCGCAGCGCATCGTCGGGGGCATGCAAGGAGACCGCGAGACTCACCGGCGCCACCTCGTGAAGGCGATCGAAGGCCGGTACCACACCCGCCGTGCTCACCGTGACGCGCCGGCGCGACAATCCGTAACCCAGATCATCCAGGAGTATACGGATCGCAGGCCCCACCTCCTTCAGATTCAGGAGCGGCTCGCCCATGCCCATGAACACGACATTCGAGATCACCCGCTCCGAGTCCTGACGTTCGCCGCGCAGCCTATGTTCGGCGAACCAGACCTGGCCCACGATCTCGGCGGCCGTCAGATTGCGATTGAATCCCTCTTGCGCCGTGGCGCAAAACGCGCAGTCGAGCGCGCATCCAACCTGTGAGGAGATGCAAAGCGTGTTGCGCTCGGCCTCGGGAATGAAGACCGTCTCGATCGCATTACCGTCCGCAAGCCGCATGACCCATTTGCGGGTCCCGTCCTCAGAGAGCCGTTCCGTGACCATCTCGGGAATGGTGACGGTCGCGCACTCCCCAAGCCGTGCCGCCAGTCCCTTGCCGATATTCGTCATCGCCGCGAAATCCGTGACGCCGCGCTGATGCAGCCACGGAAAGATCTGTTGGGCGCGAAACGCGCGCTCACCCATGGTCGCGAGGAAGGCGCTCAAAGCGGCGCGATCCAGACCCAGCAGATTGACGGGATCGGTCGTGATCAGATCGTCCTCCCTAGCGGGTGCGCGGACACATGTCGGTGTCGGCGAAGAAGTAACGGATCTCGTCGCGCGCGGTCTCGGGCCCGTCGGATCCGTGCACGGCGTTTTCATCGATACTTGCGGCGAAATCAGCGCGTATGGTCCCGGGTGCTGCTGCCTTCGGGTTGGTCGCGCCCATGACCTCACGATGTTTGGCGATCGCGTTCTCGCCCTCCAAGACCTGCACCATGACCGGCCCCGATATCATGAAAGCCACCAGGTCCTTGAAGAAAGGGCGCTCCCTATGGACGGCATAGAAGCCCTCGGCCTGCGTGCGGGTCAATTGCATCATGCGCGCCGCGACGATGCGCAGACCCGCCTTCTCGAAGCGGTCATAGATGGCGCCGATGGCGTTTTTGCCCACGGCGTCGGGTTTCACGATAGAAAGCGTGCGTTCAATGGCCATGCCTGTTCCTTGGTTGAAGGGATTTCATTCCGAAACCGGCGCATTCTAGCGCCTTGGCGGCGGCGCGGCAATTTCCGAGGCCGGCGAGCCCTGCGCCTTGCGGGTCGACACACGCACTTGCGCCCGCCCGGTGGGGTATTTCGCCTCCGCCGGACCGGCCCCCGGAATCGGGGCTCGCGCGGGACGGGATGCCGCTTTCTTATGGGGGCGCAAGCGCATCACGCCGACCCGCAGGGTCCGCGCCTCCGGCCGGACAACCCTAGTCGACGTCGGCCTCGTCGATCCACGCCATCTGGATGGCCTCCAAGAGCTTCTCGCCCGAGCGCTGCGGCTCATC
>JAKAXK010000175.1 GCA_021827145.1 Pseudomonadota bacterium
CGACGGCGCGATCCGCATTCCGTTCCTGTCGGCGATGGCGATGATAGGCGCGAAGGACGGCGAGCGCGGCAACTATCCCGAGATCGTAAATGCCCTGGCTGAGCACGGCGCTCAGGGGAAAACGGACGCTCAAGCGCTTTATCGGCGCGTCGTTTTCAACGTCTTGATCTCAAACGTCGACGACCATCTCCGCAATCACGGCTTCCTGTGGCGGGGAAAGTCCGGTTGGACTCTCTCACCGGCATACGACCTCAATCCCGTTCCGATTGATCTCAAAGCGCGGGTGTTGACGACAAACATCGATCTCGACGAGGGCACTTGCTCGCTCGACCTGCTGGAGGCGGGGTCCGAGTTTTTTGCCCTCACACTGCCGCAGGCTCGCGCGATCATAAAAGAGGTCGCAACAGTGACCGCGACGTGGCGCGAAATCGCCGCAACCGTTGGTGCGCGCTCAGCCGAAATCAACCGCATGGCCAGCGCCTTCGAGCACGATGATCTCAAACGGGCATTGGCACTATGACGAGACCATTCCTTACACAGCTTCGAGCCGCCAGCGCCAGTCCCATCACCGGCTCTACCCTCAATCTGGAAGTCTCAGATATCGAGAATGCCGCTATTTGAAAGGTGCCGCAGACCCCCGAACCGGTCTACTAAGCCCGGTCGATTCTCGACACCTACGAGATCCCGAAATAAAACATCCGGGGTGGTCGAAGTCACCCCGGATGAATAATACTTCATAACCTCCTTTCTCTGGACGGGCGCCACTCCGTGGTAATGATCCTCGAATCGATCCCCCGCCAGGTAGTATACGGTCTCATGTGCAAATTTTTGGCGACCTGTCCCAAGCGCTACGGCTCGCGAGCCTAGCACGGCTGTCGCCGAGTGGCGGGGCGCCGGCTTGACATGGACCGCACTCCAGCTTCTAGCATACCCCTAAGATCCTGTAAGGAGGCGTAAGCCATGGCAATAACAGATGAGACCTTTAGCGTTGACGGCATGTCTTGCGCAAGCTGTGAAAACCGCATCGCCCGCCGTCTTGAGGCGGTGCCTGGGGTGTCCCGGGCCAGCGCTGATCATAAGCTTGGACGCGTGCGTGTCCTGTACAATAAAGAGGTGACCTCGAATTCGGCGCTAAGAGCGGCCATCGAAGGTTTGGGTTACGAGGTGGCGCCATGACCACAGCAGATCTTGGAATGTTCTGGAGCGAAGAGCCCGCCGAGCGTGCAGGACACGCGCGCATCCGGGCCCGCATCGGCGGCTTGCACTGTTCGCTGTGCACGGGAACCATAGAGCGCGCCCTCAGTCGCTGCGCAGGTGTCGCCCAGGTTGCCGTAAGTCTTACCCATGAGCAGGCGCTGATCGAGTATGACCCGCAAAGGATCACTGCCCGCTCCCTTCTTTCGACGTTACGTGACCTCGGCTATACGATCTCCGATCCACGCAAGCTGCGGTCCTACGAGGAAGAGGAGCAGGAGCTGGTCCGCGAAGGTCGGCGTTTTGTGGCCATGTTGGCCGCCGGTCTCATTGCGGTGGCGTTTGTGACCCAGCCTGTCGGCATCTGGTGGCTGCTCCCCGTCGTTGTGTTCGCAAGCCTTTTGGGACTCGCTTTTCTGGTATTACGGCCGCGCGGGCTAATCATCGCGACCGCCGGCACAGGCGGCCTCGCGGCCCTTTGCGCGCTCGTGCTTTTCGCGCGAACGTGGCCGACCTTCGAGACCTTCGTGCCGGGACTTACGGCGCTGCTCGCCGCTGCGGTCGTATTCGGTGCTGGCCGCCCCTTCCTCGTTATGGCCGCGCAAGCCCTCCGGCGGGGCATTTTTAATCAGCACGTTTTGTTGGAGATCGGCGCGTTCGCGGCGCTGTCTGGAGGCCTTATCGGCCTGGTAATCCAGCGCGCTCATTATCCGACGACCGCCTTCTTCGCGGTGGCGGTCATGGTGCTCACCTACCATACCTTTTCGGAGTGGCTGTCTCTCATTGTTAAGACCCGCAGCTCACAGGCCGTTAAGCGCTTGCTCGCCCTGCAGCCGGATACAGCGCGCGTCCTGACGCCAGACGGCGAGGAAGAACGAGCACTTACCGATATCAGAATAGATGATCGGGTGCGCGTACGGCCCGGTGAGCGCGTGCCGGTCGACGGAGTCATAGTGGAGGGCCATTCAACGGTCGACCAGGCGCTGGTCACCGGCGAACCGTTACCCGTTGAGAAGGTCGTAGGAGATACGATCATCGGTGGCGCCATGAACGGCGTCGGGACCTTGGTCGTGCGCGTAAGCGCGGTCGGGGCGCAAAGCTTTCTGGCCCAAGTCGTTCGTCATGTTGAGGACGCCCGGGCCTTAAAGCCGGGCGTTTTGCATCTCGTCGACCGCGTGTTGCGGATCTATACGCCAACCGTCCTTGCGATTAGCTTTGCGGCCCTGCTTTTTTGGTTAGCGGGGCCGTGGCTGATGGGCGACCACGTCGATCTCCAACGAGCTATGTTTGCTGCTCTCAGCGTCCTTGTTATGGGCTACCCGTGCGCCATTGGGATCTCGGTGCCGCTCTCGATCGTCCGCGGCGCCGGCGAGGCCGCAGACGGTGGAGTCATCATGCGTACAGGCGAGGCGTTTCAAAGCCTGCGTCTCGTCCGAACCATAGTCTTCGACAAGACCGGTACCTTGACCTTAGGGCAGCCTTCCGTTCAAAAAATCCAGGCCTTAGGGGGCTTTGACGAAACCACCCTTGTCGCCTACGTGGCAGCGGTGGAAGTGGCCTCCGAGCACCCGCTCGCGCGCGCGCTTTTGGATTATGCCCTGGCCCGCGACGTCGTTCTGCCATCGATTCGGGATTTTCGGGCTTACCCGGGTCTCGGCGTGGAGGCCGAAATCAACGGCCAAAAGGTGCGCGTGGGGCGCCCGGCCTTTCTGAAACAGGGGGCATCAGTGACTGTCGATGAAGACCATTTGGCCCGTTTTGAGCAGGAAGCCCTGACGATTATCGGTGTTGCCGTGGACGGCCGTCTCGCGGGGCTTTTGGGTATTGGCGACGTGGTGCGTAAGGACGCCTTCGAGACCGTTGCGGCCTTGAAGCGAGCAGGGTGCCAGACTGTCCTTTTGACGGGCGACAACGCCAAAGTGGCGGCCGCGGTCGCCTCGCTCGTCGGCATCGAAGAGGTTTATGCCGATGTCCTGCCGGGCGGCAAAGCGAGCCTGGTGCGGGAGTTGCAACGGCGCGGCAAGGTGGCGATGGTGGGAGATGGCATCAATGACGCCCCGGCTTTGATGCAGGCAGACGTTGGTATTGCTATGGGCGCGGGCACCGATATCGCGCTTGAGTCAGCAGACGTGATCGTGATGGGGGACCGGCTCATGGGCGTCGTAGGGGCTCGTGCCACGAGCGCGCGCAGCTATCGCATTATGTTGCAAAACGTAGGCATGGCCGTACTCGTGAATGGCCTTGGCATGCCGCTTGCGGCCACAGGCCTTGTCCCGCCGGTGGTGGCTATGGCCGCGATGGCGTTAAGCGTCACGGCGATCTTTGTCAACTCTTTGTGGGGTCGACCGCGACTCTTCGTCGATGCCGTGACCACGGTGGGTCAGCGTCCTACTTATGCATAAGGCGATCTCGATCTTGCGGCCAGTTCTTTCTGTCATCGGACTCGTCGCGATTTTTGCCATCGGCGCGTTCGCTTATGTCCATGTCGGGGCCCCGCTCTTTGCGCGCATCCACAGTCACACGGCGCCTCCGTGGCTCATTGTGGCGCTGGCGCTTGTGGGCGGGGCCGCCTCATTTTTCTCTCCCTGTAGTCTCGCTATTACCCCGTCTTTTATTATGGCGTTTGCCGCGACCGACTCCCCGACACCCCTTGGACGTCGCGCGTTATTGCGGGCCGGCGCGTTCGTGGCGCTTGGCATCATCACCTTTTACGGCATCGCCGGCGCCTTGGTCATGGGTATCGGGGCCAGCGTCTATAGTGTTCTTATCTATCTTGTGCCGGTGGTCGGCACTGTATTCATAGCGCTGGGGGCGCTCAAGAT
>JAKAXK010000176.1 GCA_021827145.1 Pseudomonadota bacterium
CGATCTCACGTGGCATCCTCCGAACGACCCCTTACCGCCAACGTCGATCCCAGTCGTGAGCCTCTCAGCTTGCGCGAATATGAACAGGCGGGAGGTTATCGGGCGCTGCGTACCGCACTTCTCAGTCTGGAGCCCGCCCAAATTACGAAGTTGGTGCTCGACGCCGGCTTACGCGGTTGCGGGGGAGCGGGCTTTCCTACGGGCAAGAAATGGAGCCATATGGCGCTCGGCAAGGACGCGCGGCATCCGAAGTATTTGGTGGTCAATGCCGATGAAATGGAACCGGGGACATTTAAAGACCGTTTCCTTTTAGAGGGGGATCCACATCAGATGATCGAGGCGACCATCGTGAGTGGCTATGCCATTCAAGCGGATGTTGCCTACATATTTTTGCGCTGGGCCTACAAGCGTGCCGCGCAGCGTCTCACGAAAGCCATAGCCGAAGCCTACAACAAGGGCTACCTCGGGCGGAATATCCTCGGTTCCGGATATAGCTTGGATATCTATCTGCACACCAGTGCTGGTCGCTACATATGCGGAGAATCGAGCGCCATGCTGAGCGCCATTGAAGGGAAGCGCGCGCTGCCGCGCAAGGATAGCCATGCCACAGCAAGTGGCTTGTGGGGCAAACCAACCGTAGTCAACAACGTTGAAACCCTATGTAATGTTCCGCACATCGTGAATAACGGGATCGCCTGGTACAAGGGCCTTAGCATCACCAAAGCCGGTGGCACGAAGATCTATGGCGTCAGCGGTAATGTGCAGAGACCGGGCGCGTGGGAACTGCCGATGGGCACTACCATGCGTGAAATTCTGGAAGAACATGCCGGCGGAATGCGCGCGGGACTGAGGTTTAGGGCGCTGTTGCCGGGCGGCGCATCTACGGCGTTTATCCTTGAAGACGGGTTAGACGTCAACATGGATTTTGATTCACTACAGCCGCTTGGGAGTCGCATGGGCACTGGTACCATGATTATCCTGGACGACAAAACCTGTCCCGTGGATATGCTGGTGAGCCTGCAGCGCTTCTTTGCGCAAGAATCTTGTGGCTGGTGTACACCCTGCCGCGAAGGGCTCCCGTGGATCGCGAAAATGCTGGTCGCAATTGAGGAGGGCGCAGGCAAAACAGAGGATCTCGACGAGTTGGCGGTTCATGCGAAATTTTTAGGCTCCGGATATACCTACTGCGCGTTGGCTCCGGGCGCAACCGAATCCCTGGAAAGCGGCTTAAAGTATTTTAAAGCCGATTTCGAGCATCATGTGCACGACAAGCGTTGTCCTTGGAGAACGTAAATGGCGACGATCTTCATTGACAATCAGCCTTACGAGGTCCAGGAGGGCCAGAGCCTGCTCCAGCAGTGCCTCACGTTGGGGATAGATATTCCCTACTTCTGTTGGCATCCGGCACTGGGGGCAGTCGGCGCTTGTCGTCAATGTGCGGTCAAAGAGTTTCGCGATGAAAAGGATACCCATGGTCGCGTCGTCATGTCTTGTACGACTCTCACAAAAGAGGGAATGCGCATTTCTGTGAATGAGCCACAGGTGCGGGAATTTCGCGCCCACGTCATTGAATGGCTTATGGAGAATCACCCCCATGATTGCCCCATCTGCGATGAAGGGGGTGAATGTCATTTGCAGGACATGACAGTGATGTCCGGACACACCTATCGTCGGTACCGATTCAAGAAACGGACGTTTCGCAATCAGGATCTTGGCCCGTGCATTAACCATGAAATGAATCGTTGCATTACCTGCTACCGGTGTATTCGCTTTTATCAGGATTACGCGGGGGGCCATGACCTTCGGGCCTTTGCCTCCAAGGATCATGTCTACTTCGGACGTCATACGGACGGCACCCTAGAAAGCGAGTTTAGTGGCAATCTCGTCGAGATCTGCCCGACCGGTGTCTTTACCGACAAGCCCCTCAAAAAACATTACACACGCAAATGGGACCTGCAGACATCACCGTCGGTGTGCGTCCACTGTGGCTTAGGGTGCAACGTAATTGTCGGGGAACGGTACGGGAAGGTGCGCCGCATCTTGAATCGTTACAATAGCCAGGTAAACGGTTACTTCCTGTGCGATCGGGGCCGATTTGGCTATGAGTTTGTCAACAGTGACAACCGGTTGCGTCAACCTTCGCTTGGCGCCCATGATCAATCGGCGGCCGCGACGAAGCCACATGCGTTGGCGGTCATGGCCGGCCTTATCGGTGACGGCAGGAGGCTTATCGGTATCGGCTCGCCGCGTGCCTCACTAGAAGCCAACTTCGCACTCCAAGCATTGGTCGGCGCTGATCAGTTCTATTTAGGCACATCGGATACCGATACGCGACTCGCGGCGACTATCCTCGATATCCTCCAGCGAAGCCCCGCTAAAATCGCCTCGCTCTACGATGCGGAACGTGCGGACGCGGTCTTGATTCTGGGCGAGGATGTGTCCAACACAGCCCCCCGCCTGGCGTTAGCCTTACGCCAGGCCTTGCGTACCGCGTTTGGTGGACTTCTTGACACTTTGCATATAAGCCCTTGGCTTGATCGTGCAGTGCGCCAAGCCAGCGCTTTGGAGCCCCCTTCCCCGATATTCATAGCAACCCCCAACACCACCCGCCTGGACGATATCGCGAAGGGACTTTTTCGCGCCGCGCCCGACGATATCGCACGGCTGGGGTTTGCCGTCGCCCATGAACTAAGCGGCCAAGCACCGGCGGTCACGCACTTGACCAGCGAGATGATAGACCGGGCTGCCGCGATCGCGGGCGCGTTACGGCAGGCGAGCCATCCGCTCATTATCTCCGGGATCGGCTGCGCCAGTCCGGCCGTGATCCACGCCGCGGCCAATGTGGCGTCGGCACTGTGCGAAATCGGCAAAGACGCCCAACTGTGTTTGACGGTCGCCGAAGTCAACAGTCTGGGATTGGCGATGATCGGTGGACACCGCCTCAGTGAAGCCTTTGGGCTCGTCCATGAGGACGGGGCGCCAACCGTCATTGTTCTCGAAAATGACCTTTACCGGCGGGCCCCTCAGTCTTCAGTAGACGCGTTTCTGAAAGCCGCCGGTCACGTAATTGTCATCGACCACACGGCCAGTACGACGACCGCCCTAGCCGATTGCCGATTGCCGGCGGCCACGTTTGCCGAAAGCTCCGGCACTTTTGTCAGCAGCGAAGCGCGTGCGCAACGGTTCTTTAGCGCGGTAGATCCCAGCGGCGACGTTCAAGAGAGTTGGCGATGGATCCGCGACATGGCCGCGATCCGCGGATCTGCGCCGGCATCCGGCTGGAACCGTCTTGATGACGTGACGGCCGCCTGCGCTCAGGCCGTACCGCTCCTGCATTCTCTTCCCGACGTGGCACCGAGTGCCGACTTTCGGATAGTCGGCCAAAAGGTTCCGCGAGAACCGCATCGCGCCAGTGGTCGCACCGCCATACACGCGCAGGAACACATAAGCGAACACCGACCACCAACAGACCCGGATTCTCCATTAGCGTTTTCCATGGAAGGTGCCCTAAACCCGCCGCCCGCCGCGCTGATTCCGGTCTACTGGGCGCCGCGCTGGAATTCGGTGGCGGCAACCGCCAAGTTTCAGAGTGAAGTGGGTGGATCGTTGCGCGGTGGTGATCCCGGCATACGGCTTATCGAAACCACGCCGACGGGCCCGCCCGTCTATGCTGTCGAGGTGCCCACCGCATTCCAGCGGCGAAATCAGGAATGGCTGGTACTGCCGCTGTACTCTGTGTTCGGCAGCGAAGAGCTGAGCGCCCAGGCCCAGGCCGTGGCGGACCGCTCACCTTCGCCCTCTCTCTGCTTAAGTCCCGAAGACGCCGCCGCTTTTGGTAGTGCCGAGGATTCCCGGGTCGGCCTGACCATCAACGGCGATGTCTATGAACTGCCCATACAGATCATGCACGACCTGCCCGTTGGTATCGAGATCGG
>JAKAXK010000042.1 GCA_021827145.1 Pseudomonadota bacterium
GTTCGTCCGCATTCTGACGCGGCCCGTAGGCCGTGCGCGGATCGATGATCAGATCATACTCGGCGCGAAGATTGACGTGGCGTGTGAGGCGATAACTCACACCAGCCCCTATGAGCGGCCGCGTGGTATTGCGTATGTAAGCGTTCGGATCGCTATAGATAGTTGCGATACCCCCGCGCGCCAGGAAGTACATGCCGCGGACCTGCGTGATCGGCGTCCGGTAGAGGGCGGTCGCGGTGAACATGCCGATAGTCCCCGGATTGAGACTCAGTGCCTGGTAACCAAGCTCGAGACCAAGCGGAAACGAATGCGTCGAGAGACCGGCATATATCCCGATCGGCGAGTTACCCGCCAGCGCGCCACCCGTCAGACCCACATCGCCACCGACCCAGACCCGAGCCGAACTTGCAGCCGGATACACACCAAGGGCCAAGAGGCCCGCCATTAACAATCGGCTTCGCATATCATCATCTCCTTTGACAGAATGGCTCTTCTTTTTGCGCGCGCCACCATGGCTCGCGGGACGGGGTAGTCTAGACGTTCCCTTGATCGCCGGACAACAGGAATGTCGGACCTTTCAAAGTCCGCCCACAACTAGCGAACGCGACCCAACCCCTCGTCATCGCGCCTACGATAACATGCAAAGTCACACTGGCAAGGCGACACACGAGGCCGCTTGTCCGCTTCCCGACAAAACCCCCTTAGCAGCCGACCGATCGGCCATCGAGCGAGACCCGTCCGCATATCCCGAGCCCCGTCGAGCCTCGCTCTTCCTAAAACCTCGCCGGCGCACACCAGCGACAGGCCGTGCGAGTTCACACACCATCCCCTGCGCCTGACACGTTCAGCGCATCGTTTCCGCCGGTATCCCCAAAGACCCCCAATGACATACGCGCGCCTTTCCCGCGCCTCGGCGGGGGACAGCACGCACGTTCCTATCCCTCGGAAAAAACCGCAGGGCGCGAGATGTGGACAAGCCATCAACGCTACCGTAGACTAAATCTATGGGCGTGCCTTGAATGACAGTCGTTCGCCAAGTCTCTATATAAAAAACTTCCATAACGGGCGAAGGACGGGGCACAACCGAGGCGCTGTAACGGCGGGCTGGGGTTGGTCCGTGCGCATCGAGATAACCATCAGGGAAACACACGGAAAATAGCGCCCGATTGACGGGCCGACGCGATGAGTAGAGACGCAACCACGTCTCATTCGCCGCGACGGTTTCGCGCGGGCTTCGCAGATCTTCGTACGACCCCATGGTCCTCGTAAGGTCGCTTTTTCGTAACAGTGGCGAACCTGATGCGTGTTAGTGGTCAAAAAGTTCATCTTGGGATGCTCGCGGTGATGCTCGCGCTCAGCTTCGGCGCGCGCGCGAACCCCTTGAGTGTCGCCTTCTACTATGGCACCCACCCCCCCCACCGATCCTTGCGGGCCTTCCGTTGGGTGGTCGTCCAAGCCCATTCCCACTTTTCCCCACGCCGCTTCGATCGGGGTAATCGCTTGGCCTTCGCCTACACAAGCGCGGGCGAAATCTCCGCTCGTCGGCACCGATGGCTGCCGCAAGGCTGCCGCCTCGGCAAGGATCCAGTCTGGAACACGATCATCGTGAATGAGGCGCGGCGCACATGTCGCCAGGCCGTCGAGCGCCATGTGATCGCGCCATTATGGAAACAGGGATATCGCGGCTTTTTCCTCGACACCCTCGATGCCTACCGCCAAGTTGCGAAGACGCCGGCGGCAAGGCACGCCCAGCAGCAAGGCCTCATCCGTCTGATCCAGGCCATCAAGGCCCGCCACCCGCGCGCGCGTCTCATCCTGAATCGTGGATTCTCCATTCTTCCGACTATCCATGGCCTAGTATCGGCGGTCGCGGCCGAATCCCTGTTCGACGGCTGGGACCAGGCCAGCGGACGCTATGTCCCCGTGCCCGCCGTCACGCGCCACCGCCTGCTGGCCAAACTCCAGGGCGCCCAACGCCTCGGCCTGCCGGTGGTGGCCATCGACTACCTACCGACCGGACAACGGCGTCAAGCGATCGCCGATGCACGGCGCATAAGCGCCCTCGGTGTCATTCCCTACGTCACCAACGGTCGCCTGTCGCTGCTCGGCGTAGGCCGGATGCGCGTCATGCCGCGCAAGATCCTCATGCTCTACAGCGGGCCTAGGGATGCGCAGCACACCTCGCTCAACTGGTACGCGGCCATGCCCCTTAATTATCTGGGCTATAGCACGCGGATTCAGAATGTGGCCACGGGCCTTCCGCACGGTACCTTGGCGGGCCGTTACGCCGGCATCGTCACATGGTTCGAACAGGATCACATCCCCGAGGCGGGCGCTGTCTACCATTTCCTGCGCCGACAGATGCGCGATGGCGTGCCAGTCGCCATCCTCGGGCGTTTCGGTTTCCCGGTCGATGCCGCGCACCTACGCCCACTGGAGATCACCACAGGACCCGCCCCCAGCGGCTTCATCCCCAATCACGTGGCGTTCGGCGACTCGCGGTATGTGGGCTTTGAGACACGCCCGGCGCCGGCCGCGCCCGACGATTTCCAGGCGCTCACGCTGCGCCAGGGACGCGCCCTGCTCACGCTGCGCGCCGCGCGCGGCCAAACCGAAGACGCCATCGCGCTTACCCCCTGGGGTGGCTACGCCCTCGCGCCCGATGTGGTGACAAACCTTGGCGCCGCATCGGGCGCTGGGCACAAGGCGCCGGCCGCTTGGGTGCTAAACCCATTCCGGTTTTTTCGCAAGGCCCTGCGGCTGCCGGCCATGCCGGTCCCGGACACCACTACCGAGAGTGGCCGACGCCTGCTCATGGCGCAGATCGACGGCGATGGATTCGCCAACAAGACCTGGATCTATCGCTATCGCGGACAGTATGCGGCGCAGGTGATCCTGAGCCAAATCCTGGACGCCTACCCCCTCCCGACGTCCGCCTCTTTCATTGTGTCCTACTTTACACGCGACGGCCTGTTTCCAAAGCAGGCGCCGCAACTTACGGCGATCGCGCGGCGTATAGCCGCCCTACCCTGGGTCGAGGTGGCCTCGCACACCTTCTCACACCCCTTCGACTGGCCCGCCCTCGAGCGCGACCCGGCCCTCATGGGACACAAGGGTGGCATGCGCTATGGGTACGCGCTCAAGGTTCCAGACTACACACGCTTCAGCGCCCATAAGGAAATCGTCTGGGCGGACCACTGGATCGATACACACATCGCGCCACCCGGCAAACACGTCTCGCTCGTCCAGTGGTCCGGAGACTGTGATCCCGATGCGCGCGTATTGGCCATAAGCTACCGCGCGCATGTCCTGAATCTGAACGGTGGCGGCGCGACGGAGACCGACGCCGAGCCCTTCGTCACCAAGGTCCGCGGACTGGGACTCTACAAGGGCCCCCATTTTCAGGTCTATGCGCCCCTGCAAGACGAGAACGTCTACACCCATGGCTGGACGAGCCCTTACTACTACGGCTACATCCGCGTGATCCAGACCTTCAAATTGACCGACAGCCCCAGGCGCCTCAAGCCCCTCGACATCTATTACCACTTCTATTCAGGGGCCCGTGTCGCTGGTCTGCGCGCCCTGCGCCACGTCATCGTGTGGGCGCTGCATCAGAGGACGAACCCCGTCTTCCCGTCCCATTTTGCGCGCATCGCCGTGGATTTCGGGCATGCGGTGGTCGCCCGCGGAGCGCATGGCTGGACCATCCATAACGCCGGCGCCGTGCGGGAATGGCGTATCCCGGCGCGCCTCGGTTACCCGCGCCTCGATGGGAGCTCAGGAGTCGTGGGCTTTGATCGCCATGGTGCGGTGCGCTACATCCATGTCGTCCCCCCAGACCCGGGACAGGCCGTGCGGATCCGCTTGACCCACAAGAAGCCGAGCGGACCGTACCTCCATGATGCCAACGCCACCATCACGAGTGCGACGCGCGCCGGCGCGGATCTCCGCTTCGCCTTGCAGGGCAACGTAGCCCTGTCGTTTCGACTCGGCAATGTCGGGGGCTGTCGCGTAAGTGACGGCCCGCGACCGCTCGCCGGACGGCGGCAGGGATCTTTGATCGACTATCACCTGGAAGCTCACCATGGCCATTTCACGATCGACTGCCCCTGACGTCGTGCGTGAGCGCTTGGCGCCACCCGCTTTGATCGTGGGTCTGGCGCTCGGCATCGTGCTCGCGCTCGCGCTGCTGTTCGACCCCCGCTCCTTTTTGCAGCGCATCCGTCATTCCCACGCGGCCTCGGTCGACCTCTATTTCGTGCAAGAGCTCGCGCGCATAATCCATACGCGCGGTGTCACGCTCCTGCTCGCACGCCGCGAAATCGAGACCGGACACAACGTCGCGGCCTTGCGCCTATTGGCGCCGATGCTCGCGACTACGACCAAACCAGGGTTTCAAGAGCAGGTGCGCTGGCTCTACTACCGCAACCTGCTCGCCGTCAACGACCGCAGCCCACAAGGCAGCCCCGCGCGGGCGCGCAACGAGCACGCCCTGCGTCTACTCATAAGCCAACTGCGCGCAGGCGCGAATGAGCACGCGCTGTACCGGCTCGCCCACGAAGCCACACTGGTGCACGATGAGGGCACGGCGATCCGCATCTATCGGGATCTTGCCCGCCGCAATGGCGCGCACCGGTCGAAACTCTACGCCCTTGCTGCGGCCGCCGCCGACGGCCTTCACCACCCGCGGGAGGCGGCGCGCCTCGACTTCGCGGCCCAGGCCTCCGCCTCGACACGCGCCGCGGCGACACGGTACTTTCTGGCCGCGCTTCGGGTCCTGCAAAGCCATAACCAGCCGCTCCTCGCGCTGCGGGAGGGGGGGCGCCATCTTGGCCTCCTGGCTGATGAGGCCGCCGTCCTCCGGCGCCTGGTCATCTTGGCGCTGGCCGCGGATAAACCCAAGATCGCGGCGCATTATGCGCGGCGACTACTGATCATGTAAGGGCATGGCGCGCATGCCCCGACTCCTCACCCTCTGCGCCGCCATCGCGGCGACAGCCACCCCCTGCCCCGCAGCCCACGCCGCGTCTGCCGGCGCCATAGCGTATGACGCACCACGCGCCCCCTACAATCGACGCGACTACGCGCTCTCTTACCAAGCTTTCTTGAAGGCCGGAGAGGTCGGCGATGCCTACGAGGTGGCCCTGATAGCCGTCAAGAACCGCCCCCTGGATAAGACCTGGCGCACACGGCTTGCGCGGACCGCGCTCTGGACCGGGCACAACCACGTCGCGCTGCGCGCCATGGTCTATCTCGCGCGTCACGGCGATCTCTCCTACATCAAGCCCGCATGGACGCTCGCAAGCGGCCTGTCGGCCTTCACACGACTGACCCAACTGCTCGCGCTGCGTCTGCAACGTCACCCAAACGCGCCGGCCCTCGTGGAAAAAATGAGCAGCCTCTATCAACTCCAGGGCCATCCGCAGCGGGCGATCACATGGCTCGAGACGGCCATGCGCAAAGACCCCCATCGGCGCTATCTTTGGTCCATCATCACGCTCGAAGACAACCTCGGGGAACGTCGGCGGGAATATGCGGCCTTGCGGGACTACGAGCGCCGCTATAGGGCCACTCCCCGGGTGCTGCTCACGGAAGCCTCGCTCCTCTATCGCGAAGGACACACGGGACGCGCCTATCGTCTTCTGAAACGGCACACCGCCCAGGTCTCGAAGCGGCATTTCGCCTATTATCATGCGCTGGGCGCCCTCGCCTGGGCGCGCCAGGACTTTGGCGTGGCGCGCACGGCGGCGCGCGCCCTCTACACCCAGGGCATCGCCTCCCGCGCGGACTTGGTCCATCTCGTGCTCCTCGATGAGCGCAAGCACCCGCAAGCCACCTTTCCGCTCGCCCTGGAAGGCTTCCGGCGCTACCACACAGCGACCTTCTTTTTCGCCATGCTGGATATTGCCGCACGTGTTCATTCGCGCGCCTTGCTCATAAAGGCTTTCGCGCAGACACGCCGACACGGCGACGCAGCCCTGGTCACCCACCCGTATTACTGGACGAATTTCGCCCGCTACCAGACGCTGCAGGGGCGCAGCCGGGAGGCCGAGGGCATTTACCGAGAGGCCTTGCGACGTTTTCCCGGAAATATCGACATTCTGGATTCCTATCTATGGTTTTTCGTGGCCACCGACAAGGCCCCGCACCTGGCGGCGACCCTGCCCTCATGGGCGCGCACGGTGGACGCAAACCGCTCCCTTTGGCTCCCTTATGCCCTTTGTCTTTTGCGCGTCGACGCGCCGCGCCTCGCGCTGCCTTATCTGAAGGCCCTCTTGGCGCGCCACCCGGATGATCCGCGGCTGCTCCTGCCATTCGCCGACGCGCTGGCGCGCAACGGGCGCGGCCAGGAGGCGATATCGATACGACGACGGGCCTTCGCTGAACTCTTCCGACCACAGACAAAACCGCTGCGTCACGAACGCCGGGCGCGCGCTGACCTCGCCCTGAGCCTCACCACAGCGCCTGTGGCCCTGTCCCTGCTCGCCGAGAGCGCGCGCGCCGGGCGCGGAAAGGCAGGCCGCGACCTGCTCCTAGGCTATGCACTCGCGCGCGGCGCCTATGCCCCAGCCGCCGGTGCCATTGCGCGCGACCAGGGCCACCCGCCCGCATGGGCGGCCCTCGCCACGGCACTTGCCGAACGCAATGGCGCCCAACTCCGCGCGCTCTTGGTCCACCATCGGCGTACTCTGCCGCGAAGTGACCGGGTCGATGCGGCGAGCGCGATCGGGGAACCAGCACGGGCGATTTCCGAGGCCTTTGCGAGCCTCGATCAGAACCGCTCCGATGGGCGTCTCGCGCGCCACTATCGGCGCCTCCTTTTGTCCCAATCCGATCGCCTGAGCGAGCGGACCCGATACCTGCAAAGCGCGGGCTTCAGTATCCTGGGCGCGGACATCGCCGTGCGTCACATGATCAATCCCGGAACCGAGATCGAGGCGGGTGCGCGCTATGGCCTGATCCGACGCACTGATTCGACCCTTATCGGAGCGATTCCGCATTTCGATCGCTCTGAATATTTCCGCATCGGCCTCTTGCGCCCGTCCGGCGCGGATCGTCTGACCCTGGGCCTGCGATCGGCCGTGACACACTTCTCCTATGCCCAGGCAAGCGTGCGCGCGCGCCTCTGGCCTCACACCACCCAGACACTGCGTCTCAACTACCATGCTCGCGCCTACGATCTTCCCGCTTTATACCTGGGGGGCGTCAAAGACGGCTTAAGTCTGGAGAACACGAATACCCTCACGACCCGCGACAGCGTCGATGCCAAAGTCGCATACCGAAGGTTCCGCGGCCAGGGGGGTGGCGATCTCGGCATGGGTGTCATTACGTCTTTGGATTATGACCATAAGATTTGGCAGAGCTATCCCGATCTCACTGTCGGCGCCGTGCTGTCAATCGCGCACTATCGGTCCGCGCGGACCCTGCCGTCCGATCTCGTAGCCTTCTTGCCAGCGGGCAACACCGGCGTGGGCCCCTTTACCCTGCAAAGTTATGCCCAGGCCGGGGTCGGCATCCACTTCGGGGACCGTTATCGGCGCCACTACAGCCCCACCCTGCGGCCCTTCCTCGATCTCGAAGTATTCGACGACAGCATCACGCATGGGGGTTACGACGCGACCGTCGGAATCGCGACACCCGTGATCGGGTCCGACCATTTGGCGATCTACTACACGCGTAGCCAAGGAGGGGCCGGCATCGAAAACCGTTTGCAGGCCGTCGGCTTGCGCTACAGCTATCACTTCAAACCGTAGGAGCAGAACATGAATACCTTGAAACGGATCTCGTGCGTCACGATGGCCATCAGCTTAGCGGGCTGCGCGAGCACAGCCTTGCACGCAAGCCCCGCGCCGCGCTTTGCACGCGGTGCGATGATCACGGTCGCGCCGTTCGCCAACTACACGACCACCCCCGGCGCGGGCGCGCGGGCCGCCTCGATGACGACGAGCCTCTTGCTGGCTCACGGCCTTAAGACCGCGCATGCCATGGCCCTGCACCAGAAAGCGCGTCTACCCTTGGGCCACACGCCCCGACCGGCCGCCTTGCTCGCCAAAGCGCGCGCCCTAGGCGCTCGCTACATCGTAGAAGGTGCGGTCCAGGAATGGCGTTACACCATAGGCCTGGACGGACAACCGGCCGTCGCCATGACCGTGGACCTGGTCAGCGTCAAGACCGGTCGGGTTCTCTGGACGGCCACCGGCAGCCGCAGCGGCTCGCCTCGTGAGAGCGTGGGGGTGCTCGCCGAGGATACCCTCAACGCCATAGTCCGCAGATTGCTCTCGTGAGTTTGCGCCGCCGCCTAACACCCTCCCTCCAAACCCGCGCCTGGGGAGAGGCGGTCGTGATACCGGTGATCGCCATCGCGATAGCGTTTGCGGTCAGACCAAACGACCCTTTTCTCTTGAACGCGAGCTTCCCGTGGCTATGGTTAGCCCCGGTCCTGGTGGCCTTGCGTTATGGGCTCGCGCCGGCAGTCTTGTCGGTGGGGATACTCATACTGTCTTTCGTGGTGGCGCACCTGGGACTCCCGCAACTCCATCTGCGTGAGCTCCCGCAAGGACAATTCCTGGGCGGTATCGTACTCACGCTTTTAGCGGGGGAATATGGCTCCACATGGATCCTGCGGCTGCGGCGAGCGGACCAGATGAGCCGCTATGCCGCGCAACAGCTGGAGAGCCTCACGCGCACACTGCACGCAACGCGTATCTCGCACGACCGGCTCGAGCAAACCATCATCGGCAAGCCCGTCACCTTGCGCGATTCACTCCTCGATCTGCGGCGCGCCCTGGGGACCGAAGGCGGGGCGCTCACCGAGGGGCTCGCCGCGCGCCTCCTGCATCTGACCGCCTACCATGGCGGCTTCGAACAAGCGGCGCTCTACGCCCTCTCCGACGGCATCATCGAAGACCCGCCACGAGCCTCGATCGGCGCCGCCTTCGTTTTGGATCGCACCGACGTTCTCGTGACACGTTGCCTCGAAAAGCAGCACACCGCCTATTGGGCCGTGAATTCCCTCAAAGACGAGCAGCAGAGCGCCTACCTCGTAGCCGCCCCCATTCAGGCCTCGGACGGCACCATGCTCGGCCTGCTCGTCGTCGCATCCATGCCCTTCCTATTCCTGAACGAAGAGAATCTCCTGACAATCAGCGTCCTGCTCGCATACTTCGCCGACGACGCTTACGCCACGCGCATGGCGCAGGAGGCGCTGGCCACACTACCGCACTGCCCGCCCCGCTTCGCCGCTGAGACGGTGAAGCTCGCCCGCGTGGCACGAGACCTGGGTCTCGAGAGCAGTCTTGTGACCATCGCTATCGCCGAGGGGGCGCTCCGCGACCAGATACTCGACAATCTCATGACGCTCGCACGCGGCCTTGACGACAACTGGCGCATCCAGGAACCGGGGGCGTACCGACTCGTCACCCTCATTCCATTCGGCAACCGTTCCGTGGCCGAAGGCTATGTCGAGCGTGTAGATGCCTACCTCGAGGAGCGCTTTGGCATCAAGCCCGGCCCTACGACCTTTTCCGTGACCCTGCGGGAATTTGGCAGTAAGGATGCGCTCTCCCTCTTAAGCACGGCGGCGGGGGCGCGCCATGACGTCTGATATCACATCCTACATCTTCTCCCATGCCTCGCGAGCCGGCATCGGACGCCCGTTCCACGACCTGCCGACACGACTCCTTTTTTTCTATGCCGTGATCGCAAACGGCGCTCTGGCCTTAGGCCTAGCGCGACCTCTGGCGCGCCTATTGCCCGCCGCCTATCGCAGACATCCCGCCTCCTGGCTCATGGCCATGATCATCGCCGCCATCCCGGGCCTGGGGCTTGTAATCGCGCTGCTCATCGCCGCTGGCATTACCCGACTCACAAGCCATGCTTCCGTACCGGAACCGCAGACCCTGGGGCTGCCAGCGTTCGGCGCCGAGATGCGGGGACGACAACGCCACATGGGGGCCGGTGGCGCATGGGCGATCCTGCGCGCCAAGAATAGCGGGGTGGCGCGCGGGGTGCGCGCCTTGCTCTCACTTGACCCACGCCTCTCACGCCAGACCTCCCCACTCATGCGCAGCGCCCTGCGCCACCCTGAGGAAGACCTGCGACTCCTCGCCTACGGACTCCTCGATCGGCGCGAGGGCAACCTGTCGGAGGCGATCAGCGAGGCCTTGACGCGGCGACAATCGCCCGGGCCCAAAGACGACGAGGGCATTCTCGAAAAACACTTGGCCTTTCTCTATTGGGAGCTTCTCTATCAGGACCTCTCCCGGGACCACCTCCGTCAGCACGCCATCCGCCGCGCGCAGACGCATGCCCTGGCCGCCCTGAAACGCCGCCCCAATGACCCCACGCTCCACGTCCTCATGGGGCGCCTCGCGATGCTCGAGGGACACTATCTGGCGGCCCGCACCCACTGCGAACGCGCCCTGGACCTGAACGCGGCACCCGGACAGATCCTGCCCTACCTCGCCGAAACACGCTTTCGTCTCGGGGATTTTGTCGCCTTGAGATTGCTGGCGCGAGATTATCCGTCGCTTTGCGATATGCCCACGATCGGGCCTGTGATCCGCTTCTGGAGCCTCACGCCATGACCTCTCCATTTCCCAAGGCCGACTCCGCCGATATCGCCTTATTGCTCGAAGGGACCTTCCCTTTTGTGAGCGGGGGTGTGTCTTCCTGGGTCCATCAGATGATCCGCGGTATGCCCGAACACCGCTTCGCGGTGGTGTTTCTCGGCAGCCGCCCCGAAGACTACGCTGAGGCGCGCTACGCGCTCCCCGAGAATCTCGTGCACCTCGAGACGCATTACCTGTTCGCCCCAGAGGAGATGCCACCGCCCGAGACCCCGCAGCGCATCAAGGGCACAACTGCCTGCCTGCGGGACCTCCACACCCAGTTGCGTGAAAAAGGACCGCAAGCCCTCCCCGAGGCCTTGCGCGACCTGACGTTCTACGCCGAACGGGGTGGCCAGATCCCGCTCAAGGAATTCCTGTATGGCGAGGACAGCTGGGCCCACATCACCGCGATGTACGAGGAACGCTGCACCGACCCCTCCTTCGTTGATTATTTCTGGACGGTACGCAACATGCACCTCCCGATCTGGCGGCTCGCTGACATCGCCCGCCGCCTCATACCGGCGCGCGTCTATCACACGGTGTCCACGGGTTACGCGGGCCTCCTTGGGGCGCTCTTGCACTGGCATACGGGACGTCGGCTGATCTTGAGCGAACACGGCATCTATACAAAGGAACGCCGTATCGACCTCCTGAATGCCGCCTGGGTCGCGGATCGGCGCAGTCGCCTGGAACGCGATCCGAGCGAGATCAGTTATTTGCGCGAACTGTGGATCGCCTTTTTCGAATCCCTCGGACGCATCTGCTACGAGGCCGCCGACACCATCGTCGCCCTTTACCCCGCGGCACAGGCCCGTCAGATCGCCGATGGCGCGGACCCACACCGCGGCCTCATCATCCCCAACGGCGTGCCCGTCGCTCCGCTCAAAGCCCTGCGCGCGCCGCGCCCCGACAGCTCATTCGCCGCGCCGGTCTTGTGTCTGCTCGGCCGCGTCACACCCATCAAGGATATCAAGACCTTCATACGCGCCATGAGCGCCGTAATCGAGGCGATTCCAGGCGCGCAAGGGTGGATCGTAGGTCCCGAGGAAGAGGACCCGGCGTACGCCGTCGAGTGCCACAATCTCGTCGACACCCTCGACCTCGTCGGACATGTCCACTTCAAGGGATTCCAACAGGTGACGGATATCCTGCCCCAGGTCCACCTGCTGGTCCTGAGCTCCATCAGCGAAGGTCTGCCGCTTGTGGTGCTCGAGGGCTTTGCCGCCGGTGTCCCCGCGATATGCACCGATGTCGGCGCCTGTCGCCAACTGATTCTTGGCGGGGAAGCCGACACCCTGGGGCCCGCCGGCGATGTCACCGGCATCGCCGATTCGCAAGCGCTGGCGAGCGCCGCTATCGCCCTTTTTCAGGACCCGGACCGATGGCGTACAGCGCAGGCCGCCGCCATAGCCCGCGTCGAGACCCACTACACCGATACGCTCATGTTCGAGCGCTACCGAGCGCTGTACGCGCAGAGCCACGATGATCGATAAGCGACATCGGGAACGATTTCCTGGGGCGTGCACCCGTCGCCCCCCTGACAACGAGAGGTGCGTGCCATGGCGGGCATAGGCTTCGAGCTCCGCAAGCTCATGCGACACAATGATTACCTGGGTGTCGTACGCGCCTACTCCTACGCCGGCATCATAGGCGCGGGCCCCTGGGTGATCTCCATCCTCGGGGTCATCCTGCTGGGATTCCTCAGCATGCACCACGTGTTCCCGCCGCGCCTCATAAACGAGTTTCAGACATCGGTCACCTACCTGATCGCCGCAAGCCTCATATTCGGCGGGGTCTGGCAGCTGGCCTTTACGCGTTACGTCGCCGACCGGGTGTTCGCGCGCGAACACGACCGCGTGCTCCCCAACCTAAACGGCCTTTTGGTCATCGCCATGGGCAGCGCGGTGGTGGTTGCGGTGCCGGCTGGCCTGTTCCTGTTCACAGGTACTGGACTCGTCTATCGACTGCTGATGATGGCGCTGTTTTCACTCCTGACGGGCATATGGGTGGTGGCGGTCATGTTGACCGGACTCAAGCACTACCATGCCATCCTCGCGAGTTTCGCCGCCGCCTACGCGACGGCACTCGGTGTGGGACTGCTCCTACGCCCTTACGGGCTCATCGGACTATTATTCGCCTTCCTGCTGGGGCAGGGCCTGCTGTTCGCAGGTCTCCTCGCCGCCGTCTACCGCGACTACCCCTCGCCGGACTTCCTCGCCTTCGACTTCCTCAAGCGCGGACGCATGTACCCGTCGCTGCTGGCGTGCGGCCTCCTATACAACACCGCCATCTGGGCCGATAAGGGTGTGTTCTGGTTCACTCCCGCCACGAGCCAAGAGGTGATCGGTCCCCTGCGGGCGTCGGCCGTATACGACCTCCCCATCTTCCTGGCCTATCTCTCCATCATCCCCGGTATGTCCGTGTTTCTCATGCGCGTCGAAACCGATTTCGTCGACTATTACAACCGCTTCTACGAGGGCGTCCGCGAAGGCGGGAGCCTTTCCTATATACGTAACATGCGTAATGGCATGGTGACGAGCGCCAAGACCGGCATCTTCGATATCATCAAGGTGCAGTCGCTCACTACGATTATCGCTTTCGTGATCGGACCGGCCATCTTGAAGTCGCTTGGCATTTCGCTCCTCTACGTCCCGCTCTTCAAGATTGACGTGGTCGGCGCCGGACTTCAGGTGGCGCTCATGGGCATTCTTAACATCTTTTTCTATCTCGATCGTCGATCGCGTGCCGTGGGGCTCGTGACGATCTTCCTAACCCTAAACCTCGCTCTGTCGCTGGCCAGCACCTACCTCGGACTATATTATTATGGTTATGGTTTTTCGGTCTCGCTGCTGGTAACCGTGCTCGTAGGACTTGCGTGGCTCGACCACGACATGGAAGCGGTCGAATATCAGACCTTCATGCTGCAACCGTGGACGCGTTGACCGCGAGTGGGCTGTCACAGAGATTTCTTGGTGGCAGGAGAACGTAAGGCAACGACACGATCCAAACGGAAAATAGCGGGAATTCCAGCTCGACCGCGGACCACCGCCCGCGGTCGCCATGGTGACTAAGTGAAATGCTCCCGCCAAGCCTAAACGGCTATGGCGTGACTTTCGTGCTTCATCGAGATCCTCGAAGGCGCGATGAGCGATCACGCGCGCCTGGCCGCAACGGTCGCCGACCCCCGAAGTCGTGGCTGCCTGACCGCCATAGATGACTTCGGGTCCGGTCACTCCAACATCGATCGCGTCTGGACTCTGTCTCCGGCGTTCGGGAAACCCGACCGTTCCCTTATCCAATGCAGCATCGGGAATCGGCGCGTCCTCCACTTTCTCCCGCACCCGGTCGCACTCGTGCACGAGATCGCGGCGCGGGTGGTCATGGAGGGGATGGAGACCAAGGGCCAGGGGCCGATCGCCCCCGCTAGTGGCACGGATCTCTTGTCGGGATTTCTGTTGGGGCAGCCATGCCCGACCCCCACCGAAGGGGAGCCCGTGGGGCTGTCGGCGCCCTGTGCGCGCTTGCACGCGGCGGCCGCAGCCTCCCAAGACCCTGGGCAGGCGAGCGATATCGCCATCGGCGGACTGAAAGACGATATCCCGCTTGGGCGATGCCTGTGGGGCCCTCGACGGTCAGCATAGCGTGCTACGCACCCACCATTTCGATCAGGACGGCCGCAAAACCGGAAGGGCTTACACCCGCCCGTCGCGAGTCATCGGCGCCGATGCCCGTGACACCCCGCTCGCCGACGCAACCCTTTGCATCACGATGGCGTGCGCCTACGAGACCGGGGGCGCGACACGGGTTTTTTGTTGCGATCTCGTACCCTACGAGGACGGCGTCACACCACTGCCCTGAACCCCAAACCGACCCTGGGGAAGGCGCCACGACCTGCGCGCAATCCAGGCCTCAGGATGCTCTGTAGCCTTCGGGATGGCGCTCTTGCCACCGCCACGCATCGGCACACATCCGGTCGAGGCCAAAGACCGCCCGCCACCCGAGCAGCCGGTACGCAGCCTCCGGATCCGCGTAACACTGCGCGATGTCTCCAGGGCGGCGCGCCTCGATCCTGTAGGGGATCGGCCGCCCACACACGCGCCCGAAGGCCTCCACCATTTCCAACACTGAGTAGCCGCGACCGGTCCCAAAATTGACAGTCAGCATGCCCTCGTGCGCCGCGAGGTAGTGCAAGGCCGCCACATGCCCTTGGGCCAGATCAACCACATGGATATAGTCGCGCACGCCGGTGCCGTCCGGTGTGTCGTAGTCGGCGCCGAAGACCCGCAACAGTGGCCGTCGGCCGACTGCGACCTGACAAATATAGGGCATGAGATTATTTGGCACGTCTTGCGGATCCTCCCCCATGAGACCGCTTTCGTGGGCGCCGACGGGATTGAAGTAACGCAGCCGACCGATCCGCCAGCGTGCATCGGCGGCGACAACATCCGCCAACACATCCTCGATCATGATTTTGGAGCGCCCGTAGGCATTGGTGGCCTCACGCGGGAAGTCTTCGCGTATCGGGACCTTCGCCGGGTTCCCGTAGACAGTCGCCGAGGAGGAGAACACAAAGGTCTTCACGTCGGCCTTCTGCATGGCTTGCAGAAGCGTCAGTGTGCCCTGGACATTGTTTTCGTAATAGAGAAGCGGCTTTTCGACCGACTCTCCCACGGCCTTGAGGCCCGCAAAATGAATCACGCCGTCGAACGCATGATCGCAAAAAAGACGGTCCAGGGCCGCGGCATCGCGCACATCGCCCGGCACGAAGGCGGGCCGGGTACCGGCGATCATGGCGATACGGTCCACGACGGCGGCGCGACTGTTCGAGAGGTTATCCCAGAGGACCACGTCATGGCCGGCCTCCATGAGGCGCAGCGCGGTATGCGAACCGATATACCCGGTGCCGCCCGTAACCAATATCTTCATCCCGCCCCCTTAACTCAAAACGAGCATCTCGCAGTTATGCGCAAAGCGCGTTAAGGTACACGAGCACGATGTGCACTGCCACGGCGCACGACACTCCTTAAGGCCAAGATCATGGCCGCGCGCGGACCCACGCCCAAAGGCCCGGCCGATGGCACGACCGGGCCCACATTCTCGGGACAAAGGGAAGGCGCCCGCTGGCGGGAGGGATGTATGCGCCGACGCCTTGCACCGATACGCGCCGTCCGCTCCCAATTTGAGAAGTGCCGCGCGACCGTGGCCGCCGATACCCCGGGAACGCGGGAGTGGCGTCGCCGCTTCTGCTTGCGCCTGGGGGGTCATCGGCCTGAGTGAGGTGGGCATGGCACTCCTCGGTGGCTTGGCGCTCTGGCATCTTACTAAAGCCCTGCCCGCTCCGCTGCCGCTGATCGGCCGCCTGCTCGGATCGCTCGCGCTCTCGGCACGGCTCGTCTCGGCGCTCGGCCAGATGGCGGGCCACTTCCGCACTCTTGATCGCGATATCGCGCACTACCATGCCCATCAAGCGTATATCGATGCGCAGATCCTGAGTGCCACCTTGGCCACGCTCGCCCTCTGGTCGATCTCCAAAAAAGAGGTCATGACCGCGGGCCTGGTCCCTGGCGGGGACATACCGGCGCGTGACGACAAACCGCGCGACCCACGGACCGAGACCTGAATCCTGGTGCTCAGGCGCGTGGGGCGGACCGTCGCGGCACGGCGATATAACCGGGCCATGCCTCGAGACGGCGGAACCAGGCATGGATCGCGGGATAACCATCGAACGGGAGGCCGCTCTCCGGGAACAGCGCGGTATAGGGATAACAGGCGATATCGGCGATGGTCGGGTGCTCCGCGGCGAGCCAGGCATGGTCCGTCAGACGCCCCTCGAGGACCACAAGCGCCCGCTCGGCCAGGCAGCGCGATTCCTCCAGGGTTCCAGTCTGACCCAGACCGCTTTTGATGTTCAAGCCGATGACCCGCGCCCGCGCCGTCCCGTAGCGCCCCTCATTCTGTTCAAGCGCAAGCCACTGCATGACCCGCGCCATGCCCAGGGGATCCCCCGGCAGCCAGCGCTCCCCGCCATAGCGCCGCGCGAGGTACACGAGAATGGCCGTCGAGTCCCAGACCGCCTCGCCCTCATCCGTGAGCAGCACGGGGATCTGGCCGCGGGGGTTCAAACGCAGGAACTCCGGGCGGCGCTGCGCGCCCTCGTCGAGGGCCACGGGCACACGCTCATAGTCCTGCCCGAGAAAAGACAGCAGCAGACGAATCTTATAACAATTGCCCGATCGTTCGAGATCGTAGAGCTTCATCCATTGGTCTCGCGTGAATGCCCGGTGCGCCCGAGCGCTCGCCAGGGGCGCGGCCGCTGACCAGGCCTGGCTCCCCAACGCCCTTTTTGCAACGCCTTTCTAGGCCCCGTGTCGCCCCAATCGTCGATCACCACAGACGGTCGAGCCCCTAGCCCCCCTCGTCTCCGGTCGCCACCGGCCGCGCCGGATCGCTCACCCACGCGCTCCATGAGCCCGGATACATGGCCGTAAGCCCGAAACCCGCCCGCGCCATGGCGAGCACGTTGTGGCAGGCCGATACCCCGGAGCCGCAGTAATGCACGATCTCTGCCGGCGGCCGGCCGCCAAGCAGCGCCAGGTAATCCTGATGTAACTCCTCCGGGGAACGGAAACTCCGATCCGCGCGCAGATTCTGCTCGAACGGCCGGTTACGCGCCCCCGGAATGTGTCCGGCGACGGGGTCGAGCGGTTCGGTGGTGCCCCGATACCGCGCCACCCCCCGGGCGTCCACGAGCAGGCGATGACCATCGGCCACCACCGCCTCGACGTCGGCATCATTGAGCCAGCCACCCTCGGCAAGTCCGGCCGGTCGGGGATAAGAGGTCTGCGCGGGCACAGGCGGCACCACGGTCGTGAGTGGGTGTTCCTCGGAACACCAAGCGCTCAGGCCACCATCGAGCACCGCCACCGCCTCATGCCCCCACCAGGCGCGCAACAGCCACCAGAGACGGCTCGCGTACACTGAGGTCTCCTCGTCGTAGGCCACCACCTGCGTTGCGGGGCCGATGCCGAAGCCCTTCAGGGTCTCCGCGAAGGCCTCCACGGATGGCAAGGGATGGCGCCCGGAGCGCGCGTCGCGCGGGCCCGAGAGGTGCCGCTCCAGATCGGCATAGCGCGCCCCCGGTATGTGCCCCTCGTTATAGGCGGCAAGCCCGGCCTCGGGGGCGCTCAAAATAAAGCGGCAATCGAGAATGACCCAGGTCGGATCGTTTAAATGCGCAGCCACAAGGGCTGGTGTGACGAGATCGCTGTAACGGGGCATAGGCCACCTCCCCGTCCGATTCTAGGGAGAACCCGGGTCGGGTGTCAAAAGCTCGCGTATCTCCTCGAGCCCTTCAGCGAGCAAGGCAAGTGCCTCGGCACGCCCCTCGCTTGCCGGTTCCGCTTCGTGCATGAGGCGGTTGCGCGCGCCGCTTATGGTGAACCCTTCGATATAAAGGAGACTGCGGATCTCGCGAATGACATGGACGTCGTGATGTTGGTAGTAGCGACGATTACCGCGCCGCTTCACCGACTGCAGTTTGGGAAATTCCTGCTCCCAATAACGCAGGACATGCGGTTTGACCCGGCAGAGCTCGCTTACCTCACTGATGGTGAAGTAACGCTTCCCCGGAATCGGGGGGAGTTCGCAGTTATCCCCCGGATCGAGCATGGCCGTCGACCCGCTCTTTCAGCTTATGACTGGCACGGAAGGTTACCACTCGGCGTTCGGTGATAGGGATCTCTTCGCCGGTCTTGGGATTACGTCCCGGCCTGCGACCCTTCTTCCGGATATCGAAATTCCCGAATCCCGACAACTTCACGGTCTCTCCCTGACCCAGGGTTTCGCCTATCTTCTCGAAAAAGAGCTCGACGAAATCCTTGGCCTCGCGCTTATTCAGCCCAAGCTCAAGGAACAATGCCTCCGCAAGGTCCGCCTTCGTCAGTGCCATGGTGCCTTCCCTTGACGTATTCGGTTTTTGTTATTGTCGGAGCGTGGCTCCGTACGTGGTCGCGAGCAACTCCAATACGCGCGCCACTAGTCCTTCTACATCCTCATCTGTAAGAGTGCGCGAGAAGTCCTGCAAGGTCAAGCCCATGGCCAAACTTTTCTTTCCTAAATCAAGACCTTTGCCCTGATAAACATCAAAAACCACGAGCCCCTGTAAGAGCGGTCCGGCGCTCCGACGAACGGTATCTAGGACGTCCCCGGCGGGTGTCGACGCCGGCACCACCACGGCTAGATCGCGACGCACGGATGGGAAGCGGGGCGGCTCGGCGACACGACCGGGGGCCGGCGCCTGAAAGAGCGACGCGGAGAGTTCGAAGACGAATACCGGTTCGTCGAAACCGAGCCGCTCACGATGCCCTGCCGCGACGCCGCCCACAAAGCCCACCTGCCGCCCAGCGACCACAATCGCCGCGCCCAGACCCTCTTGCAGAAACGGCGCGGCCCCGTCCGGGCTGGCCAGCAGCGACTGCCCGGCCAGCGCGCACAAGGCCTCGACATCGCCTTTGATGTCAAAGAAGTCCACGGGGCGCGCCGGGGCCCCCCACTGTTCGGGCAGGGCCGGGCCCAAGGCCAGCCCCGCGATCTTCATCTCCTCGCGTACGCCGACCCCCACGGGATCCGCCGTAAAGCAGGTCCCCATCTCGAAAAGCCGTAGCCGCCCCTGCTGGCGCCGGCGATTGTGGAGCGCCGCGGCCAGCAGTCCGGGCACGAGGCTGGCGCGCAACTCCGACCAGGGGGCCGCCAAGGGATTGCGCAGGGTCAGACTCGAAGAGGCCCCCAGCAGGGCCTGCTCGCCTGGGTCAACCAGACTGAAGGTCATGACCTCCTGGTAGTCGCGGTCCACGAGCAGATCGGCGGCGCGACGCCGTCCCGATGGCGCGGGACGCACCGGCCCCGGGGCACGCGGGAGCTCGACTGCTGGAATCTCGTCGTAACCCAGAAGACGCGCGACCTCCTCGATGAGATCGATCTCGCCGCGCACATCGAACCGGAAAAACGGCGCGGTCACAAGAAGATCCCCGTGC
>JAKAXK010000043.1 GCA_021827145.1 Pseudomonadota bacterium
TGAGGGCCTCATACTCGATCAATTTTCTAATCCCGACAACCCCGACGCTTACTAGCGCACCACGGGGCCCGAGATCTGGCGCGATACCGAGGGAACCATCACGCATTTTGTGAGCGCCATGGGGACTACAGGGACCATTATGGGGACCTCGCGCTACCTGAAGGAGCGCAAGCCGGAGATCGTGATCGTCGGCGTGCAACCGACGGTGGGCTCCTCGATTCCCGGCATTCGACGCTGGCCCGCCGCCTATCTGCCCAAGATCTATGATGCGCAACGCGTCGATCGAGTGATCGATGTCGACCAAAAGGAGGCCGAGGAAATCACGCGGCGCCTGGCGCGTGAAGAGGGAATCTTTTGCGGGATATCCTCGGGGGGCGCGGTGGCGGCTGCGCTTACGCTCATGCGTGAGCTGACGAATGCCACCATAGTCAGTATCGTCTGCGACCGCGGCGACCGTTATCTCTCCACGGGCGTGTTTCCGGCCGCATGAACATTCTCGTCTTTGATATAGAAACCGTTCCGGATGTGGCGGCGGGCCGACGTCTCTATGGTCTTGATCTCTCCGACGAGGATGTCGCGCGCGTGATGACGCATAAGCGGCGCGAAGAGTCCGGGCAGGAGTTTCTGCGTCACTATCTGCACAAGGTGGTGGCGATATCGGTGCTGTTGCGCCGTAACGACGAATGTCGCGTGTGGTCGCTCGGAGACCCAGGTTCGTCAGAGGCCGAGATCCTCGGCCGATTTTTCGAGGGGATAGAGCGTTTTTCCCCGACGCTCGTCTCCTGGAATGGGGGCGGATTTGACCTTCCGGTCCTGCAGTACCGCGCGCTTTTACATAAGATTCCGTGCACCCGGTATTGGGAAACGGGCGATGGGGATCCGGCATTCCGCTGGAATAATTATTTGAGCCGCTATCATGCCCGCCATACCGATCTCATGGATGTGCTCGCGGGCTATCAGTCGCGCGCGGTCGCCCGCCTGGACGACATCGCGACGTTCCTGGGATTTCCCGGCAAGCAGGGACACGATGGCGCCGAGGTGTGGGACCGCTATCTGCGCGGCGATATCGAAGGGATCCGCAGCTATTGTGAGACGGACGTCTTGAACACCTATCTCGTCTTTCTGCGGCTCGAACTCATGCGGGGGCATCTAACGCCCGCGGCCCATGAGGCGGAGGAGGCGCGTTTGAAGACCGTCCTGACCGGCGCGGGCCCAGCCCATCTCGCGGACTTTGTGAGCGCCTGGGGGTCCTGCCGCTCATGAGGGGGCGGCGCATGCCACTAGAGGCGCTGTGCATCGTCACCTCCCTGAACCACGACGGCGGCGGTGTCGGCCATTGCGACGGTAAGGTGGTCTTCGTGGACGGGGCGCTACCGGGCGAAGAGGTGCGCTTCCGTTACGTGAACCGCAAGCGTCGTTTCGATACCGGTGTTGTGCAGGAGATCCTCGTGTCCTCGCCGCAGCGTGTGGTGCCGCGCTGCCCGCACTTCGGGGTTTGTGGCGGTTGCCGGCTCCAGCATCTCGATCCGGTCGCGCAGTTGACGGCCAAGGAGGGGGTAGTGCGCGAGGCGTTCACCCACATCGCGCGCGTGGAGTGCGCGGATTGGGCGCCTGCGGTCGCGGGCCCGATCTTCGGTTATCGCCGCAAGGCGCGGCTCGGGGCGCGGGTCGTGGATAAGAAGGGTGGGCTGCTGGTCGGATTTCGCGAGCGCCGGCACTCCTATATCGCGCCCTTGTCGCTTTGTCACACACTCGATGCGCGCATCGGTCAAAGGCTCGTCGATCTGAAGGGGCTCATGGAAGGTCTCTCCTGTCCCGAGGCCATACCGCAGGTCGAGTTCGCCGCCGGCGATGAAGCCGCGGCGCTCGTGTTTCGGCATCTGCGGGACCTGAACGACGAGGATATACGGGCGCTCGCGACCTTTGGGGAGGCGCACGGTTTCGCTATGTATGCCCAGGCCGGGGGGCCCGAGTCCATGCAGTGGATCGGCGGGTGTCGTACACCTTTGCGCTACGCACTCCCGGCGTTCGAGGTCGAGTTGGCCTTTGGTCCGACCGATTTCATACAAGTGAATGGTGAGACCAACAAGGCCATGGTGGCGCAGGCCGTGGACTGGCTCGGCTTGACCGGCGAGAGCCAGGTCCTGGATCTCTATTGTGGTCTCGGCAATTTCACCCTGCCGATCGCACGCCGCGCCGCCTCCGTCTTCGCGGTGGAGGGGGCCGCGGCGCTCGTGGACAAAGGACGCGCCAACGCCCATCAAAACGGGCTCGACAATATCGAATATGCGACCGCTGATCTGGACACGACCGTGCTCGCGGATATTCTTGGAGAACGGCGATTTGATGCGGCGCTGCTCGATCCGCCGCGCACGGGGGCCCTGGCGGCCGTGCAGGTACTCGCCGGCCGCAAAGTGCCGCGGCTTGTGTATGTGTCGTGCAATCCGGCGACCTTAGCGCGTGACGTGCAGTGGCTCGTCGAGTGCGGCGGCTATCGTTTGGCGCGCGCCGGGGTCGTGGACATGTTCCCGCACACGCACCATATCGAAGCGATGGCCTTGCTCACAAGGGGGCCCTAGATGGCGCACATCGAGGTCGATGTCGCGTGCCAGCGTCTGCGCCTCTTTGAGTACGCAGGGCGCCCGGTGTGGGAAACGGCCGTGGCCACGGCCAAGAACGGGGTCGGGGAGCGCTACGGAAGTTATCAGACGCCGCGCGGTTGGCACCTCGTGCGCGCCAAGATCGGCGCGGGCGCCCCGCGTGGGGCGGTGTTTGTCGGTCGCAGGCCCACCGGCGAGATCTATAGCCCAGCCTTGCGGCAGTTGCACCCGCAGAGGGATTGGGTGCTCACGCGTATCTTGTGGCTGAGCGGGCTTAACGTTGGGCAGAATCGGGGCGGTGACGTGGATACGATGCGGCGTTATATCTATATCCACGGGGCCCCCGACGAGGATCCTATGGGTGTGCCTTCGTCGCACGGCTGCGTCAAGATGCGCAACGACGACATCCTGGAACTCTTCGAACGGGTGCCGGCCGGCACTCGCGTGCATATCATCGCGTAAGGAGACGCTATGTCCTTAGGTCCGGTCATGATGGATTTGGCGGGAACCCGTCTGTCGCAGGACGAGCGCCGCCAGCTTGTCCACCCGCTCGTGGGCGGTGTCATCCTGTTCTCGCGTAATTATGAGAATCCCACGCAATTGCGCGCGCTGAACGCCGAGATCCGGGCCCTGCGCGACCCGCCGCTCATCATCACCGTCGATCATGAAGGCGGGCGTGTCCAGCGTTTCCGGGACGGATTCACGCAACTCCCGCCGGGCGGACGGATCGGGGAGGTCTATGCCGAGGACCGCGCGGAGGGGCGCAAGGTGGCGCACGCCACGGGCTATGTCATGGCCGCCGAGCTGTTGGCTCATGGGGTCGACATGAGTTTCGCGCCGGTCTTGGATCTCGGGCACGGGGTATGTGATGTGATCGGTGATCGCGCCTTTGCCAGGGACCCGCTGGTGGTAGCAGAGCTCGCGCGACAATACGTGCTTGGCATGACGCAGGCGGGTATGGCGGCCTGCGGTAAACATTTCCCCGGCCATGGCGGGGTTGTCGGGGATTCGCACAAGGAGCTGCCGGTCGACGATCGGCCCCTTTCGGCGCTGCGATCGGCCGACCTCGTGCCGTTTTCGCGACTCTGTCCGACCGTACTCGCCGCCGTGATGCCAGCGCATGTGCAGTATCCGCAGGTCGATCGGGAGCCGGCCGGCTTCTCGCGAGTCTGGCTGCAGGACGTGTTGCGCAAGGGGCAGCGCTTCGGCGGCGTGATCTTCAGTGACGACCTCAGTATGGTTGGGGCCCATGGCGCGGGTGACTTAGGCGCGCGCGCCCGCAAGGCGCTCGCGGCTGGCTGTGACATCGTGTTGGCCTGTAATGATCCGGAGGGATTGGAGGGTCTGCTCGAGAGCCTTGCGGGCTATAACAATCCGCTCTCGCAAGCGCGCATGACTCGCCTTCATGGCCGCCCCGCATGGAGCACCGAAGAGCTTCCACGCAATATCGACTATCGTGCCGCCCGGGAACTCTTGGCGCGTTGGCATCTGGACGGCGCATGACGAAACGTGCGACACGCGAGGTGCTGGCACCGGGGGAGGAGGGCCGTGCGGCGCATACCGCGTCCCTCTCCCGCTGCCGGCGGTGCCCGCGACTGGCGACCTTCCGTGATGAGATCAAGGCCCGTCACCCTGACTACTATTGCCGGCCGGTGCCCGCCTTTGGCGACGAACGCGCGCGACTGATCATCGTGGGCCTGGCCCCGGGGCTGCACGGGGCCAACGCCACCGGTCGCCCGTTCACCGGGGATTATGCGGGGATCTTGCTCTACGAGACCCTGCATCGCCTGGGGCTTGCCAGCCAGCCGCAATCGGTGGCGATCGGGGATGGGCTGGTTCTTGCCGGTTGCCGCATCACGAACGCCGTCAAATGTGTCCCGCCCGCGAATCGGCCGACCGCAGACGAGATCCGGACCTGTGCCCCCTATTTGAACGCGGAGCTTGCCGGGATAGCGGATGGCAGCGTTATCATGGCCTTGGGGCGTATTGCTCACGAGGCGGTGTTGCGCGGCTTCGGGGTGCCGCTTGCGCGCTACAAATTCGCGCATGGCGCGCGGCATGCGATCGGCCGTCAGGTGCTTTGGGATTCCTACCACTGTAGCCGCTACAACACCCAGACAAGACGTCTGACTGAGGAGATGTTCACGGCGGTCATGAGCGCCGCCTTGCGCGAGGTATCATGAGCGATCATCTACGCGAGCTCGTGCGGGGGCTGGGCGATTGCCCGGGGGTCTACCGCATGCTCGATGAGAATGGGGTCGTACTCTACGTCGGCAAGGCCGTGAGCCTGCGCAAGCGCGTGAGCAGCTATCTGCGTCCGGCCAAGGCCCCGCGGATCGCCTCGCTCATGGCGGCGGTGCGCCATATCGAGGTCACGGTCACGCATACCGAGACCGAGGCACTGCTGCTCGAAAACAACCTCATAAAGACTTTAAGACCACGCTATAACGTCTTGTTAAGAGACGATAAAAGCTATCCACTGATCTTTCTGGGTGGGGGCGGGGATTTTCCGCGGCTCGGGTTTCACCGTGGGGCCCGCCGTGCGCCGGGGCGTTATTTCGGTCCCTATCCCAGCGCCAACGCCGTGCGTGAAACCTTGAGTCTCCTGCAACGTGTCTTTCCGGTCCGGCAATGCGACGATTCCGTATTCCGTAATCGCACACGCCCCTGTCTTCAATACCAGATCCACCGGTGTTCGGGTCCCTGTGTGGGGCTCGTGGATAAGGAGACCTATGCGCGCGATGTGGAGCACACCCTGCTTTTTCTGGAGGGCCGCAACAAAACCTTGCTTGGCGATCTGAAACGCCAGATGGCGGAAGCGGCGGAGCGGCTCGATTATGAGTTGGCTGCACGCCTGCGTGATCGTGTCGCGCTCCTGAGCGCTGCCCAAGAGCGCCAGTATGTCGATAACGACAAAGGCGATGCCGACGTTCTCGCGGCGGTGGCCGAGGGTGGCGTGCTCGCCGTGACGATCTTGTTGATACGTGGCGGCCGCCAGCTTGGCAGCAAGACGCTCTTTCCACGCCTCCCCGAGGCTATGCCTGTCGGGGAGGCGTTGGCGGCCCTTCTGCCCCAGTATTATCTGGGACACGCGCCGCCGGCGCGTATCTATCTCGAGACCTCCATCCCGGGGCGCGATATACTGGCCGAGGCCTTGCGCGCCGACTCGGGGCACGCCGTGGCGATCGGCGTGCCATCGCGGGGCATCCCGCGCCAGTGGGTGGCGTTGGCCCGGACCAATGCGGCCGACGCCCTGCGCCGCAGGCTGGCGGAGCGGGCAAGCCATGGCGCGCGTTGGCAGGCGATGACGACCGCCCTCGGGCTCGCTGGCGCGACTCGGGTAGAATGTTTCGACATCAGCCATACCCAGGGAGAGCTTCCCGTGGCATCGTGTGTAGTCTTCGGGCCGGAAGGGCCGTGCAAGAGCGATTATCGCCGTTTCCATATCGATGGTGTCACCGCGGGCGATGACTATGCGGCGATTGGCCAGGCCGTCCTGCGCCGCTACGCTAAGGCCCCGGTGCCGGATCTCGTATTGATCGACGGCGGCGCGGGGCAGGTGGCGCGCGCCCAGGAGGCCTTACAGACCCTGGGGCAAGCTGGACGCATCGTGGGTATCGCCAAAGGCCCCGATCGTCGATTCGGGGACGAGGAGTTCTACGAGCCGGGACGCCCACACCCCTTTACGCTGGGTGACACACCGCAGGCCTTGCTGCTTTTGGCCTCGGTGCGCGATGAGGCCCATAGGTTTGCGATAAGCGGCCACCGTGGACGGCGCGGCAAGGCGCGGCTTATGTCGGAACTCGACACCATCCCCGGGGTGGGCCCCAAGCGTCGCCAGACCTTGGTCCGGGCCTTGGGCGGTGCGCGCTTTGTAGCACAGGCCGAACTGGCCGATCTGGAGCGGCTGCCCGGGATCAGCAAGGACCTCGCGCGGCGCATCTACGACATTTTTCATCCCAAGGGTGAGCCGTGCCCCTGAACGCACCCAATATCCTGACGCTCCTGAGGATTGGACTCATCCCGGTCTTCGTGCTGGTGTATTTTTTGTCGGTCCCGTGGGCGAATGTCGCGACCGCCGGATTCTTTTTGTTGGCGGCCCTTACTGACTGGCTGGATGGCTATCTCGCGAGGCGCTGGAATCAGTCGTCGGCGTTCGGGGCCTTTCTCGATCCGGTGGCGGACAAACTCATGGTGGCGGCTGCCCTGATCATGATCGTGGCCAATCCGGCCCGCCACCCGGCCCTGCTCAGCACGCCACTCTTTTCGGTCGTCGTGCTCGTCATTATCGGTCGTGAGATCGCGGTGTCGGCGTTGCGTGAATGGATGGCCGAGATCGGGAAGCGCAAGAGTGTGGCCGTGTCGGTGGTGGGTAAGCTCAAGACCGCAGTGCAGATGGCGGCCATCGTGCTCTTGCTCTATGAGCGGCCCATCCTCGGCATCCCGGCATTTCGCGCCGGCGAGCTCCTTCTGTACGCCGCAGCCCTGCTCACGCTCTGGTCGATGGGTGTCTATCTGAAGGCGGCGTGGCCTGAACTCACGAAAGAAGGGGGCAGGGATCGCTGAAGAGGGCCGCTTGCCCTTTCGTGCGCCGCAAATGCACAGCTCTCGGCGGGATTCCCGGATCCGGTGGCGCATAACGGGGCGCCTCCCCAAGGCGTTCCACGCCCTATCGTTCATGAACCGCGACGGCCCATGGTCATCGACCAGAAGGACGCCGCGGGTCTCACTGAAGAGCATCTCCGCGTCCAAGACGTAGCGGCCGTCGAGGACGCGCGCGATCAGCGGAAACAGAGTATCCATAAAGGCCTTGTCGCGATTGGTGAAGTTGCGATCGTGTCGCGAACGATGGATGGCGAGTATGCCGAGGCGGTCACCCTGAACCTGCAGCCACCCGCCGAGGACGTCAAAGACCGAGGCGATTGACAACAAAAAGTCGCACGCACCTTCCGTTCGACCCAAGTCAAACATGAGGTCGGTATTGCGCGCCGTTACGTTGGACTGGTTCTGGAACCAGCGGCCCAGCTTGTAAGTGTCGAGCGGTGCGTAATGGGCGAGGTAGGTGGCATCGCCTCTTCGCTATTGTCGTGGATCTCGTAGTCTCCAAAGAGGAGGGTGCCCGTGTGGGGTCGCTCGGACGGAAAATGGCGCTCTAAATGCCAGGGAATTTGCATAACTGGCTACATAAGGCCCGGAACATCCCGCGACGATCGGGCGCTACATAAATCATGTCTATCGTCTATAGGGTGTCCCGATAGTCATGCTCCGGCAGTGCCCGACATTGTCTTACCGACCATAGCCCATGCGCCGTAACCACCTCTATGGCAGTACGGCCCGAAAGACCAAGACGCCCCTTAGCGTTCCCATGCTCTCCCACTGCGCTAGGGGAAGATCAAGTGAGCGCCGAATTGCTGCGGGCGGGTCGGCCGCGCGACCTTGGGGTCGTCCCGCACGTAGCGAGACTATCTGCGGGGGCGCGGCGGAGTGTTGCTCTACGGTGCCCTGTGATCCCCTACCCGCATCAGCCTTTGGGGCTGCGATTTCGGACATGAGACGACAGGGGCCACGCAAACTGGTCTCCGCCCGGGGTGGATGCCGCTAGGATGCCCGCAATAGCGCCGGCAGACGGCTCAATTGATGCACGATAATGAAGCGCCCACCGCCTTTCGCTATCCGCGTATCCCACATGCGCATGCGCGCAAGATAGCGCGCAGGGTTCATGTTCTCGCCGCGGGATTTTATGACATTGACCGCGAACACCGAGACGCGTTTTAGGGGTAAGGGCACATGGCGCACGGCGCCCGGTGGAAGGTCTTGACGCATGTCGGAGACCACGATGATCTCCTTCCGGGCTGCGGGGGTGCCCCGCAGGAAATGTGCCGCCTCGAGAAGTGCGCCGCTGATGTCGGTGTAGGGTGTTCCGCGGCGATTCGCCATGGCCTTCACGAAGGCGGCGATGCGTGCCGCCATGGCCCTCTTTTCAGCGTCGGCCTGCGCGGGACGACGCGACAGGGTCACCGCCGCCACACGATCCTTGTTCGTGAAACTCAAGCTCGATATACGTGCCACCGCGATGGTGTCGCCGGGTTCCAGGGTCCCTAGGAGATAGCGGATGATGCGCGCAGCCTTCGGGACTGCCTGGATATAGGACCCGGAGGTGTCCACGACCACATAAACGGCGCGACCATGTGGACTCGTGGCGCATCCCGATAGGGACAGGACCAAAAGCAGGGACGGCAGCAAGGAAGGTAAGAGACGCCTCATCCGCGTGATTCCGGATGTGCGAGGGCATCCGTGCGTTGGCGTTCCATGGTGGAATGCCACATTTTTTCGACCACAAGCGGCAGAAAGATGACAATGTCGTAGAGGGCGTTGATGGCCAGGCCCACATAGCGCACGAGGCGCCCGGTCACATGCAGCGCAAGACTCCCAAGGCGCAGCAGGCCTACCAGAGCCATGCCCCCTACGGTACGCGCGGAATAGATGAAGGACTCAAGAGGGATAGCGACGAACGCTAAGGCAAAGGGCAGGATAAAGCCCAGGACCATCTGGCCCGCCGTGGGAATCCACGAATTGATGGACAGGATGCTGATCTTGGCGTGGGCCGTAAGCGACGCCGCAAGCGCCTCATTGTCGACCGCAAGCTGCTCGCGCAGGAGCGCAAGCGCAGCCTCTATCCCGGCCATGATGAGAAGGAGGCTTAGGGCCGCGACCATGAAACGTCGTCGCATCCGTTCAGGCATATGTGCGATCCGGGGAAAGAGGTGGGTAATGCGCAAAGACTCCATAAAAAAGAGCCCCATGGTCGCCTCGATCAGTATGATCACGAGGGCCGCCACATCGGCGGTCCGTAGACTGCCGATATAGCTGCCTCCGCCCACCATCTCCGACATCGGCAGGGCAATCAGATGGAAATTGATCACAGTGCCGCCGAGCGCAACACAGAGGACGAAGAGGGACACGAATAGCTGCACGAAGGCGGACGACGATAGCGTGCTCTGGATCGCATCAGTTTCCCGGGATATCTGCTCGTAGCGGTCCATATATGCATCGATAGCGCCAGCACGCTCCGTCAGGTGCGCAAGGCGCTTGTCGACGGATTTGAGCGTGGTATCGACGGAGCGCCAGAAAGGGAGGGTCTGTGAGAGCTTTTTGTGTCGCTCCAGGACGGCGTTGCGGTATTCGCCAAGCGCGCGTTCCTGGCCCTTTGCGACCGAGGTTTTCAGGCTCTCGACCACCTCTTCTACCACGCGATCCGGGCCTGGTTTCATCTTGAGGAGCGGCGTCACCGCGCGCACCCATTCTGGAGGCACGGGAGGGACGTCGCGTGACTGTTGGTAGTCTTCCTCTATAACGGTGATCTCGTCCAAGAGTTTACGCTGAAGGATCGGGAAGCCCTGCAGGTCCCGTTTCAGGACGGCATCCACGCGCTCGAACTCGCGCTCTATGCGTTGGCCCACATCCTCCTTCCCCTGAGCCATGAGGACGATCTTATTCCGGTCCCGCAGCGTGTCCGCGGCCTTGCGCAAGGCGTGGCTCCCAAGCCGAAAAGGGCGGCTCAAGGCGCGAGTCGATAGCGTCACGGCCGCTTCGATGGGGCCACGCGCCAAATACAGACAGACGAGTGTGAGGACGACGGCGCCACTGGTCATCCAGGGATGCAGGTCCCCGTAATAGGACACGATAGACATTGGGTCTCCCTCGCGCTTGGTGGCGGATTTTTGTAATTTACTCTTTATAGATCGTCGACAGCGGCCCCGACTATAGGGACCTGACAAAGCCGCGGTCTCGGGGGATATACGGAACGTGGGCAATTCAGATATTAGTGGAAGGCATCTAGATAAATGCATGAAATGTCGTCATATTATGGACGATTGGCACGAAACCGAACAGATTTCTCATTTCGGGTTCCGTAACGCACTCGTTGAGCATCCCGGACTCAGCTGCGCATTGCCCCTTCTTTAAGCCCCGAGTCATAGCGCTTGCTCACGAGGATCTGGGAGCCGGGTGGAAGGACGCGGGCGTGATACGTTCACCGCTTGAAGGGTCACGCTGAGCCCAGATGCTGGCGCCAGGGGGCGTCTGGGCGGACGCGGTGGCCTGTCGCGCGCCCAGGGATGGTGATTGCCGGGGCCTCTTTGGGTGAGGCGGGCTCAGCCCGGAAGTCGAGGGCGGGATCTGCGGCAAGGACGAAGCCTTCGGGGGGCGATGGCCTTATTCCACGCCCTTATTGAAAATGGCGGCCACCCATTGCTTAGGACATTCTTTTTCTATAATCATGAGAGGTGCCCTCCAGAACCGAATCGACGCATACCGTGAGAGGTGTACACCGTACAGCTCTCAAATCGGCTTCATCGGCTCGGCAGACAATCGCTTTACGGTAAAGATAGTGAGATCCTCTCCAGAGGCTAGGCATGCTTCAGAGCAAGGAGGTTATCGTGACCATTTCGACCACACAAAACGCACCGAAGGACTCCGCGCTTCCGGAAGAGGAAATTCAGGACATCAACGATTATTGGTCCGCCGCCAACTATCTTTGTGTAGGGATGTTGTATCTGCGCGACAATCCTTTATTGCGCGAACCGCTGCAGGCGCAACATATTAAGCGCCGATTGCTGGGTCACTGGGGATCGGATCCCGGACAGAACTTCGTGTGGGTACACCTAAACCGGCTCATCCGCAATCGCGACCTCAATGTCGTCTACATTAGCGGGCCAGGGCACGGCGCACCGGCGACACTGGCCAATGCCTACTTGGAAGGAACCTATACCGACGTGTATCCGGACCGCAGTCTGGACGAACAGGGGATGAGGCGCTTCTTTAGGCTTTTTTCGCATCCAGCGGGTGTAGGCAGCCATTGCACACCAGAGACACCAGGATCCATCAATGAAGGTGGTGAGCTGGGCTACAGCCTGTCACATGCCTTTGGTGCTGCCTTTGACAACCCGGACCTGCTTGTGGTGCCGGTGATTGGTGATGGCGAGGCAGAGACCGGCCCGATGGCCACATCGTGGCACAGCAACAAGTTCCTCAATCCGGCACGGGATGGTGCGGTTTTGCCGATTTTGCATCTGAACGGCTACAAGATCGCCAACCCTACCATTCTCGCGAGAATCTCCACGGAGGAACTCCTGGATCTGTTTCGCGGTTATGGATACACGCCCTACCTCGTCGAAGGCCAGGATCCGATGACCATGCATCGGACGATGGCGCAGACGCTCGATATTTGCCTAGACAGGATCCATAAGATTCAAGCGCAGGCGCGGACCGGTGGCACGCCTACGCGCCCCCGTTGGCCGATGATCATCCTGCGCACCCCCAAGGGATGGACCGCGCCCAAGGATATTGACGGACACCACATCGAAGGCTTCTGGCGTGCGCATCAGGTGCCCATCCTGGATGTTGCCACTAACGCGAGACATCTCGGTCTTCTCGAGACGTGGATGAGGAGCTACAAGCCGCAAGACCTGTTTGATGCCCAAGGGCGACTGGTGCCGCGACTACGCGCGCTTGCACCTGTGGGTGCTCGCCGCATCAGCGCCAATCCCCACGCCAATGGCGGCCTTTTGCGCATACCCTTGAGTCTTCCCGATGTACGCGCCTACGCCGTGCCCGTGTCTGAGCCGGGCCACGTTCATCTCGAGAGCACCTATGTTCTTGGACAGTTTCTGCGCGATGTGATGCGCGACAATCACGGGCGGTTTCGCGTCTTCAGTCCGGACGAAAACGCCTCGAATCGACTGCAGGCCATTTATGAAGTCTCAAAGAAGGCGTGGATGGCCGATATGCTGCCTGAAGACCGTGATGGCGGCGAGTTGTCGGCCGATGGGCACGTCATGGAGATGCTGAGCGAGCACACGCTGGAAGGGTGGCTCGAAGGCTATTTGCTCACCGGGCGCCATGGTTTTCTGAGTACATACGAGGCCTTCGCGCACATTATCGACTCGATGGTCAACCAGCATGCCAAGTGGCTAGAGAAGTGCAAGACCGAGGTGCGGTGGCGCGCCCCTGTGTCATCTCTCAATATTCTCCTAAGCTCAACGGTGTGGCGCCAAGACCACAACGGCTTTACGCACCAGGATCCCGGCTTTCTGGATGTCATCACCAACAAACAGGCGATCGTGACGCGTATCTATCTCCCGCCTGATGCCAACTGTCTCCTGCATGTGGTCCGTGGTTGCCTGGAAAGCACGGATTACGTCAACGTTATCGTGGCCGACAAGGAGCCTCACCTGCAGTTTCTCGACATAGACGCGGCGGCACGCCATTGCGCGAAGGGTATCGGGATATGGTCATGGGCGTCGACCGATGCTGGCGGAGAGCCGGACGTGGTCATTGCAAGCGCGGGTGACGTCGTGACCGCCGAGGCGCTGGCCGCCACGGCGGTTCTTCGCGAGGCATTTCCGGATCTGCGTATCCGCTTTGTCAACGTAGTGGATCTTTTTAAACTGGAACCTAATACCGAGCATGATCACGGCCTCTCTGACCGGGACTTCGATAGTCTGTTTACGCGGGACAAGCCAGTGATATTCAATTTCCACGGTTACCCGCAGCTGATTCACAAGCTCACCTACCGGCGAACCAATGAGGCTAACATTCACGTTCGCGGTTACAAGGAGAAGGGCAGCATCAATACGCCGATGCAACTTGCGATTAACAACCAAGTGGACCGGTTCAATTTGGTTATCGATGTGATTGATCGTGTACCGCGGCTCATAGCTGCGGGCGCGCACGTGAAAGAGCATATGAAGGATAAGATCATTGAACATCTCCAATATGCCATGGACGAAGGAACGGATATAGCCGATACCGCGAACTGGACATGGCCCTTCTAGGTGGGCAGCGCCAACCGCACTTAAAGTTCGTTCAGTAGCCGGTGGCTGTGGCGGGCAATCATGAGGTCTTCGTGTGTTGGGATGACGCCTACCGTCACTGGGCTGTCGGGCGTGGATATGGTGCCCGCGTCGCAGGCATTGGCGCCGGCATCGAGGCGTACACCAATGTGCTTCAGGCCATCCGCGATGGAGGCACGCACTGGCGCGGCATGTTCGCCGATACCGCCGGTAAAGATAAGGGTGTCGACGCCATTCATAGCTGCGGTCAGGGCGCCAACCGTCTTGCGTGCCTGATAGCAAAACATGTCGACCGCCTGGGCGGCGTGGGGATTTGTGGCGCGCTCTTGCAGCAGACGCTGCATGTCGGCGATACCGCCGGATACGCCGCATAAACCTGCGTGGTGATTGATGAGGTCTTCGAGGGTGCTGAGACTGTGGCCCTTTTGGGCAAAGAGATAGAGCAGCACGCCAGGGTCGAGGTCGCCACTGCGGGTGCCCATCATGAACCCGCCGGCAGGGGTCAGCCCCATTGTTGTGTCGACGGGTCTCCCGTCGACCACGGCTGCCATGCTCGCGCCGTTGCCTAGGTGGGCGATGATGACCCGCCCCTTTTGCGCCGGGGGTGGCAAGACGCTCATGATGTATTCGTAGGACAAGCCATGAAAGCCATATTTACGTACACCTTCGTCCCAAAGCGGGCGTGGTAACGCAAGCCGCGCCGCAATCTCGGGAAGCGCGGCATGGAAGGCGGTGTCCATGCAGGCGATTTGTGGCAACTGCCGGTAGTGATGACCGACGGCCTCGATGGCGTCGATGGCGGCAGGCAGATGCAGTGGCGCAAACGGGATGGCTTCGCGCAGGTCACGCAGAAACTGGGGATCAATACGCGCATGGCGGACGTGGCGGGGTCCGCCAGAGACGAGGCGGTGGCCGACCGCCTGCGGTGTCTTGATCCGATGTGCGGCGAAGAGATCGAACATAGCGCCAATGGCGGCGTGGTGGTCCCACGCCCCGCCGGTCGGCGTGCGCACGGTCTGCGCGCCTATCTGCAAGCAGATATGACCATCCAGGCCACCGAGATTCTCCACTGCGCCTCGGGCAAGCACGTCTTCTCGCGAGTCTTGCATGACGTAGAGTGCAAACTTCAGAGACGAGGATCCGCTGTTGATGCAGAGGATCAAGGATGGTGTGGGCATGGATAAGGCTCCCGTCTAGGTGTGCGCTGTGGTGTTCGAGGGTGCGGACCTACCCTTTCGTCCCACCTGAATACTGTTCAGCAGAGATCGCTGGGGCACGAACAGCGCCCGAGTACCGGAATGCGGCGCGTGCGGACATCGGCCCTTCCCGCAATCATAGGCCATAATGAGCATGTTTTTATCATAGGCGTGGCGCGTTACCGGGGCTACAGCTCACCCACAGATTCTGCTACGGCCTTCGAGAACGGACGCATCCTCACAAGGCCTTGGCACGGCTGCAAACCATCGCCGGCATCGATCGGGTCCGTGCGGCGTGGCGGCTCGTAGGGATCGGAATCGATGTGACCGCCTTAGTACACACATCCGGAAATATAGTGACGTATAAGATGTGGCAATCATCGGCGATTCTGAGCATATTTCCCTCCAGGCGAGCGCGATCACGCGCGGTTCGTGATGACGGCTCCAGGGAGCGAATGAGTTGACGTCAGAGCGGATGGATCTTGGCTGGACGCGTGAGTTTCGGGAAGAGGTGATAGAGGGGAAGAGGTGTGGTAAAAAAGCCGCTATCAAAGAGAGCAGGCGCGGTCCCCGATGCGCGATAAAGCCGGCTAGGATCTTTGTAAGACCTGGGCGAAGAAGCCGTCAGTGCCGTGGCGATGCGGCCAGAGGCGCAAGCCGGGACCCTCGTCGGGGGTGCGGGGCGGCAGGGCGATACCGCGCCGAGTGAGGATCTCGGCGGCATTAAGGGCCGTGTAATCACCGTGTTCGGCCAGGAAGTCGGTAATGACGTCTTCGTTCTCTTCTGGCAGCAGGCTGCAGGTCGCATAGACCAACCGCCCCCCGGGACGCACGAGCCGCGCGGCCTGGTTCAGGATGTCGCGGGCCTCGTGGGACAGGGTGGCGATACGGGCCTCGGCGAGCCGCCATTTGGCGTCGGGGCTTCGGCGCAGGGTCCCGGTGCCGCTGCACGGGGCGTCGACCAGGACGCGGTCGATCTTCCCGTAGAGGCGCTTGATGCGCCCATCGTGACCGGCCCCCAGGGTCTGGATACGGATGTTGTCGCAGCCGGCGCGCGCGGCGCGCTCACGCAGTCGGTCCAGGCGTTTTTGGGAAGTATCGAAGGCGTAGAGCGTACCGGTGTTGGCAAGCAGCGCTGACAGGTGCAGGGTCTTGCCGCCGGCGCCCGCACAATAATCGACGATGCGTTCGCCGCGGCGGGGCTCCAAAAGCGGGGCGATGAGCTGGCTGCCCTCGTCTTGGACCTCGAATTGCCCGGAGGCGAAGGCGTCGGTCCGAAAGAGGCTCGCGCGCGATAGGCGGCGCAGGCCCCAAGGTGACAGGGGCGTGGGCTGCAGATCATGGCCGGCTGCGGCGAAGGCTTGCTGAAGCGGCGTGCGATCGGTCTTTAAGGTGTTGGCGCGTACATCGAGCGGTGCCGGGGCGAGGAGGGCATCGGCCGCTGCCTGCACTTCGGAGCTCGGAAGTAGGGCGTGCAGGCGCGCAGCGAGCCAATCGGGGAGGCTGTTCTTCACGGCAAAAGGGAGCAGGGCACGGTCGGCGCGCGCGCGAGCCACGAGCGCTTCGGGGTGCGGGACGCCCAGGGACGCAAGCTGGCGGGCTGCGTAGCCCTCGAAGGCGGCCAACCAAGCGGCGATGACCGCGCGGGGCTCCGAGGTCTCGGCGAGCGCGCAGAGGAGGCGGTGGTGCCGCAGGCTGCCATAGACGGTCTCGGCGATGGCGCCGCGCTCCTTGGGACCGAGACGGGTTTGGCTACGAAAGAAGCGATCCATACGTCCGTCGGCCGCCCCCGGACTCCCGAGGACTTCGGCCAACAGACGTGTGCACGCCTCATAGAGAGCGGGCGTGATCAATCGCGGTAGCGCTTCTGGAGATCGGCGTAGGCGTCTATGCGGCGATCGCGCAGGAACGGCCAGATCTGGCGGGTCTTTTCGGTCCGGGGCGGTTCGATGCGTGCGACGAGCACCGTGGGTACGTCGTCGGCACGGGCAAGCCACTCGCCTTGCGGTCCACATACGAAGCTTCCGCCCCAGAAGGCGATCCCGGGCGTGGTACCGCTCGGATCGGCCTCGTGTCCGCAGCGATTGACGGCAAGGACCGGCAGGCCGTTGGCCACCGCGTGCGCGCGCTGGATGAGTTCCCAGGCCTCTTTCTGGCGGGCCTTCTCAGCCTCGTCGTCGCGTGGATCGAAACCGATGGCGGTGGGGTACAGGAGCATGTCGGCGCCCGCGAGTGCCATGAGCCGTGCCGCCTCGGGATACCATTGGTCCCAACAGACGAGTACGCCCAGGCGCCCCACGCTTGTGTCGATGGGGGTGAAGCCCAGGTCCCCGGGGGCGAAGTAGTACTTCTCATAGAAGCCTGGGTCCTCCGGGATGTGCATCTTTCGATAGCGGCCGACGAGCCGCCCGTCGCGTTCGAGCACGACCGCGGTATTGTGGTAGAGGCCGCCTGCGCGCCGTTCGAACAAGGAACCTACGATGACGAGCGAGAGCTCTTGGGCGAGCGCGCCCAGGCGTTCGGTCGAGGGACCCGGAATGGGCTCGGCACGGGCGAATTCGGCGGCGTTCTCCCACTGACAGAAATAGGGCCCGTTGTGGAGTTCCTGGAGCACCGCGAGATCCGCGCCCCGCGCGTGGGCCTGCCTAAGCCCCGCTTCGATCCGCGCCCACACCTCCGCCGGGCCGCCTTCGGCGCCATGTTGGATGAGCGCGACTGTGAGGGCGGCGGTCATATCGTCTTCGTCGCGGCGGTCGGTGTCTCGGGTAGGACGCCCCACGGCAATTGCATGGTGGCGCAGTGCAGACTGCCGTGCTGGGCGATCAAGGTCAGTGATGGGATGCCGATGATCTCGCGTCCGGGAAAGCAGTCTCCGATCACGCGCAAGGCCTCGGCATCCTGGCGATCATGATACAAAGGCACCAGGACTGCACCATTGATGACGAGGAAATTGGCATAGGTGGCGGGCATGCGTTCGCCCGTGGCGTCGAGTTTCGCAGCGGGCCATGGGAGCGCAACGAGGCGGTAGGGTGCGCCGGAGGCGGTGGACAGCGCCCGCAATTCCTCTTCCATGGCCTTCAGTTCCGGGTAGTGTTCGTCGTCGGGCCAGGGGCAGGCGCAATAGGCGATGGTGTCCGCGTCGCAGAAGCGCGCGAGCGTGTCGATATGGCCGTCGGTGTCGTCGCCGGCGAGATAGCCATGATGGAGCCAGAGCACGCGGCGTGCCCCGAGCCGTTCCTTCAGGATCTGTTCGATGTCGGTGGCGCTTTGCTTCGGATTGCGCGCCGGCGACAACAGGCAGCTTGCCGTAACGAGCAGCGTGCCGGCACCGTCCGATTCGACGCTCCCGCCTTCGAGCACGAAATCGGTCGACTCAAGGCGTGTCGTGCCAAAGGCCCCTTGGGCGTGCAGGGCGCGCGTGAGCTCGTCGTCTTCGCTGTGGGCGTACTTGCGTCCCCAGCCGTTAAAGGTGAAATCCTGGAGCAACACCCCCCCCTCGGCCTCCACTGTAAGCGGCCCGTGGTCGCGCACGAAGACGTCATTCGAGGGGGCGAGGAAGAGCCGTATGCGCGCCATGTCGGCGGCGGCCTTGTGCAGGGCGGCGAGCACCCGCGCGCGATGGTCCTCGTCATAGGCCGTGATGAGCACGGGCTCGTGGCGCGCGATGGCGCTGGCGATGGCCGCGAACATGGCATCGGCTTCATCGAGCACCGGGGCCCAGTCGCCGTGGCCGTGAGGCCAGGTCAACATGACGCCCGATTGGCGCTCCCACTCGGCGGGGAAGCGATGGACGGTCGTCGCGCGGTCGTCGCGCCGAATGCTGATGGTCGTCATGAGTATCGCTGCGGGGTGGGTTGGGTGTGCGATCTTAACGGTTTACGGACGATGCGCCAAGATCGGCCCCCCCAAGGGTCTCAGTGAGAAAGGCGTGGAGGTCGCGGATCTCGGCATCGCTCACACTATGGTCGATCGGGTAGGTATGAAACGCGACCGCGACCCCGCGCGCACCGAGCACCCCCCGGGTCTTTTCGGCAAAGGGGTAGGGGATCATGGCATCGTCGATGCCGTGGCCGAGGAACACGGGTGTGGCCGTGTTGATGGGCGGTACGGCTTCTAGGAAGTGGCGGGCGAGCGGCAGATAGGTCGAGAGCCCGATGACGGCGGCCAGGGGCTTGGGGCCGGTGAGGGCCGTGTACAGCGCCACCGCTCCGCCCTGCGAGAAGCCCCCCAGGACCACGCGTTCCGCGGGTATGCCGTACTTTTCCTGTTCCGCGATCAGGTGCGTGATGGCCTCGGCGGCGCGCCGGATCCCAGTCTCGTCCTGCGCATCTTCGGCACGGGTGCCGTAGAGATCAAACCAGGCCGGCATCAGTGTCCCGCCATTCAAGGTTACGGCTTGGACCGGGGCATGCGGGAGAATGAAGCGCACGGCCTGATCGGTGGTGTCGGCGAAGGCCTCGACGAAGCTTGCGAAAAGATCG
>JAKAXK010000177.1 GCA_021827145.1 Pseudomonadota bacterium
AGATTGCGCGGGTGTTTGGTATCGGGCTCGAGAAGCACGGGTTTATCGACCGGGCCGAGCATTACACCAATACCTGTGGCACGACCCGTCGCGGCATTTATGCGGTTGGCGCCGCATTGGCGCCCGAGACGATCGACGACTCGATCTCGCAAGGTACGGCGGCCGCTCTGCGCGCCATCTCGGATCTCGATGCTCTGGTTCAAAAGAGCGCCTGAGGCGGCGCGCGGGAATAGCGCCGACGCTGAGGCCGTTGAGCCGGTGGCGCTCGGGGCGGAGCTTGATGGGCGGATATTCGCTCAGAAGTTCGCGCAGTTCGTCGAGATTCTGGGCGAGGGCGGTGGCATCGAGCCCTTTATCGTGGCGCTCGAGACCAAGCGTCAGCTGTTTGCCCGTGCGCTAGCCCGCGAGGCCCTGGAGGATTTCGCGCCCGACACCCTGGAGACTCTGCTCGAAACGATCATGACCGCGCGCAAGCGTGTCTGGCCATCGTTCGAGAGTTACGGGGCCACTGCCACGCGAGAGGCGGTCCGGGATCTTATATACGGGACGCAGCCAGTGGGCGAACGGCTTGCGACCTTCGCACAGGTGATACCGGCCGTGGCGAGCGAAGGACAGAAGGGCGAGCGTAAGGTCCGGCGCGCATTGCTCGATGTGGGCGCCGAAATGCTGCATTTTCGGGATCCGACGCGTTATCCGCTCATGAGCCGATGGGTGTGGGATCAGGCGACGCATACCGGGGCCTTGAGGGAGTTCGTCAAGGGTGGGGACACTCTGGATAAAGTCCCGCTCGGGGACGACCCGGGCGTGTACGAGGCTGGGCGTCGGTGGCTTGCCGAGCGCATGGCCGAGAATGGGATGTATCGGGATCCGGAATTCATTGTCGACATGTTTCTTGCGCATGCCTATGCGGACTATATGCGGGCCTTGTCGAGCGGTATGGGGCTTTTGAATGCCGACTTCGGGGGAAAGAACGATCCCCTCGATGTGGTAAAAAAGATTTTGGGAATAGACGCGGCGCGGCGCACGGAATCGCGTGTCAAGAAGGTGCTGCATTGAGCGCAATCAGGAGAGACGGCTGACATGGCTATTCACGAGAAATCACTGATCGATGCGGAGCGTATCCAGACCAGCGACAACTTGGTCTTGGATGGCGTCGATGTGTCCGGGCATTGGAATACGATGGTGTTGCCGCGGTATCTGACGGACTACGATACGGACTTCGCGCGCCAAATCCAGACCTTCTCGGGCGGCGAGAATGTCCACCGCTGCTGGCAGTGCGGCTCGTGCACGAATTCCTGCACGGTCTACGCACAGAACACGGACTTCAATCCCCGCTATTGGATCTATCTCACGAATCTTGGCCTTAAGAATGAAATCCTGAAGGACAAGGACATCATCTGGACATGTGTCTCGTGCAATCGCTGCACGAACATCTGTCCGAAGGATGTGAAGCCCGAGGGCGTCATGAAGGCGCTCGCTCATTGGCTTGAGGAGGAGGGACATACCCCCGAGACCAAGTCGTCGATCTTCGACAACGAGTTCCTTGACCAGGTCTATGCGACCGGACGCATCGAGGATACGCGTGTTCTCGTGAACTTTCTGCGCAAGACCAATCAGTCTGTGATGCCGCCCTGGTTGATTGAGATCGGCAAGCGCATGACGAAGTATTTCCCGTTGACCTTCCTAATACACATGGGGCTTCACCTCGTGTTTAAGCCGCGCACCAAATCCTGGGGCCGCACGGGCGAAGTTCTGCGCGAATACGTTCACGAACAGAAAGAGATCGCGCGCAAGGCGCGCGCCATGCCAAAGGAGGCGGTCCATGTCTAAAGTTGCCTATTACCCCGGCTGCGCTCTGGAAGGCTCCGGTGGCCCCTACGATAAGTCCACGCGCGTGCTGGTGGATAAGCTGGGCCTCAAGATGGAGAATTTGGAGGACTATAGCTGCTGCGGGGCGATGGAGGTGAAGAATGTCCATCCCATGCTCCAGACCTACATGTCGGCGCGTAATCTCGCCATTGCGAGCGAGAAGATGGGCTATGACACGGTGATGGCGCCATGCAATGGCTGCTACCACAACCTGAAGAAGACCGAGTATGAACTAGCGGTCTCCGACGAGCACTTGAAGACCGTGCAGGATCTGGCCAAGAAGGCCGATGATCCGGTGTACAAGGGCGATGTGCGCACGATCCATCTCCTCGAATGGCTGATGGAAGAGTTGGGGCCCGAGGGTGTCAAGGCCAAGATCTCCAAGAGCCTGAACGGCGTGAAGATCGCCAACTACTATGGCTGCATGTATACGCGCCCTCGCCAGATCTTCCCCGAGAAGGATCAGGGGCCGGGTTCGGAGTCGTCCTACAAGCCGCATTTTATGGATGATTTACTGGCCGCCGCGGGTGCTGTGAACGTGGATTTCCCGTTGAAGACCGCATGCTGCGGCGGGGCGCATACCCTGTCGGATTCCGATACCTCGACCCAGCTCGTGCTCAATATCCTGCAGGCGGCCGAGGAGTCGGGCGCGGAGGTGATCGCGACCGAATGCCCGACCTGCCATTCGGGGCTCGAGATGCATCAGGTGCGCGCAGAGAAGGAGTTCGGTATCACGACCAATGTGAAGATCGTGTATTTCACGCAGCTCCTGGGGCTTGCCATGGGCATGTCGGCGCGCAAGGTCGGGATCCACGAGAACATCAGTGACTCCATGGGCTTCCTTAAGGAAAAGGGTGTAGCCTAGGACGTCTTGGCGGCTAGGGTCTTCGCTTTGAGACCAAGGACAGCGCATGGAGGACCGGGGGTCCGGTGGAGTATAACGGCTGCGAGTTTCGCCCTGAATTGTACTACGACCGCGAGTTTCAGATCTGGCTGCGCCGCGAGGAGAGTGGCACGATCACGATCGGCATGACGGATATCTCGCAGGCCATTGCGGGAAAGATCCTGCATGCGCGGGTGCGTAGACCCGGAACCTTGCGGCCGGCCGGTAAGCCGGTCGCGACCATCGAGAGCGGCAAGTGGGCGGGCCCCATCCCCAACGTCTTCGATTGCGTGATCGAGGAGGGGAATAAGGATGTTCTGGAGGACCCGAATCTCCTGAACGTGGAGCCGTACGAGGCCTGGGTGGCGCGCGTGAAACCCGTGGCGCCCTTAGATGAGGTGCTTGGGGCGTTGGTCACGGGGGAGGAGGCGGCGCGGGGCTACGCCGAGCGCTGCGTCCGCGAGGATATCAAATGTACGCGGGGCGCACGCTGATGACCGACGACCACTATCTCGATCAAACCGAAAAATCGGTCTTGATCGTCATGACGAGCGGTCCGTCGACGCCGCATCGCTGCGCCACGCCCTTCTATCTCGGCGCGATTTTGGCGTCCATGGATGCCGATGTGCGCATTTTCTTCACCATGGAGGGCGTAAACCTCTTGAAGAAGGGCGTGGCGGAGAATTTAGTCGCCATGGAAGGCGGTAAGCGTGTCATCGAATTTATTCATGACGCGAAGGCGGCGGGGGTGAAGCTCCACCTGTGCCTGCCGGCCTTACCAGGCTATAAAATGGACGAAAAAGCGGATATTATCGCAGAGGTTGATGAGTGCTCCAGTGGTGGTACGCTGGCGGACTTGATACTGTCTTGCGACAAGGTGTTGTTTTTTTAGCTGTTTGTAGTATCGGACGTACTAGGGATTGAAACCTGTCCCGCATCGGCAGTATCTATGCGGGTCATTTTTGACGACACGGGAGGCTTTGCTGAATGGCTTCGGTACGCGGCTGTAATATTCCGGAAGACTTGAGTTACAACGTCGACAATAACGTCTGGGCCCGACGCG
>JAKAXK010000044.1 GCA_021827145.1 Pseudomonadota bacterium
CGAGATCGCCGATTATCGCGACAAGCGGGATTTCCTGTCGGATATCGAAAAGGGCGCCTACGCGGGGCGTATCGAGGCGATCTTCCACGAGGGCGCGTGTTCGGACACCATGAACCACGACGGTCTGTACATGATGCGCAACAATTTCGACTATACGAAGGCTCTGCTTGCGTTTTGTGAGCGCGAGGGCGCGCAGTTCCTGTATGCCTCGTCGGCCTCCGTCTATGGTGCGGGCCGCGTATTCCGCGAGGCGCGCGATGTCGAGTCGCCGCTGAACGTTTATGGTTACTCGAAGTTTTTGTTCGATCAATATGTAAGGCAGGGCGCGCATCGGGCCTGTCAGGTGGTCGGGTTCCGATATTTCAATGTGTATGGCGCGCGCGAGCAACACAAGGGCCGCATGGCGTCGGTCGCCTACCATTTTTTCCATCAATACCGGAACACAGGTCAGGTGCGCCTGTTCGGCGCTAGCGGTGGCTATGCGCCAGGAGAGCAGCGTCGCGACTTCGTGTCGGTGGAAGATGTGGTGAAGATCAACCTTCACTTCTTTGATCATAAGGATGTGAGTGGCATCTATAATGTCGGTACGGGGCGCGCGCAGGCCTTCAACGAGGTGGCCACGGCGACCGTGAATGCGCTCAGACGCCATAACGGCGAGGAGCCGTTGACGACCGAAGAGCTCGTGAAACGAGAGATCATTACCTATATCGCGTTCCCGGAGGCCTTGGTCGGCAAGTACCAGAGCTTCACGCAGGCGGACGTCGGCGCCCTGCGCGCCGCGGGCTACGCCGCGCCCATGTATGATGTCGAGCAGGGCGTAGGGCGCTATGTGGAGCGGCTTTTGGCCGCCAGCCTTTCGTCGTGACGGATTCGGCCACCATGAAGCTTCATCCCGTCATTCTGTGCGGAGGAAGCGGCAGTCGGCTTTGGCCCCTCTCGCGCGATCATCACCCAAAGCAGTTGCTGCCGCTCTTCGGTACGCGCAGCCTCCTCCAGGAAACCGTGCTGCGCTTGGAGGGCCTTGCCGACCTCGGCGCGCCGGTAGTCGTGAGCAACAGCGAATACCGCTTTTTGATCGCCGAACAAATGCGCGAGATCGGCCGATTTCCCTGTCCCTTGTTGCTCGAGCCGGTGGGCCGTAACACGGCGCCAGCCTTGACGATCGCAGCGCTGCGGATCGTGGCCAGCGAGGGCGATGGGATGCTGCTGGCCATGCCCGCCGACCATGCCATGACGGATGCCGCGGGGTTTCGTAAGGCGGTGGGCGAGGCGCTGGTGCATGCCACGGCTGGCCGGCTCGTCACCTTCGGGGTCGTACCGGACGCCCCGGAGACGGGTTACGGATACATCCGCCGGGGCGCGGCCGATGCCGTTGCGGAATTCGTGGAAAAGCCGGATCTCGCACGCGCCGAGTCCTTCCTTGCCTCCGGCGAATACCTTTGGAACAGTGGGATTTTTCTTATGCGGGCCACGCGCTGGATAGAGGAAGTGCAGCGCTTGCGTCCGGACATATTGGCGGCCTGCGAGGCGGCGATGGCCCAAGGTCGGCAGGACTACGACTTCTTCCATGTTGGGAGGGCCTTCGAGGATTGCCCGAGCGAATCCATCGATTACGCGGTGATGGAGAAGACCGGGGAGGGTTCGGTCGTGCCGCTGGCCGCCGGCTGGTCGGATGTGGGGGCCTGGGGGGCCCTTTGGGACATCGGCACCAAGGATGACCACGGCAATGTGGTGCGTGGCGATGTGGTAACGCTTGCCGCCGAGGATAATCTGATCATGGCCGATGGCCGGCTTGTAGCCGCAGTCGGCGTACGCGACCTGGTCGTGATCGAGACCAAGGACGCGGTACTAGTCGTGCACCGCTCGCGCGCCCAAGAGGTGAAGGAGCTGGTCTCCCGGCTGAAGGCGATGGCGCGCAGCGAGTGCACCATGCCCAGTCGCGTATGGCGCCCCTGGGGTTTTTACGAAAGCCTGGATAGCGGCACACGCTTTCAGGTGAAGCGCATCATGGTGAGGCCTGGGGCGGCGCTGTCGTTACAGATGCATCACCACCGCGCCGAGCATTGGGTGGTGGTGAAGGGCACGGCGCGGGTCGTGCGGGATCACGAGGAATTTTTGGTCACCGAGAACCAATCGACCTATATTCCGGTGGGCGTGCGTCATCGATTGGAGAACCCGGGGCTGATACCACTTGAGATGATCGAGGTGCAGTCCGGGAGTTATCTCGGGGAGGACGACATCACGCGTTTCGAGGACATCTATCGGCGCATGGAGCCGTCGGTGGGCGGATAGGGCGGATACCCTGCTGCCCCGGCCAAAGAGGCCATGGCAGGAATCGCGCTGGCCGAGGGAGGAGACGATGATAACGAGACTTTGGCGTCTTTTGCGTCCGCGCGATCGGCGCGAGGCGATCCGGATTTTCGCTTGGATGGTGATCACGTCAGGCTTCGAGATGCTGGGGGTGGGGGTCGTGTTGCCGGTGGCCATGTTTCTCGTGCATCCGGAACAGATCATGGCCATGCCCGTCACGCATTCCATCGATCGATTCCTGGGCATATCTTCGGGACGCGGGTTCGCGGTGGCGCTCGCGCTTTTTCTGCTGGTGGTCGTGGGTGCCAAGGCGCTGGTCGTGTCACGCGGCTATCGCCGGCAGTTTGGTTTTCTTTATGGGCTACAAAAGGATCTCGCCGATCGCCTGTTGGCAGGCTACGTGGCGGCGCCCTACGCCTTCCACTTGACGCGCAACAGCACCGACCTTTTGAAAAACGTGCGGGGCGAGATCCCGGTCTTGACCGAGGGGGTACTGCTTCCAGGTCTGCAGATCGTCAGCGAGTCGGTGGTGTCGCTGGCCGTATTCGTGCTTCTGCTCCTGGTCAGCCCAGGGCTCACGCTAGGTGTCGGCGGAGCGCTTGGGGTGGCGTTCCTGGCGATATTCCGCGCCACGCGCGCCCGCAACGAGCGTCTTGGACGGGTGCGCCAGGAGGCGCTGACCGCCATGTTTCGGCATGCGGCGACCGGGCTTTCGGCCATCAAGGATCTCACCGTGCTCGACCGCCAGGCACTGCTTCTCGTGCAGCACGAGGATGCCACCCGTCGCTATAGCGAGGCGAGCACGGCGCAGATGGTGACCGCGCACATGCCGCGGCTTGCCATAGAGGGTCTGGCCTTCGGCGGTTTGATCAGCATCCTCCTCTATGCGGAGTGGATTCTGCGTCAACCGCAGGCGGCGATTCCGCTCATGGCCATGTACGCGATGGCCGTGTTCCGGCTCATGCCTTCACTCACGAAGATGCTGAATGCGGCGATGTCCATACGCTTCAATCGGGCGACCATCGATATCGTCGCGGGCGCGCTCGAGGAGATCGGGGCCTCGGCGAGCGACGCGGCGGACACGCCCTTGATGTTCGACCGCGAGATCACCTTGCGCGGCTTCAGTTACGCTTACCCCGGCTGCGCGCAACAGGCGCTGGAGGCCGTGGACTTGACGATCACAAAGGGTTCATCGGTGGCGTTCGTGGGCCCCTCGGGTGCCGGCAAGACCACGCTCGCCGACGTCTTACTCGGTCTTTTGCAGGGGCACGGTGACGTGCTCGTGGATGGCGCCCCTTTGAGTCCAGGGGCCCTCAAGGCTTGGCGGCGGCAGATCGGCTATGTCCCCCAGCAGATCTATCTCGCCGACGATAGCGTGGCGGCGAATGTCGCCTTCGGGGTAGCGCGCGAGGACATCGACCGCAAGGCGGTGAGGCGCGCGCTCGAGATCGCGCAGATCGTGGACTTCGTGGACGAGCTTCCGGACGGGATCGATACTGAGATCGGTGACCGCGGCGTGCGTCTGTCCGGCGGACAGCGCCAGCGTCTCGGAATTGCGCGCGCCTTGTACCACGACCCCGCGATCCTCGTGCTCGACGAGGCCACGGCCGCCCTCGACGGTCCCACCGAGGCGGCCTTGACCGATGCCATTCAGGCGCTGGCCGGTACCAAGACCATGATCGTCATCGCCCATCGATTGAGCACCGTGGCCTGCTGCGACGAGGTCGTACTGCTCGAGGGCGGGCGTATCACGGCGCGTGGGACGTTCACGGAACTGTCGCGCCGCTATGATTTTTTCCGGGCGCGGGGGCCGCTCGCCGCCAAGTCCGCGTGAGGGGGGCTGGGTGCGCGTCCTCGTGACCGGGGCCTTGGGCTTCATCGGGGCAGCCCTTGTGCCGGCCCTCGAGGCCGCCGGATATGGGGTGCGCGGCGTGGGGCGCGGCGCGGGGTCTTTGGCTGACTGGCGACAGGCCGATCTGACGCGACCGGCGTCACTGGCTGGCGTCTGCGCCGATTGTGAGGCCGTCATCCATTTAGCGGGCGTCGCCCACACCCGTGCCGCGGGCGCGGACCACCGGGCTGTCACCGTCGAGGGCACCCGCGCCTTACTGGCCGAGGCCCGTGCTGCGGGTGTCGCGCGGTTTGTGTTTGTGAGCAGCATCAAGGCTGAGTGTGCGCGGGACGAGTACGCCGATAGCCGCCGTGCGGCCGAGGAATTGGTGCGCGCCGCGGGATTGCCGTCATGCGCGATCGTGCGCCCGGCGCTCGTGTATGGCCCAGGCATGCGCGGCAATCTCGATCGCCTCCTGCGCCTCGCGGATCAGCCGTGGCCGCTGCCGATCCCCCGGGGACTGGCGCGCCGCAGCCTCGTGCACCGCGACGATCTCGTGCGTGTGTTGGTGGCGCTCCTGCCGCGGCATGCGTCCACCGGCACCTATACCGTGACCGATGGGACGCCCTATACCGCGCGTGAGATCTACGATGCCCTGCGCGCCGCGCTCCGGCGGCCCCCGGTGCGCGCGGCGCTGCCCACTGGGGCCGTGACGGCCCTCGCGCGCTTCGGGGACGCCGTGACGCGCTGGACGGGGCGCGCGTGCCCCTGGGACACGCGCGCGCTTGCCCCCTTGATTGAATCGTGCGTGAGCACCGATGATGGCGTATGGAAGACGCTTGGTATGGCCCCGCGTTACTCCCTGATGCAGGCGGTGGCGGATAGGGCCGCGGCCGCGCGCGCGGGCGGAGGGTTTTCGTGAAGAAGGGCGTGCCGCGTATCGCGGTCTCGGTTGTGAGCCACGGACAGGGAGCGCTGGTAGCGCGTCTGTTGTCGGATATCGCCCGGTTTTGCCAGACGCCGCTGCAGGTCGTGCTCACCGTCAACATACCCGAGGCGCTGCCCGATCTTGCGTATCCGTTTCCGGTGTCGGTGGTGCGCAATACCGCCCCTCGCGGTTTCGGCGCCAACCACAATGCCGCCGCCGCCACCATCGATGCCGATATCTTCTGCGTCGTGAACCCCGACGTGCGCTTGACGGGTGATCCTTTTGCGCCGCTGGTCGCTCTTCTCGATGAGCCGGATGTGGGGGTGGCGGCACCGGTTGTCGTCGGAAGCCAGGGGGATGCGCAAGACAGTCGTCGGCGTCTGCCAACGCCCTTCAATGCGCTGCGTCGCCTCATCGCGCGCCCGCGCGCGGCCGATGAGCCGGTGGACTGGGTGGCGGGCATGTTTATGGCGTTTCGCGCCGCGACGTTTCGGGCAGTGGGGGGCTTCGATCCGGCCTACCACCTCTACTATGAGGATTGCGAACTCTGTTGCCGTCTCAGGATTGCGGGTCTGCGCGTGGCCGTGGCCCCCCATGCCGTCATCATCCATGACGGACAACGCACGTCCCGGCGGCGGCCGCGGTATTTCCTTTGGCACGTGCAAAGCGCCTTACGATTTTTCCGGTCACCAGTGTATCGACAGCTGCGCGCGCGCTCGCGGGGGCGAGTGTGAGTCTGCCACCGCTCTTGATGGATACCGCCGGCGCCTTGGTGGCATGGATCGGCACGCGGCTCCTCGCCCATCCGCGCAACCCCTGGCGGATCCTGGACATGCCCAACGAGCGATCCTTGCACGCGCAGCCTGTGCCGCGCACCGGGGGCTTGGCGATCCTTGGTGGGGCGATGGTGGCATCCATCGGGGGCCCGTGGGTCCCTTCTCCTGCGCTTGCGGTCATCATGGGGGCGCTCGGGGCGATCGCGCTTGTATCGTGGTATGACGATCGTCGAGGCCTGAGCCCGCGCCCGCGGCTGATCGTGCATGCCGTGGCGGCGCTGGCCGTGGCCCTGTTGTTGGCGCCCCAGGCGCGGGGCTGGTTGCCAGGCGTCGACGCGGGGATCACAGGCCCGTTTGCGATCCTGTTCGTCGCCATCTTCCTGGTCTGGTGGATCAATCTCTACAACTTCATGGACGGCATGGACGGTTTCGCGGGCGGCATGGCGGTGTTCGGTTTCGGGACGCTGGCCGGGCTTGGCTATCGGGCCCACGATCTGGCCTTCGCGGAGGTGGCGCTGGGTGTGGCGTCGGCGGCCTTCGGTTTTACCGTGAGCAATTTCCCGCCCGCGCGCCTCTTCATGGGAGATGTCGGCGCCACCGTGCTCGGATTCCTGGTCGGCATCCTGATCTTAGTGGGGAGCGCGCGCGGGGATTTTCCGTTGTGGGTGGGGCTCGTGGTCTTCTCCCCCTTCCTGGTCGACGCGACCGTGACGCTCCTGAAGAGGGCAGCGCGCGGCGAGCGCTTGAGTCAAGCGCACCGCGAGCACTATTACCAGCGCTTGGTTCGCGCGGGATTCTCGCACCGGCGGACGGTCCTGGCGGAGTACGCCTTGATGGCTGTATGCGGGTTGGACGCCTATGGGGCGGTCGGGGCGTCGATGGCGGGGCAATGGGCTATAATCGCGGCTTTGGCGGCTTTGTACGGTGTACTGGCTGCCCTGGTCCGGCGATGGGAGGGTGATGGGCAAGCTTCCGGCAAGACCGCGCGTTAAGGTGCCGCTCGGGCGCTGGGCGGTGGTGGCGCACGATCTCGTGGCCATCGCCTTGGCGTGGCTCGGGGCCTACTGGCTGCGCTTCAATATGGGCTACGTGCCGCACACCTTCTGGCATCAGAGTCTGCGTCTGCTCGTGCCCGTACTCATCGTGCAAGGCGTGGTTTTCTGGGCCATGGGGCTTTATCGCGGCCTGTGGCGTTTTGCCTCGGTCCCGGATCTGCTGCGCATATTCAAGGCCATCCTCGTCGGCGTCACCGTGTGCGCCTTCGCATTATTCCTCTGGGTGCGCCTTGCGCAAGTGCCGCGCTCGGTGTTCGTGCTCGACGGGCTGCTGCTCACCATGCTCTTGGGGGGGCCGCGATTCTTCTATCGGTTTTTCAAGGACCGGGGCCTCTACCAGGCGGCGGGGAAAAAGGCGGTCATCGTGGGCGCCGGACGCGCGGGCGAGATGCTGGTCCGCGACCTCTTGCGCGGGTCCGATGTGGGTTTTCGTCCCGTGGCCTTTGTTGATGACAACCCGCGGCGTATCGGCCAGGAGATCCATGGGGTGCCGGTGGTGGCCGACTGTGGGCAGCTGCCGCAGGTGGCGGCGCGCCTGGAGGCCGATATCCTATTCATCGCCGTCACCGAGGCTAAGGCGAGCCGCATGCGCCGGCTGGTCGAGCTCTGTGAGCGCAGCGGCCGCCCATTTCGTATTCTTCCCGGTCTCCAAAGCCTGGTCGACGGCCAGGTCAATATCCAGGAACTGCGCGAGGTCCGGATCGACGATCTCTTGGGCCGCGAGCCGGTGCTCTTGCAGCAAGAGGAGATCAGTCGTGGCGTGGGGGGTAAGGCGGTGTTGGTATCGGGCGCTGGCGGTTCCATAGGGTCGGAATTATGCCGCCAGATCGCGGGCCTGAAACCGCGCGCGCTGGTCCTCTTCGAGCGTAGTGAGCACAACCTCTACAGCATCGAGCTTGAGCTCAAACGCGATTATCCGGACCTTGTGGTGCGCCCGGTGCTGGGTGATGTGCGTGACCGCCTGCTCGTGGATCGGGTCCTCACGCATGAATGTCCGGACATTATTTTTCATGCGGCGGCCTACAAGCATGTACCGATGCTGGAGGCGCAGAGCCGGGCGGCCGTCATGAACAACGTCTTCGGCACCGAGACCTTGGCGCAGGCCGCTGATCGGCACGGCTGCGGTACTTTTTTGCTGATATCGACCGACAAAGCGGTCAACCCCTCCAATGTGATGGGCGCCACCAAGCGCGTCGCGGAGACCCTCTGCCAAGAATTGAATGCGCGTTCGAAAACGCGCTTTATCACCGTGCGATTTGGCAACGTCCTGGGATCGGCCGGCAGCGTCATCCCGCTCTTCAAGGCGCAAATCGCAGGCGGTGGCCCGGTCACCGTCACGCATCCCGACATTACGCGCTACTTCATGACGATCCCGGAGGCCTGCGGCCTTATTTTGCAGTCGAGCGTCATCGGCGCGGGCGGTGAGATTTTTGTTCTGGACATGGGCGAACCCGTACGCATCACGTATCTCGCCGAGCAGTTGATTCTTTTGTCAGGAAAGCGCCCCGGCCATGACATCGAGATCGTCTTTACGGGTCTGCGACCCGGAGAGAAGCTCTACGAGGAACTGTTCTACGCGGACGAGGCGCTGCTTGCGACCGCGCATCCGAAGATCCGTCTGACCGCCGGCACATGCGCCGATCCGATGCGCTTTGCTCAGGGCCTGAATCAATTGCGTGATCTCTGTGCGCGGGATGACGAGGGCGCTTTGGCCGCGGCCTTGAGAGCGATGATCGGCATGGATGGGTCGCCGGCCACCGAGCCCGCGCAGGCGCGCGGCAGCTCTTAGTTTCAGGGCGCGGACCATCTTGGGCGGGGCTCTCAGGGGGCGCTTGCAAGAGGGCGGGGGATGTCGTCCATCCCCCGCCTCCTGATCGGACCCGTTATTGGGCGCGGATATCGCCGCAGGCTACCGATTTCTGCATGTCCTGGTGGCTGGCATGCACGTTGATGGCAAAGGGGCTCTTTAGAAGATTTTTCAGGCGCGCATGAATCATGGTGACGGCCTTACCATGCTGCAGCGACTTCAGCATATAGGCCGGCCGCGGGTTGATATTGGGGCAGCTCCCGGGATGGATATGCTCCGGCTGCACCACGCCCTTGGGGGCGCCGCGCAGGTGCACCACGACCCGGGTCCGCGATCCATGCGGATAGAGCAGGGCGTAGCCGCTTTCCCCGGAGCCGTTCTCGGCCTTGAGGGGGACTTTCAGAGGTTTAGCGAAGACCGGGCTCAGAGCGAGGCCTGCCACGGCGAACGATATGATCAGTTTTTTTATCATCATTCTTGTGCGGGAAGCCCCGATCTCCGGATCGGGGAGGGATAGCGCCTGACCCCGCTTCTCCTGTTGGCGATGCTATCGGAATCGTCGCATCATGAAGCCAGCCCGTGGACACGGGTCCCCGTCATTCCGCTCAGGGGGCGACCGCTCTGGGGCTTGGAAGGGCTGCGGCGCAACCGTCCGGGTTTACGCCTGGAATGACGACCGTTCGCAGATCCCTTGTCGATGCCATGTGCGCTACCTATGCTAACACGGCCCCCGAGCCCCCGACAGGGGCCGCGCGGAGACCCACGCGGTGCCCGGCTGGCTGCGTGGGCCCCGGGCTCACGTATCGCCAGGTTTGCTATCCTTGAAACGCCGTCTTCGTCGCCGAGGGGCGGCGCTTAGGCTTACCAAGATGCACGGAAAGCTCCACCGTTCGGGGTGGGGATGTAGGGCGCGGCGGGGAGGCGGCTTGATGCCGCCACTCCCGCCCTTGCAGGGTGCAAGCCTATTCCGGCGTCTGCTGCGGTTCGACATCGCGGACCGTGGACCTCAAGGTCCGCCCCATCCATCACCGCTTAAACGACAGAGAATTGCCGGCCGTGGACAACGGGCCGTGCCCCCACGCAAAGGGGGTTGTCCACGGCCAGCAATGCCCGCCGCACAGTCCCCGAAGCGGATGCGCCGACCTTTACGGTGACAACTCAGCCGAACCCACTCCAGCGCCGAGCACTGGATCTGATTGACGCCCTTGCCGTGTAGGCAGGGAGCGGAACAGGAATTCTCGCACAACGCCTTGAAAGACAACAGGAAAACTTCTTTCGTTCGGGGCAGCCATTGAGACTAATGATTAGGAGCCTATGACTGGGTGTTTGCCGGCACCCGGCGTCCGCCGGGTGGACTGGTGAGTCTGCCTACCACGAATTATGTGTCATCGATACCGAGCGCGAGAGGCCTAGCCAATTGAGCGAGACCCTTGAGGCAGTAAACAAACTTGTTGCCGCCGGACAAGTGCGGATATCCGAGCATGGGTACGACCAGATCGCGGCGGATGGGATATACGTCCGGGATGTGCTGGCAGGCGTGGACAAAGCCACTGTTACCGAAGATTACCCAACCTTCCCCAAGGGGCGGGCCGTGCTGGTGCCACAATTCGACAAAGATTCCCGGCCCCTTCATGTTGTCTGGGGATTCCGAAGGGGTTCACTTCCCCGGCGGTGGTTGTAACCGCCTACCGCCCCTATCCCGAACGATGGGACAGGACCTTTACCAAGCGGAGAGGCAAAGATGAGTAAGCGCCATAGAGTCAAATATGTGCACGAGGGCAGGTACGCGGCCGAGGTAAATGTCGATCTCTTTGAAGACGAAACGGAATGGTCACCGTATTTGTCGATAGAAAACGCATACAATCTTAAAGATGTGCGCGATGCTCGGTGGCGAAATCCGCAATGTCACCGTCAGCCGCTCCGGCGGTCACTGGTATGTCGCCATCCAGACGGAACCGGGGTAGTCTGTTTTGCGGCCTAAGCCGTGAAGTTGGCCCAAACCATAAAGGGATGGGTCAATCAAAGTGGCGCGGTCAGGCCACTTTGGCAGAAGAATCCTTGTCCTCTTTGTGGGCCGAACGGCCTATCAGAGTGAGGGGATGTCAAGGGCTGATCTGGCGGACTGGGCGCACCAGGATCTCTTCGACCAGCACGTTGGGCGGTTGCGCGAAGCTATAGACGAGCGCCTGGGCGACATCCTCGCCATGCAGTGCCTCAAGGGACTCGCGGCGGGCGGTCATTTGGTCGGCAGGTACGTTGTGTCCCCATTGTGTCCAGACCGCGCCTGGCTCAATCAGGGCCACCCGAATGCCTTCGGGGCCCAACTCCTTACGCAGGGCGTCATGGAAGCCCACGACCGCGAACTTGGTGGCGTTATAGACCGACCACCCGGGAATGCCATAGCGGCCACCGACGCTCGACACCGTGGAGATCATGGCTCCAGGACGGTTACGGAGCAGCGGGATGGCGGCATGCGTGCAGTTCAGTACGCCATAGAGGTTCGCGTCTATGGTGAGCCGCCACTCGCGTGGCTTGCTGTCGGCGAATGGCGCGTGATAACCGACGCCGGCGTTATTGAACAAAAGATCGAGGCCGCCGAAGCGGTCCCGGACCCAGGCGAAGAGCGCGGCGACTTGCTCGGGTTCGCTGACGTCGGTGGGGATCGGGTGGACACGCTCCTTGAGCTCATGGGCGAGCGCCGTGAGTTTGTCGCGGCTGCGCGCGCAGATGACGACCTCCAGGCCTTCCTGGTGCAGTAGCCGTGCCGCGGCCTCACCTATGCCGCTCGATGCCCCTGTTACCACTGCGATCTTGCCGCGGATGTCTTGCATACGCATACCAACCTCCTTGTCTATTGATATTGACGTCATCCCCCAAGGGGGACGGGTTTTTGGTTATATCTCTCGCACCACGGGCTGTTCCCACGGGAGCGCTGCGCCGTTTTTGGCGTGTTGCTTGATGCAGGCGATTCGATGAGGGCACGCTGGTCCGCGTCCGGGCGACCGCGGCGCAGGCAGCGTCCCGAACGGCGAAAGGCGACGTGCGGTGGCAACGCGCATCACGCGTCGTTCTTCGATGATGGCCTGCAAACACCCGGGGATCCCCCGCAGGATGGGATGTGCATGTTCCATCGCCCGTTAGTGTAGCTTCATGGGTGATGTCTTGCCAAGCCAGAAGGCCCGGGGACGGAGCGCGTTTGGGCGCAGGTGGGCTATGTCGGTTGTGGTTGGTCGTGCGTGTGACGAGACTCCGTCGGTACCGACAGCGTGCCACGGCCGATAGACGCCCTTATGAGCCCCTTGGGGTTGGGTTGGCGTTCCCGCGCGGATCGGCCCTAAGAGGGGCCGTGCCCGCCCGGAGGTGCGTCAGGCCTGGTGGGCGCCGTGCGCCGCAATTGGGCCAGGAGTGGCGCCCGGGATGGTTGCGTTGGACGGAAGGATGGCGCCATACCGACCCTTACCTATAGAATCGGGACAGACGCCAGGGAGAGGTTTGGCACAGTGCAACAGGGGGGATTGATCCAGTGACAGCTGTAAAGAAGGCGATTTTTCCGGTAGCAGGTCTGGGGACGCGGTTTCTGCCGGCGACCAAGGCGAGCCCCAAAGAGATGCTGCCCATCGTCGACAAGCCGCTCATCCAGTATGCGGCGGAAGAGGCGATCGATGCCGGTATCACCGAGCTGATCTTCGTGACCGGTCGGAGCAAGCGCGCCATTGAAGATCACTTCGACAAGGCCTATGAACTCGAGGCCGAGCTCGAGGTGCGTGGCAAAGACAGGATTCTGCACTCTTTGCGTGGCATACTCCCCAAGGAGGTGACCTGTATCTATATCCGGCAGGCCGAGGCCTTAGGGCTGGGTCATGCCGTACTGTGCGCGCGCCAGGTGGTGGGCAATGATCCATTTGCCGTCATCCTGGCCGACGACCTGATAGACGCCCAACCCTCGGCGCTGCGCCAGATGGTCGATCTCTATGCGCATTACCACAACGCCGTCATCGGCGTACAGAATGTGGCCCGCGAGGATACGGGCTCCTATGGCATTGTGAGGACGAGACCATGGGACGATCGCTTGCATCGGGTGGAGGGGATTGTCGAAAAGCCAAGCCCGGCCGAGGCCCCGTCAACCCTGGGCGTGGTCGGGCGCTACATCCTCACGTCGCGGATCTTTGATCTCCTGGAGAATCTCGGCGCGGGGTCCGGGGGCGAGATCCAGCTCACCGACGGCATCGCTAAACTGCTCGAGCGGGAGCAGGTGCTGGCCTATGAATTCGAGGGCAAGCGCTACGACTGCGGGAGTAAGCTCGGTTATCTGGAGGCCACGGTCGAGTACGCCTTGCGTCACCCGCAGCTGAAGAAGGAGTTTCGCGCCTATCTGAAGGGTCTGAACCTCTGAGGCCTACGCGCGACGGGGCTGGCTTTCGGAGGCGGCGCGGTCCTCGCTTGCGGCGCCGCGCTATGGGCTTTATAAGCACAGGCTGTTACAATCGCGCGTCTTTCCTTTGATCGTATGGGCGGAGCATAGCGATGGCTGACAAGCTTTTGATGATAATGGTGAATACTGACCCGCATAATCCTTCCGAACTCGGCGCGCCGTTTTTTCAGGCGACCGTCGCGGCGGCGATGGAATATGACGTGACGGTGGTGCTTACGGCGCGTGCGGGCGAGTTGGCGGTCAAGGGTGTGGCCGAAAAGCTCTTCGTGCAGGAAGGCAGCAGCAAGTCGGTTTACGATTTTATCAAGGACGCGCATGAAGCGGGCGTCCATTTCAAGGTGTGCACACCAACCCTCGACCTGTGGGGCAAGGACCTCATTCCGGAGATCGAGGAGACCGTGGGTGGCGCCTTTGTCATCACCGAGGCTATGGATGATGACACCGTGACCTTCACGTATTGATCGGTGGTCGTGGGGAACGATCGCGGCGCGCAGGCGCGCCAAGCCTGGCAGGTGTTGGGAACGGCTGAGCGGATTCATACGCGGGCCGACATCGAACAGGCCCTGGACCGCATGGCGCTCGCGATCGGGGCGGCCGTCAGCCAGACCAACCCCATCGTCATGGCGGTCTTGAATGGCGCCCTGGTGTTTGCGGGACAGCTCTTGCCGCGCCTGCGGTTTCCCTTGGAGGTCGACTATGTCCATGCCACGCGTTATCGCGGCGCATTGACGGGCGGTGAACTCAGTTGGGAGGCTGGTCCGTGCCTGCCGGTGGCTGGGCGCACCGTGGTCCTGTTGGATGATATCCTGGACGAAGGCGTAACCCTGGCGGCGCTTGCCGACAGTTTGCGCGCGCGTGGCGCGGACCGCGTCTTGAAAGCGGTATTGGTCACGAAGCGACGAGCGCGTCCAGAGGGTCTCGAGGCCGATTTCTCCGGTCTCGACGTCCCGGACCGCTACGTCTTCGGTTACGGCATGGATTACGAAGGCTTTCTGCGTAACACAGACGAGATCTACGCCCTGCCGTGAGGTCAGGCTTGGTGATCGCCTGTCTCTAGCGGGCGCGCCGCTCGGTCTATGTGTCCAGCCGCGGGCGTAAAGGCCCGCGACGGGCCGGAATGGGGAATCGGGCCTGCTGCGATGTATTGGCGGGTTTCCCGCAGCGAGGACGTTTTGATGAAGACGCTTGCGATCATAGGCGGCAGTGGCCTTACCCATTTGCGTAACCTTACGGTACGCGAGCGTCGCGTCATGCGCACACCCTATGGCGAGCCCTCGGCGCCCCTGGTCTATGGCCTAGTGAGCGATCACGAGGTGATCTTCCTGCCGCGTCATGGCCATGGGCATACCATACCGCCGCATAGCGTGAATTATCAGGCCAATATGTGGGCCCTGAAAGAGTGTGGCGTCAGTCACGTGGTGGCGGTGAACGCGGTAGGGGCCATCAATACTGACCTCGCCCCCGGGACCCTCGTGTTGCCGGACCAGATTATCGATTACACCTACGGACGGGCTCACACCTTTTTTGGGAGTCATCCGGAACCCGTTACCCACATCGACTTCACCTACCCTTATTGCGAAGCGTTACGCGAGGTGTTGCGCGATGGCGCCGCGCGCGCGGGGCTTGCGGTCGCACCCAAGGGCACGTACGCGGCCACCCAGGGGCCGCGCTTCGAGACGGCGGCCGAGATCCTGAGGTTCGAGCGCGACGGGGCCGATATCGTGGGTATGACCGGCATGCCGGAGGCCGCACTCGCGCGTGAACTCGGTCTCTGTTACGCATCGCTTTCGGTGGTGGCCAATTATGCCGCCGGCAAATCCGATGAGGAGATCGATCTGCACCTGATCGGGCGCTACCTGGAAACCGCCATGGCCGAGGTCCGGACACTGCTCGAGCACGCGATACCACAGCTGTACGCCGTCTGATCCTCCCGGACGGCATCCCCGTCAGGCTTTTTCAGCGGGGCGCGGTCAAGGGCCCCTTGTAAGGTACGACCCGCACGAGTACACCGAATTTCGGGTGGTCGAAGTAATTGGTCCGGCGCAGCGTCACCGGCCGCGATTCGATCATTTGATAGCTCGGTACGGGATTTGTTGCCGGAGATGACGCCGAGAGGGATGACGGTGAGAGCGACGATGTCTCCCCGCCGGACGAAGAGTCGCCATCGGACGACGAGATGGACGAAGAGCCCCCGTCGGACGGTATGTAACGCAGATTGAGCGCCACATGCATGAGTCGCCACTGGAAGACGCGGATGACGCCTTTCAGTCGTCCGCCGTCGCGACGACTCGTGATGCGCACGGGCTTAGTTTTGCTCAAGGTGACAGCGTTCTGCACCCAGCTGCGCGCCGCTAGGATCGTGTAGCTCGGGTGGCTGGATAGGATCGATTGCGCGAGCGCAAGCTGTGAACCTGCGGGCAGACCATGGCTGGGCGCGAGTGCCTGCTTGAAGCCTGTAATGGGGGCGATCTTCTCCTGGTTCCACTGCTCACCCCCGTCCAGGTTAGGCAGGTGGTTCGCGAAAACGAGCACATCGACCTCATAGAGCTGCGGGGCAGGCGCCGCCCAGGCCTGCGCAACGAGACCCAGGGCGGAGAGGGCAATCAGGGCTATGCGACGCACGAAACGCTCCTTTGGTACAATGCCTCTAGTATGGGGCGGAACGGACGAGGGGTAAAGGCATGGCGGTAAGGTCGATTCGGCGCATGGGTGATCCCTTACTGTGGGCGCGCGCCCAGGAAGTAACGGACGTTTCGGCGGCGAACCTTGGCGATCTCATCGGCGACATGAAGGATACGATGGCCGCCCTCCACGGCGCGGGCTTGGCCGCGCCGCAGATTGGAGTGCCTTTGCGGGTCGTGATCTTCGGTGTCCGGGCCAATCCCCGCTATCCCCACGTCCCCAAGGTCCCCGAGACGATCCTCGTGAACCCCATCGTCGAGCCTTTGGGCGACGAAGAGGAAGAGGGTTGGGAGGGTTGTCTGAGTGTCCCCGGCCTGCGCGGACTCGTTCCCCGCTATCGGCGCGTACGCTACCGCGGCTACGACATGGAGGGCGGCCTCATCGACCGTGAGGCGGAGGGCTTTCATGCGCGGGTTGTGCAGCACGAGTGCGATCACCTCGACGGTATCCTCTACCCCACGCGCATCCGCGATCTCAGATTTTTCGGCTACGAGGCGGTACTGTTCCCGGAAGGACTGGCCGGGGAGGACGCTTGAGCGATGGGCGCTGCGACCAGTAAGGGGCGCAAGGTGGGGTTACGGCGAGACCCGCAGGCGGCAAGTTCCCGATAGTATGTTCTGTGCGCCCCAAGGGAGCCTAAAGGATACAGAGCTGCGGGGCTTGACCGTTGGCGGGGAGGCCGTGCGATTCCGCGCATCTTGTAGAGGTCGCGCCGGATAGCGCGCCGATCATAGTTCGGCCCGACACGCTGGCCGTCAGGCGACCATTCCGTTCTTGCTGAGTTCGGGAGATTCTTTGACCGCATCGGATGCCCACTCGGGCATGCTCGTTCAAGCTGAACGCGAGGCCGTGACAGCGGCACTCCTGCAGGCCGCCGCGCATCTGGCCCAGGGTCAGGATGCCGAAGGCATACTGCGGCCGTTCTGCGAGGCGCTGGTGGCGGCCACCGGGCATATCCGTCTCGCCTGGATGTGGCTTGGAACCCCGGACACCGCCGTCATCCGCCCGGCTTATGCGGTGGGCCCTGCGCACGCCTATGCCCAGGCCCTGGTCTTAGGGGCCGATGAGGCCACACGCCTCTTGAGTCCGGGTCTGCGTGCCTTGGCTAGTGGACAGCCCGTGATGGCCACCGTGCGGTCCGACCCGGCCTTCGCGCCCTGGCGCGCCGAGGCCTTGCGTTATGGTCTCGAGGTGAGCGCGAGTTTTCCGTTTGGTGAGGCCGGTGATGGCAAGCAGGGCCTCGTGGCGGTCTATGCCGACGAACCGGACTACTTTGCGCGCCTCGGTTGGGGCCCCTTCGTAGCGTTTCAACACTTAGCCCAGGTGGCGCTGACCCAGGCGGCCCTTCGGGAGCGCCTGCATGCGCTCGCCACCTTCGATTGTCTGACGGGCCTACTGAATCGTGGTGCCATGCAGGAAACGATGGGGAGCCTGCATAGGGAGGCGCAGCGACGGCACGAGACCTATGGTGTGCTGCTCCTCGATATCGATCGCTTCAAACTCATCAATGATGGTTATGGTCACGCGGTCGGCGACGGGGTGATCCGGGATGTGGCCCGTATCCTCCGAGCATCGCTGCGCGCCGAAGATCACGCCGGACGTTGGGGTGGCGAGGAATTCTTGTGTCTCCTGCCGGGCGCGGATTGCGCGATTACCGCTGGTATCGCCGAGCGTCTGTGCGCGGAAATTCGGGATCACCCCTTCGCGGCGACCGCGGGGCGTACCTTGCGCGCCACGGTCAGTCTCGGGATGGCCTGTTTTCCGGCCGACGGTGATAGTGCACAGGCGCTGCTGAACCACGCCGACATGGGGCTCTATGAGGCCAAGCGCGACGGCCGCTGCCGGGTGGCCCGGGCGAGCGATCGGAGCCGCAGCTTGTTTGCCACTGCCCAGCAACTCGAGGCGGCGCTCACGTCGGGACGGGTGCGGCCCGCTTACCAGCCGATCATGGCCTTGGCCGATGGCCGCCTCGTGGCCAAGGAGGCCTTGGCGCGCATCGTCACGCCAGAAGGGGTGCTGGAGGCCGAACATTTCATCGAGGCGGCCGATCGCTTCCAGTGGCTCCATAGGCTCGACCACGACATGATCGGTCAGGTCATCGAGCATTGCGCTCTTACCCGCACGACCCAAGACCCGCCCATCGCTTATTTCGTTAATGTCTCGACCGACCTCTTTCATCACGCCGAACGGGTGCAGGATCTCCTTCAGCGTATCACGCGCACAAGCATGCCGTGTTGCACGGATTCTGATATCGAAAAGCCTTTAGTCATTGAGATCACTGAACGGCAGTTTCTGGGCGATTTCGACGCCGTGCGCCAGGCGCTCGCCCCGTTCCTCGCCTTCGGTATCCGGCTCGCGTTGGATGATTTTGGCAGTGGCTACTCCTCTTTTCGTTATCTCACCGAACTCCCGTTCGCCTTCGTCAAACTCGATAAGGCGCTCGTGCACCGGGTCCAGACCGTGCAAGGTCGGCGTATTCTCCGTGGCCTCCAGGATCTCGCGCGCGATCTTGGGTTTCGCACGATCGCCGAGGGTGTCGAGGATAAGGCCTGTGCCGACGCCCTGGCCGCTCTTGGGGTCGACTGGGCACAGGGCCACTATTTTGCGTCGCCACGATTCGAGGATGCGCCTGAGGTGTCCGGGTAAGAGCCTGAATGGCTCACGATTGCCGTCCAGGTAGCGGACATTGTGGTCTACTTGATCATACGGGGCGCGCGGGTTGGTAGAACGACGAGACGGTCAAGGATGGAGATCTCGCATCTCTCAGATAAGAATGTTGTCCTATTCGTCAAATTCGATCCGGGTCGCATAACCCTTGTGTGTGACGGTGTTCATCGTGTCACCCCTGCGTGCTTCGGAGATTCCCTCGCCTCATCGACTTGGTGCTTCCTGGCCTCTTGCCTTGGGTGCGGGGCACGGTACCGCCACTGCTCGCCCTTAAGCTCGATTTGGACCCGTGATCCCTCTCATTCCTCGATCTCACCACCTAGCGCCCGTATCGGCGGGTCGACACCGGCGCACACGACGATCCCCGATGTGGGCTGCCGAAAGATAGCCTGCCACCCTTTCGTGATGAGCCTTCCTCGTGAATCCACGACACCATAAAATGCAAGCAATAGGGTGCTATGCTACGACTACTGGAAGAGGAGAAGGGATCGGTGACTATATGGGTACCCAACCGTCGCGGAGGGTACGCTGGGTGCGATTGGTAGGGGGCGCATGGCAATGGAAAGTGGGAATGCAAGATCAAGAAAATCGCCGCGGAATGAGGTGGTTTTGGCGCCGTGAGATC
>JAKAXK010000178.1 GCA_021827145.1 Pseudomonadota bacterium
GATCTCTCGCAATACCCTAAACGATGCCGTTGTCCTTCGGTAAAATGCATGAAAAAAGCGAGAATGAGGCCAGCTAGAGGGGTTATGTTGCAATGGGCAGCACCATGAATGCCCAGGTCTTGAACGGCGCTTTCACTCTGTTGGGCGTTATCATCGGCGGTGTGTTGGGATATTTGTCTACCTTTTTCTCTGACCGCCGAAGAGAGCACGTGGATCGCGAAAAACAGCACTTTGCGGATCTGGATGCCAGGGTTCTCGGGGCGCTAGAAGACTACGGTGCAAGTCATTGGCTTCCATTTTTAGGCGATCAGGAGATAGACGCTGTCCCTAAAGAATTACCCGGGGGGGATCATGTCAAACAGGAGTTCCGTTATGCGTGGGTTATTGGTGCCAAAGACATTGACAGCATGCCGGAGACATTACAGGATGATCCGCTGTATGGGGATGCAAAGACGAACCATTATGGGGCGATTTTCAATGAATGGGACCGCCTCTTCGAAAATTTGACTGCTTTCCGAGGGCAGGTGATTGAGCGCGCCCAGACGTTCGCGGAAACCCTTAAGCATCAATGTGGGGCTCAGTGGCCACCGATTGCCTACGAGGACAGGGGCAACAGTAATGGCGCCCGATACGAAACCCTTGGAGCCTATGCCTACCGACATTTGTGGAACCCAAGACTAGCTGGGGCGCTGGCTATAACCCAAGGGGGTGGTGACAACGCGACAGGTAACTTGATTATCCTGGCTCGCGGTGCAGCTTGCGCGCACGGCCCTCAAGCGCTACTCGCCGAATTTCAAGACGACCTTCGTGTATTCCTTCAGCACCAGAATATCCAGGACCTGAAGGAAAGGGCCGAGGCCCTTAAAAAAGATGTTCGCGCTCTTTTGGGACGAGTGGCAGCAGCTCGAAGTGCCCGCAAGCTCCCCGGTCGGTGCGAGTGGGTGTGATGATTGTTATCGTTCCGATGTTTGAACGCGCAACACGGTAGCTCTGGGAGATCCTTTATGACGGCCCTTGCCATTTGGTGTAACCACGAGACTCCCGGTCATCCTGCACTCTGGGCGGCGGCGGACAGCCGCATCACAACGCGTGAGCGTTCGCCGCTTGTCGAAGACGCGGTCAAGATCATGAGTTTGCCGGTGATTGCTCGAGCACCAGGACTAGGCGGCTTTACAGAAATCTATTATACGCACACGATAGGTTACGGGTTTGCGGGCAGCTCTCTGATGGGACAAAACGCTTATCTCGCCTTGGTCCCGCTTCTCAGTAATCTCATATCAGACGTGCGGCGTATCCCATTTCTGGCCGATATTGCCCGATATATCGAGACGTTTCTAAACCGGGTATTCGAACGCCCCAAAGCACGCGGGAAGGAGGCGTGTTTTGAGGTGGTCCTCTTCGGCTACTGCTCTTGTCGCAATGCACCCGCAATCTACCATTTTGAGCCGACCAAGACCTCGAATGGCGCAATCATGCGCATGACTGCGCACGAGAATCTGAAGGATCAAGACTTCGTCTATCTAGGCACTGACAGAGGCCGCATGGAAGAGGCGATAAGAACCGCATTTGCCGGGCCGGGCGCGCCAGGGAGGCGCGTCAGTCGCGCGCCCCGTTACGTGATTAGCGACCGAATCAACGACTATTCCTGTCCGGCAATCGGGGGCGACCTGCAGCTTGCGATAGCAGACCGTTGGGGATGTCGACCGTTGGCTTTGGCAAAACCCCGCGTGGAGGGTCACCCGGAGGCTTATCTAAGCTATCTTGGGTATGAACTCGACAAGGATATGTTGCGGATAGGGGAGGTAGGGATCGGATTGACTGGTATGGCATAGATGCCGGGTATAGTGAGTCCTTCTGGCGCTATGGAGCTAGGGAGACAGGTCAGTAACTTTAGGCGGTGCTGAATCCGGGGGTTAAGTTGCGCGGTAAAACCCCCATCGTGGCAGGACACGCAAGTCAGTGCGGTGCGGAATTCGGGCGCCGAAACGCGATTTCTGCGTCTTCTGGAATTGGCCCCCCAAGACTGATGGTGGCGGGCGCCTGCGCATCTTTACATATTGTATGATGAGAGCAGGGATGGGAATCAAACGGCCTCACAACGCGCGTCTCAGAGAATCGGAAAAAGAGGTGGGTATGACGCAAGGCGAAAGGATAGATGCGATTGGGGAATTTACGCTTACAGAAAAAGTGGCGCTGACAAGCGCGGGCAAACAGTCGGCGGGATATGAAATCCTGGATAGCGCGGGGAATGTCGAAGCGGCGTTCGGCCCAAGCGAAAAGGATGCTGCGTCGCGCGCGCTCCATGAGCTGGCATCAAGCCATGGGTATGTCCTCACCACCATTGCAGCGGATGGGGTTTGTTCGGTATGGAAAAAGGTGGTTAATGGTAAAACGATATACGTCGTCAGGGTGGGGAACATAGTAGAGTTCTTTGATTCGTACGACAAGGCCATGGAGGCCTTTAGTGGCGCAGTGAAACGCGAACGACGCCGGCCGAGCGCTGGAAGTACGCCGGGGTTCTGACGGAGTGACGAACGTGACTGCGCCCGGCAACTGGTGGGGATCGCCCAGGAGATGGGGTTGGACCAGCGGCGGGTGGGCACTATACACACCGCCCAAGGACGGGAGGCGGATATCGTGATCCTGGTGTTGGGTAGTGGGGGTCAGTCCGGCTCAAAGAATTGGGTTGCCGAAAAGCCCAACATGCTAAATGTGGCCGTATCAAGGGCCAAAAAGCGGCTCTATGTCATCGGCGACCACGCAGACTGGAATCCACGCCCGCATTTCAACGAAGCAGCCAAACAACTTCCCGTTGTGAGACAGCAGGACGTGGTCGTGTAGCGGTCCAGCGCCAGATTATCACGCTCACTGTTCTAGGTTGCAGGCTTATGAACCGCGACTTATATCGTATCGGACCTCAAGTATGCGCGCCATGAGATAACCGCAACACGCGCACAACCCAATGCCTATCGTGTGGCGCGTCCAATCGAGATCACCATCCGTCAACCACTGCCGTCTGATCTCAAGCCGGCCGGCGCCCCGCGCGTACGTGCAATTTCCCCCATCGCAGATACCTTCAGGCGGGCCATGTTGGCCGGGCCGTAACGGGCATCGCGCCCAAACCCCAATCTGGAGGTTTTATGCATACGCGCACACAGGCGCCACCCATCAACTTCACTCGTCTCGCAGCCGAGTTTCTGCGCTCCGGCGTGAAATACGCTCCGCACTACCTCGTCCTAACACCCACTTTGGCTCAGGACCTGCTCGAACGGGGTCGCTACGATCAACAACGCCCACTGAGCCAAGTTAAGGTCGCTACGTTCCTGGAGTACATCGCCAAAGACCAGTTCCTGGAAAACACCCACATCGATGTCTGTATCACGCCGGACGGCCAGATGTACCTGGTCGATGGACAGCATCGCCTCACAGCCATCACGCGCCAATCGCAAACGTTCCCGGTCCTTGTACAGCTCTGTCGCATGGAAAACCGTGACGCCATCCAGGTGCGCTACGACAAACACGACGCAGTGGGTGGAGGACGGACTCTGAATGATAAGCTCGGCAAGACCGGCGCTGAGCTCGGCATTAGCCGTTTGGATGCGGGCCGGCTGTCCACGGCCGTAAATCATATTCGGTTCGGATTTCTCGACGTCCGTTGTGACAATATCGCCAAGCGCGTAAGCAAAAAGGATGGTGGCGAGGTGCGCGCCCTGATGCGCGAGTGGGCCACGGTGTCACCGACCGCTTATATGGATCCATTCCGGGATCGCCTTAATGGCGCCATCTTAGGATCGCTTTAATGGAGATCGG
>JAKAXK010000179.1 GCA_021827145.1 Pseudomonadota bacterium
CTTTGGTCGGATGACGATGGCGTCAGCAGGGACTGCGCCTGCGAGACTGACGGGAGCGTGGCGTTGAGGGGCATAGTCGTGGTCCTCTAAATGTGGGGCTCTATAGAGAGCCCCTGGATGGAAATTCCTAGTAGTTACGAACCCAGCACATGGGATTGTGCGGATACCCCCTCGTGAGCCCGCATTCGCTGAGGCCTTGGGGGTTCGTGATGAGCGCCCACTTCCAAGGCAGGAGGTGCCCGGTCCAATCGGCAAACCCGGTTGCGATGAGCGCCCCAGCGACTATCGATATTGTGATAGTCATCGTCACGACTCCCCATCGGATCGCGATGGCCTTTTGCAATGCGGCCTTAGCTTGCTCCTCCCCGGCTCTCGCGGCTTGCGCCCGCCAGGACGCCGCAAACTGCGCGCCTTTTTCTTGTGCGATCTTGTCAAGGTCCGCGACCACCTCCTGAATTTTGTCGGCGCCCTTATTGACTGTGATCATTATTGCGTTAGCGGTTGCGCGTCCAACATCTGCCGCATTTTTTCGGATGTCCGCGTTAATGATGCCCTTCAGGTCGGCCGCGGCTCGCACGGCGTTCTGGTATATCTGGTCCCCGACGCCTCGCGTCGCCGCTTCGATGCGCGCGGCAGCACGATTAGCGGATATAGCCGCGTCAGTCGCGTCGCGCAGTTTTCGAAAAAGCATCCACGCAGAGTCATTCCGGTCCCTAATCCCTTGGTCCGACGCCTCCAATATGACTGCGCTTCTCGTCTCGGGATCAAGCCCTTCCAGGGCCCGGTCCCGGAGCGAAACAGGGGCGCCCTCAAGAACGGGAGCGCCCCCCGGAGGGGGCGCCGGTGCGGCGTCTTGTGTGTCCGTGCCCGTATCCGTATCCGTATCCGTTGCTGGTGGCAACGCGGGCATGTCGTCGTCGTAGTCTTCCGCCATGGCTAGTCCTCGATGTCTAAGATAGGCTCGACCGCCGCAATGGCGGCTTTCAACCACCGAGCCAAGTTGAATTTGTCAACCACCATCCACCCCTCGGCTGGCACCTTCGCGAGATGCGCGAGGCGCCCTGGGGTACTCAGCATTAACCGCACGCAGTCTCGATTGTCGAGAAACGGCATGACGATCTCCCGGCCCCCAAAGGTCTTGCGGGCTGGATGATCGAACCACACAAAATCGTGCGGGTCGCCCTGGAACGCTGGATAGACGATGATCCGACGTGGCTCATCGACCTGAGATAGCAATCCAGACTCTAAGGACTTGACCAACCCGGCTGTTGGGGTGTCGCCCTTACCAAGGTTGTAGAGCCCGACGATCTTGTACCCCAACTCGTCAGCGGTCATGCGGATCAGATCCGCGTGAGCGGCCAGCGTCTTAGCGGCGCCGGCCGGAAGGTTGATGACCACCCGGTCAGGCTGGTGGGTTTCCAGCCAACCCGCGAACTTTGAGACCGCGCGGTTGGCATCGCCAGCCTCGTTTAGAGGCAGGACGCCTAGCTGCACGTCGGGGTCGCCTTGGTACCGGAGAGCAAGGTCAGGTTGGGAGTCATCGCCTTCGACGAGGGCGATTTTGCCGTGCCGGGCCAATAAGGCCTCGCAGGTTACTGTCGAGCCGAACGACTTGCCGACCCCGCCCTTATCCCCGTCTTGGATGTATATGCATTTCTGTGTCACGGTGTCTTACCTCACTTGATTAAGTGTTGGTTAATGACGGACTCGATGTCCGCTCTTGCGCCCGACGCCGCAGATGGTTGCGTCCTGAATGGCGCCTGGGGCTGGGCCGTCTGCGGCTCTGGTAACGGGATCTGTGTGGCTTCATACCGGCAATGCTTGACCGCGAGGCGGACTTGCCTGTCCCCAGCGCCCAGCAATTTGCCGATGTCGCCCCATGTCGCCCCTGCTGCTCTGGCCTTGGCGATTGCCTCTTTGTACGGGGCGACGCGCGCCCGTAGTCTCGACATCTTTTGAGTGCCCATCTGCACCTCCTTTTTGCGTCCTATCACTAGATAGACTGCGGTGGAAATTCGCAGGTCTCACATTCGACGCGGACCGGTCCCCATTGCGCACCAATCTCGCCGAAGTGGTCCCATCTAGTATCCACATAAGTCTCTTCACGATAAGTTTTAGGTCTGCTTCTGGTCCCTTAATGGTCTTTTTAGCGCTGTTTGATACCTGAATGGTCCCAACCCAAGACCAGAGTGAGACGCCCACCCTGCGGGTAGGCTAAGACACACCACCGCACCCTCCGGGTGGTTGGTGTCCGGCGGTGCCGGGCTGACGGATTCCCCGTCCGCAAACCCAATTCCCGGACTCCCACCTGATCGCAGACTTACACATCTTTGCAAGAGGGTGTGTCGGACGCCTTAACGGAATTTCCAGTGTGGGGTACTTAGTAGGCATCTATATATAAGGACTCCCGACATGCTCTCCTTCCCCAAAGGTGGACTCAAAGGATCGGCCCGCGACATCGTGAAATACGTCGAGAACGAACGCGACGAGAGGCGCCAGACCGGCTACTACTCATCTGGCGGTGCCCCGTCTGAGTGGGGCGGCGAAATCGCCAGAGAGTTAGGGTTGTCCGGCAAGGTCGGCTCCAAGGACTTCCTTGGGCTCTTAGAGGGGCGGTTGCCGGACGGCACGGTGTTCGCCGAGACCAGCCCTGACCGGCGGATGGGTAAGGACTTGACGGCCAACGCCCCGAAGAGCTGTTCGATCGCCGCCAATGCGGGCGACGCGCGTCTGCGTCAGATCCTGATCGAGGGGCACGAACACGCAAACCGGCGAATGATGCAGTTCGTCGAAAAAGAGTTCGTGACAGCGAGGTACGGTAAAGGCGGTAAGGAGGTGGAGCGAACCGGCCAAGCGATTTGGGCGAGTCATCGGCATGAAGACGCGCGAACGGCTGGTGAGCCGTCCGCCTATATGCACATCCATACTCACAACGTTCTGTTGAATGTCACCCGCGGGCGCGGCGGCGAATTGCGCGCCCTCGATATCGATTTTGGTCCGGATGGTGTCCATCTCGCCGGGGCGGTTTACCAAGCCTCCTACGCCAACTATCTCCGCGAGCGCGGCGTCGCCCTTCGTCGAACAGAAAACGGTTGGGAGCTTGCCTGCATTACAGATGAGCAAATCGCGGAATGCAGCCCCCGGTCGGCGCAGATCGAGGCCGAACTTGCGCGCCAAGGTCTTGACCGCAAGACGGCAACCGCCACACAAAAAAGCGCCGCTAACAAGGCGACGCGGGGGTCCAAGACACAACTCTCGCAAGATGAGCAGCGTTGGGAGTGGCGCGCTGTTTGTCGCCGGATCGGTGTCGATCTGGGGAAGGCTTATCGACGCATCAGGGGGCAGGAAGAGAGTGCCGTGGAGCCCGACCGCGAACCCGTCTCTTCGCGTGATGCCTTGCAATATGCCACAGACCATCTGTCGGAGCGCGAATCCGTCATTAACAAACAGAGTACCCAGTTACATGCGCTCAGGGCCGGGTACCTCGATGGTGTCACCATCGACACCCTTAATAAGGAGATCGACGCGGCCCAATCCGGAGGCGCCCTCATCGACGCCGGACCCGGCAAGATCGTCACCCGCGAAACCCTCGCCCGCGAGGCCCACAACCTGGCCGCCGTCGCCGCCGGGCGCGGCACCCTGCCCCCGCTCACCGACGAAGCTGGGGCACAGGCGCGCATATCCGCGCGGGAGGCCGTCAACGGTTTCACATTCAGCGCTGGCCAGCGCCAAGCCGTTGTCGATGCCCTCACGACCCCTGACCAGTTCTGGGGTATCCGAGGCGCTGCGGGTGC
>JAKAXK010000045.1 GCA_021827145.1 Pseudomonadota bacterium
GGTGCCGGAGGGGCGCGAGGTCTGGCACACATCGGCGTGTTGGAAGTATTGGCCGAGCATGGCTTGCCGGTGCGTGCAATCGCCGGCTGCAGCATAGGCGCCGAGATCGGCGCACTCTACGCGCACTATGGAGACCCGACTCGGCTCGCGGAAGAGGCTCTCGGCGTCGATTGGAAGCAGACCTTGCAACTTTTTCTACCCGACGCCGCGGCTATGGGCGGTGTTTGCTCGGGGCGCAAGATCATGGCGTTTCTGGAGGCCCATCTCGATGGCGCCACCATCGAGGAGTTGCGGCTGCCTTTCCTGGCGGTGGCAACCGACCTGCATAGCGGTGAACAGGTTGTGTTGCGCGCGGGCCCGGCAGCCGGGGCGGTGCGCGCCAGTCTTTCGCTTCCAGGACTCTTGGCACCATATCCTTGGGAGGGTCGACTTTTGATCGATGGGGGTGTGGTGAACCCGGTACCGTTCGATGTCGCGGCGGACGCCTTTGGGGCGCCGGTCGTAGCCATCGCCGTTCACCAGGGTGCGCGTGGGCTGTCAGCGGCACCGATCGACCCGCGGCCAGCGAGCTGGCGGTCGCAGCTGCGTGCCTTGCTCGACCAACCGTGGGTGCGCCGCGCTCGGCCGGTGCGCGCATGGCTGGAGGAGCAGCTTACAGAGCCCGCCGGCGTCCGGTCTTTACAATGGCGGGCGCGCTCGGTTCTGGCGCAGGCCGTCAACATCGCCCAAGCCCAGGTAGTCCAGTTACGTTTGCTGGCCCAGCGCCCCGCCCTCTATCTGCTGCCCGACGTCGACCGTATCGGGCCGTTCGAATTCTACAAGGCCCGTGCGGCGATTGCCGCCGGCCGCGCGGTCGCTCGTGCGCACCTCCCGGACCTGTATGCCCTGCTGGCGTCTTCGCGGGCACCATCGGCGCGTCCCGCGGAGCCCGTGACCCGCCACTCGCAGCCGGAGGGCTAGGCCGCAAAGTCAGTCGGGTCCTTGCACCCGGTCGAATCCGACGCGGCCCTGGCTGCGGGGCGGAAGGGGCAGGTGTCGGACCGGCGCTACTTGCGCCCGGTAAGGGGTGCCGGTTTCGGTTTCGAGGAACACTGGAACATCGTGACGGGGTGTTGCCAAAGGCGCGCCCTCAGGGCACGCGCGCCGGGGCGTCCTTTTGGTAGTAGTAGCCTTCCGCCCAGTTTATGCTCAAGGCGCGCCGATGATCGGCTACGGATTGATCGAGGGTCGCGGTGCCAAAGAAGTGTCCCTGCGCCCAGTCGATGCCCACCCCGCGCAAGAGTTCGACCTGTTGCGGTGTCTCCACATATTCGGCAAGCGTCGTGATACCCAGGTCAGCAGTCACGGCGCGAATGCCGCGCACGATGGAAAGGACCCTGGGTTCCGCTATGCGCGAGATCAGGCGGCCGTCGATTTTGAGGAAGGATATGGGTAGGTCGGCGAGATATTGGAACGAGGAATAACCGCTGCCGAAATCGTCCAGTGCGAGCTGGACCCCGAAATCGACGAAAGGTGCGAGGCGCTCGCGTGTGACATCTATGTTCTCCAGGAGCTCACGCTCGGTGACCTCGATGACGAGCGGCTTGACTTCCGCCGTCCCCTTGCGCGGGAAGCTCGTTTTGGTGGAGGCCAAGAGTTCCATGAGCAGGCGGGGGTAGCGAAGCAAGTCCCCGGATACATTGACGAAATGGACGATGTCGTCGTCGCAGGTCTCGCGTCGCGTCAAGGCCGAGAGCAGCACCGTCCAGTCGATCTTGTAGGTGAGGCGGAACTGTTCGGCGGCCTCGATGAATTCGTCGGCAGCCAGCACTTTGCCGTCAGTCGTCACGATACGAGCCAAGGCCTCCTCGGCCACGACCCGACCTGTGCGTAGATCGACGATCGGTTGGTAGGCGGGTACGACTCGGTTTTCGCGCAGGGCGGTCTCGAGGACAACACCCATCCGGAATATCCGTCGCTCGAGGTGTTCGGCTGCCACAATGCGCTCGCGTCCCCGACGCCTCGCTTCATAAAGGGTCTCGTCGAGGACATTCATGATTTCTTGCGGGGCGGTGGCGTCCTGCGGAACGCACGCGATCCCGATGCTCACGGTGACGTTCAAGACGTTATTGTCGGCGGCGATGACCAGCCCGGAAATGGCCTCGTTCAAGGCCTTCGCCGCGGACCGCGCTTGGCGCGGGCTGCAGTCATGCATGATACCGAGGAATTCGTCATTGCCCCAACGGCCCACGACGGCGCTACGACCGAGGCTCGCGCGCGCGGTCTCGCAGACCCGCCGTAGAACACGGTTCGCAAAGACATATCCGAACCTGTGGTTGACGAGACGGAAGCGGTCGATGCTGAAAAGGATGACGGCGAACGGCATCCCGTTACGTTCCGACCGCGCACAGGCCAGCTTCAGTGCCTTGGTAAGAAGCGTCCTACTCATAAGCCTATTCACCTTAGCCTTCGCGAATCGTCGCGTAAGCTGCGACTAGCGTAGCGGAAAGGCGTGACGGACGCCACCGTCGATCCCAACGTGCGGGCCGGGAGTAGGGGGCGCAAGGGGGCCCCATGACCTTCAGGAATCCTGGCCGAGAAGGCCGCGCAGGCCCCTCAGATGCGATTCCCCGTGGGCCAAGCGCTCCTCGGGGGCTTTTTCTTCCCGGCCGTCCCAGAGCAGGTCTTCGGGGGGGATCTCGGCCAGGAAACGGCTGGGGCTCGTATCCAGCGGCGCCCCTTGCTTGCGTCGCCGCCGGGCGTAGCTCAGGGTCAAGGTCTGGCGCGCGCGCGTAATACCGACATAGGCGAGGCGCCGCTCCTCTTCCACGCCGGTGTCGGTAAGGCTGGCCCGATGAGGAAGGATATCTTCCTCGAGCCCGACCAGGAACACATGCGGAAATTCCAGACCCTTGGCGGCATGCAAGGTCATGAGGCGCACGCTCTTGCCGTCGGGCTCGCGCTCGCGGTCACCCATGCCGTTCAGGATGAGCTGCGAGACGACCTCATCGAGCCCGCCGCTGGTCTCTTGGCCTAGGCGGTCGACCCAGGCCAGAAATTCTTCCAGGAGTTCCATACGTCGCCGGCCGGCGCGCTTGTCGTCGGCGGTATGCAGCAGATGGGCCTCATAGCCGATTTCGGCCAAGGTCTCGCGCAACAAGGCGCCGGCCGCGGTTGCCTGCGTCTTGGCGCTCAAGGCCTCCATGAGGAAGGCGAAGCGATTGAGGGCGGCGGCCTGCGGTGCGGCTATGTATTGCGCAAGGCCGAGTTCGCCACAACAGCGCAACAAGGATTGGCCGCGACGGTGCGCGTAATCGCGCAGTCGTTCGACGGTCGTGGGGCCAATCTCGCGTTTGGGGACATTGCAGACCCGCAGGAAGGCGGCATCGTCGGATGGGTTGTGGATGAGGCGCAGATAGGCGACGGCATCTCGCACCTCGACGCGATCGAAGAATGAAGTCCCGCCACTCAGGAAGTAGGGTACGCGGTGTTCGCGCAAGACCTGCTCGAGGGGCCGCGCCTGGTGATTGCTGCGATAGAGAATGGCGTAATCGCCGAATTCGGCCTTGCGGACGAATTTGTCATGCAAAAGCGCCGTCACGACGCGTATGGCCTCGTGCTCCTCATCGTCGGCAACGAGGACCTTTAGTGGGTCACCGAAGCCAAAGCTACTCCAGAGTTTCTTGGGGAACAGGTGGGGGTTGTTACCAATGACGGCATTGGCGGCCTTCAAGATGCGGCCCGTTGAACGATAATTTTGCTCGAGCTTGATGACGGTGAGGTTCGGGCAGTCGCGCGCGAGCCGCGCGAGATTCTCGGGGCGTGCCCCGCGCCAGGAATAGACTGACTGGTCGTCGTCACCCACTGCGGTGAAGGCCTGGTCGGCTAAAGCGCGCGCCAAGCGGTATTGTCCGTCATTCGTGTCTTGGTACTCGTCTACGAGGAGGTAGCGAAGACGCTCACGCCAGCGGCCGCGGGCGTTCGCGTCGTCGCTCAGAAGGCGTGCCGGCAGCAGAATCAGGTCGTCGAGGTCTATGGCGTTATAGGCGCGCAACCGCTCGACGTAGTCGGCATAGACCGCGCCCTCGTCAGGCGACTCCTGCGCCGCAAGCGCCGGCATGATTGCGGCGTCCTTCCAGGCGCGGATGCGCTGTGCGACATCCTCCGGGGGCTTGTCCGTTCGCAGGTGTTCCCGGCAGAGCTCCTTCACGAGACCATCAGCATCGCGTGGATCGAGAAGCGTGAATCCGCGCCTTAGACCCAGCACCTCGGCCTCCTCGCGGATGATCTTGAGACCCAGGGCATGGAAGGTGAGGACGCTCAGGCCGCGACGGGCGTGAGCGGGAAGCAGCGCCGATGCGCGCTCCCGCATCTCGCGCGCCGCTTTGTTGGTGAATGTCACTGCGGCGATGTGGGCGGCCTCATAGCCGCCCTGCGTTATGAGGTGGGCGATCTTGCGCGCGATGACGGTGGTCTTGCCGCTACCAGCGCCGGCCAACACGAGCACGGGCCCATCAATGAGCTTCACGGCCTCGCGCTGCTGATCGTTGAGACCGTCCAGAATTTTCATGGGAGCAGTCTAGCGAGGTCCGTGAGGGTCTACAATCTTGACATGACGAGCGAGTGCGCGCACCGCAAATCTGTGGCTGCGGGTCTGCGCACCGGCCGTCTTCAGAGCGAGATCGTCTCCATGTGCGGGACGTATTCCTCGGGGACCGGGAAGTTACTCAGATCCTTGGCTATGGCAGCGCGCAGGAAGGCGTCCACCCACCAAAAAATGTCGTACTGGCGCACGAAGCGCTTCAGTTTATGCATGCGCGCGCGCCGCTCCCCAGGACCCATGACGATGGCGCGCTGTATGGTCTCCGCGACCTCTTCGACGTTGTAGGGGTTGACGAGCAGGGCACCTTTTTGCAACTGAGCGGCCGCACCCGCGAACTCGGAGAGTATCAAGACGCCATGGTCGGCCAGAGTCGCCGCGCAAAATTCCTTGGCGACCAAGTTCATACCGTCTTTGAGGGGGGTAATCAAAGCGATCTCGCAGGCCCGATAGTAGGCGAGCAGCTCCAAGCGGCTCAAGCTACGGAAGATGTAGTGGATGGGGACCCATCCTGATTGCGTGAATTGGCCGTTGATCTCGCCTACCAGTCGTTCCATCTCCATCTTGAGCGCGTGGTACTTGGGGATGTCCTCGCGGCTCGGAACCACCACTTGGATCAAGGTGGTGCGATGATGCAATTCAGGGAAGCGTTGGAGGGCGTTGCGAAAAGCCTCGAACCTATGGCAGATGCCTTTGGTGTAATCGAGGCGGTCTACGCCCAGGATGACCTGCCGACCGGGAAGGTCTTCATGGAGTTCACGGGCCTTACGAATGACGGGCTCGGTCTTGCTTTCGCGCGCGAACTCCTGGTAGTCAATGCCGATCGGGAAGGTGCCGACTCGCAGTTCGCGATTACCAGCCCGCAGCGTAACGACTTGCCCTTTACCCGTAACGGACATATCAGGGGCCACGAGACGCACGCACTGAAGGAAGTTTCGTCGGTCGCGCAGGGTCTGGAAGCCGATCAAGTCGTACTCGAGAAGCGCACGCAGAAGCGGGAAGCGCCACGGGAGCTTCATGTAGATATCGAGCGGCGGGAATGGGATATGGAGAAAAAAGCCCGTGCGGGCGCCAGCACCCTGGGCGCGCAGCTCCTGGCCCACGTTCATCAAGTGGTAGTCGTGTATCCAGATGAAGTCGCCGGGACACGTGGTTTGCAGAATGACGTCCGCGAATTTTCGATTGACGCGGTTATAGGCCTCCCAATAGCGTGGAGCGAAATTGCAGTGGGACTGGAGATCGTGGAAGAGTGGCCATATGACTTCGTTGGCGAAGCCGTAGTAGAAATCCTCTTTATCCTGCTGGTCGAGCATCACGGGTTTCAGGGCATAGCCTGAACGACGGGTCGCGTCCCGCAGGAGATGGGATAAGGTCGCGGGATCGGCCTCGGATGTGCCGGGCCATCCGATCCATATGCCGCCCCGGTTGCGCAGCACCGGCGCGAGCGCGCTCACGAGCCCACCGGATCCTGGCGTGAACGTCCACTGATCGTCGATCAGTTTTACAACGACCGGTAAACGGTTGGATACAACAACAAGGCGGCCGTCGCCGCGCGTCATATCGTTCATTGAGGCTCCTTGGCCGTCTCCTGGGGTGCGTAGTGGATATTGACGGTACCCTGGCGGGCGAACGCGATACCGTGGTCATGGAAGGCGCGGAATAGGGCCAGATTGATCGCGTGTTGGATATCCATGTAGGCGTTGGCGTGATCCTCGTTCACCATGTATGCCACCTCGAAGACGAGTCCTTGGGGTTGGTAGTCCTTGAGGTAGGCCCGCAGGAACCGAATGCGGCCGTCGTTCTTTATAACACCTTCCGCGATCTCAGCTGCGTTCGCCAAGGTCTCATGCCTATTTTCATAAGTGAGATGGAGTGTAAACGTGAGCGTGCGATCGCGCATCCGTTTGTAGTTTCGCACTCGACTCTTTGCGAGATCCGAATTCGCAATGATGATCTGCTCGCCCGTCGGACTGCGCAAATGTGTCGTTTTGAGCCCGATATGCTCAACCGTGCCCGCGAAGGTGTCTATGGCAATGTAGTCACCCAGGACGAACGGTTTGTCGAACAGGATGGATAAGGACGCGAGAAAATCGGCGAGCGTGGTTTGGACGGCGAGCGCGAACGCGACGCCGCCTATGCCGAATCCCGCGAGCAGCGCCGTGACGTTCACGCCGAGATTGTTGAGGGCGACAAGCGTAACGACGACCCATAGGACGATTGTTGCGATGAGTCCGAGCGCGACTACGACCGTGACCCGTTCGCCGTCGTCGGTCTTGGTCCGATAATGATCAGTGCTCGCCTTTATGAGGGCATGCCCCCAGATGGCGATCTGGATGAACAGGGCCGTGGCGCCGATGTCGAGGAGCCGTGTGCGTACAAGCGGCGTCAGGTTCAGGCGCTCGGAGGCCACGACGAAGGCAAGGATGGCGAGAAACCAGGAACTCGTCTTCGCCACAGTGCGCTCGAAGAGCGAAGGCAAGCCGATGCGGTGGCCGCCCGCCACCCGCAGGGCCTTGCGGCCCCCGTGCACAAGGGTCTGTAGGGCAGCGAAGACCGCGAGGAAAAGCAGCGCGGCGGTGAGCCACGAGAGCGCTGAATGTCCCGAGAGGCGATAGAGGTCAAGCCGCTCGGCTTCGATGTGCCAGCGATGGGCTATCGTCATGGCGCCGCTGCCATCCATGCGCTCAGGAATCCGCGCAGTTCGTCGGGTGGGCGCAGCCATAGGTGGGCGCGTGAGGGCCGTGGCTCGGCGCGCACGAGCACGGCGAGCCCATCGTGCGGAAGGGCAGCGAAGGCATCCTCGTCTGTGAGGTCATCACCGAGATACGCCATGATCGCCTGGGGGTGGCGCGCGGAAAGCGCAGCGATTGCCGTGCCTTTGTCGCGGCCGCGGGTGCGGAACTCATATCCGCCGTCGAAGGGAAGCCCGTGGAGTTCCTCGGGCAGTCCCTGGGTAAGGTCGGCGGCGAGCGCCATAAGGCGCGCCTGGCCGTCTTGATCCTCGCGCCGCCAATGGATCGCCACGGTCCCGTGTTTACGCTCGAGCGCCCCCGCGAAACCCAGGGCGCCGATCCGTGCGGCGGCCTCGTCGAGCCATTCCCTTGCCGGTGGCGTGAGAGGCGCGCGGGTCAATGTGCCGTCCGCCGCGAGATGCTCATGTCCATGGGCCCCGAATATCTCCACGGCGGAGAGCGGCAGCCGTCGGGCGAGCTCCTCGGCGGGACGGCCCGTGACAAAGGCGATACGAGTCCCTTGCCGTTGCAGGTCGAGAAGTATGGGGGCGATCCCAGGGTAGAGGATGGCGTCGTCACGATGGGTGGTAAACGGGGCGAGGGTGCCATCGTAATCCAAGACCAGCAGGCGCTCGCGCGCGGCCGCCAGTCTCTCCCAGAAGCGCTCCAGGGGCCTTGCTGGATCGAGAAGCTTCACGCCGCCACGGACCCGCTTATCGGGTCGGAGACCATCCACGGCCGGGATACCGGCGCGATAGATGTCGATCGGTAGCGATCGCAGGGGATATGTGTCGCATTGTCGCCCGAGAGTCTTGGCACGTACACGGACTCCTTCTTTGGTGGGCACTTATTATAGCCTTTGATGGGTGTCAGGGCCACGGACGCGACGGTCCGGTCGCGGTTTGCAGGCTCAGGGGCAAGACGCCATACTAGGCGTGCCAGCCACCCTCGATTGCAAGCGCAGACATTGAATCCTATGCATAAGCCCTTGATACCGCGGATCACCCTTGCGAGGGGCCTATGAAAAAAGCATCCGTCCTTCCGGTCCTGGCGTTGGCCGCGTTCTTGATGCCGGCGCTTGTATCGGCCGATCCCCTGCCCTTGGCCTTGCGCACGCTCTTTGCGCGCGAGCATGTGCCTTTGGATGGCATCAGCATTTATCTGCGTCGCATTCATGGCCGCAGGCCTATTCTCGCCTATCGGGCACACACGCCGCGCGACCCGGCCTCGGTCATGAAGCTCGTCACGGCCCTCGTGAGCCTGTACACACTCGGGCCCAGCTATACATGGCGGACAGGCGCTTACGCAAGTGGACCCGTCGTTCACGGTGTCCTCCACGGCAATCTCTACCTGCGCGGGGGAGGGGACCCCTACCTGATCACAAAGTCGTTCTGGGATCTCTTGCACGGGCTGCGGGGGCGTGGCCTCCGTGAGATCGATGGCAATATCGTGCTCGATCAGCATTACCTGCATGCCCCGCGGACGCGGCGTGGGGCCTTCGATGGTTTGCGCGACCGCACCTACAACGTGCGCCCGCGGGCGTTGCTGGTCAATTTTCAGGCCGTGGAGTTTCGGTTTCTACCAGGGGCCTCCCAGGTGCGCGTCTTGCCTGACCCCTACCCGACTACGCTGCGGGTCATCAATCGCCTGCGGCTGGTGCCCGGGCCTTGCGGCGATTGGCGGGCCCATGTCCATCTCCGTATTACTCGCGTAGAGGGGGGCAATCTCGCGACGTTTCAGGGACGATATCCGCGTACCTGTGGGCTCCAGCACCTCTATCGCGTCACCGACAACGATCGTCGCTATGTATCGGGGGTCTTCGCTGAACTCTGGCGCCAGCAGGGCGGGCTGCTGCATGGCGGTTTCATGGCCGGTCGAGTGCCACGAGGGGCGCGCCTCTTGTATCAGGTCCACTCTCGGCCGCTCGCTGACATCCTGCGCAGTGTGGACAAGTACAGCAACAACGTGATGGGGCGGCTGCTTGTGATGACGCTCGGGGCCGTCAAGGCGGGTGTTCCGGGAACCACGGCGAAGGGGCTGGCGGTCATGCGCGCATGGCTTGCCCACCATGATCTGCATCTGCCGCGCCTTGTGTTGCGCAACGGGGTCGGATTATCGCGTGCCGAACGGATCACAGCCGCCGAAGTGGGACGGATACTCCGTTACGCTTATAATGGGCGCTACATGCCCGAGTACGTCTCGTCCTTGCCCATAGCGGGGATCGACGGAACATTGCGTTACCGTTTCCTCAGATCGCCCGTGGTGGGCCATCTTCACGGCAAGACCGGTACGATCAACGGCGTAGACACCTTGGCGGGCTATCTGCAGCGCGGCGGGCGGCGCTATATCGTCGTGGTACTCGAGAATTACCCGGGGGCTGATACGGAGCGGGGGTTCCGGGCCGAAGACGGGGTTATCAAGTGGCTATATGCCCGAAAGTAAGGAGGGGTTGTGACAAAATACGTGAACGCGGTCATAGGGGAGGAGGCGGGAGATACGAGCCTGCCCATTCTCGAGGGGACGCTCGGTCCGCAGGCCGTGGATATCCAGTCGCTTTATGCGCGTCACGGGATTCTGGCGTATGACCCCGGTTATCGCTCGACGGCATCCTGCAAGAGCGCCATCACTTTCGTGGACGGTGATGCCGGCATCTTGGCCTATCGTGGTTATCCGATTGAGCAACTTGCCGAAAAGAGTCGCTTTCTCGAGGTCGCCCATCTCCTGATGTTCGGCGAGCTGCCCTCGGCGGCTGAAGGCAAGGCATTTCGGGATTCCGTATGTCAGCATAACCTTCTGCATGAGCAGGTGATCAGTTTCTACCGCGGTTTCCGGCGCGACGCGCATCCCATGGCGGTCATGGTGGGGGTGGTGGGCGCCCTGTCGGCCTTCTATCACGATGATATGGATATGCGTGACCCGCAGCAGCGCATAAACGCCGCCATCCGGCTCGTCGCCAAGATGCCGACCATCGCCGCGGCAAGCTACACCTATAGTATCGGGCGCCCGCTGCGCTACCCGCGCAATGAGTACGATTATGCGGGCAATTTCATGCAGATGCTGTTTGGCATGCCCAACAGGGATTTCGTGGTGGACCCGGTCCAGGTCCGGGCCATGGACAGAATCTTGATTCTGCACGCCGATCACGAGCAGAACGCCTCGACCTCCACCGTGCGCATGGCGGCATCCTCCGGGGCCAACCCGTTTGCCTGCATTGCCGCTGGCATCGCGAGCCTCTGGGGTCCGGCGCACGGCGGCGCGAACGAGGAAGTCGTCAAGATGCTGCTCGATATCGGCACGCCCGAAAACATCCCCAAGGCGATTGCCCGCGCCAAGGATAAGAGCGACTCTTTCCGTCTCATGGGTTTTGGCCATAGGGTCTATAAGAATTTCGACCCCAGGGCACGCGTCATTCAGGAGAGCGCGCGCGAGGTTCTGGCGCACCTCGGCCTCGAAAACGACCCCTTGATGGCGGTGGCCCTGGAGCTCGAAGAGATCGCGCTGCGCGATGAGTATTTCATCGAGCGTAAGCTCTATCCGAATGTGGATTTCTATTCGGGGATACTGCTGCGGGCGATGGGGATACCGACTAAAATGTTCACTGCGGTGTTCGCGGTAGCGCGGACAGTGGGTTGGGTGAGCCAATGGCTCGAGTTGCATCAAGATTCGACGCACGGGATAGACCGTCCGCGTCAGTTATACGTGGGTTCAGGGCTTCGGGATTACCCCAGGGTTCGGGGATAGGCGGGCGATAGGGCGGCCATCGGAGCTCTGATGGCCGCCCGTCCCTAGCGGGTCAGGTCGGCTGTTCGGCGAGGAAACGTGCCGCCGCCTTGGTGCGGCGCAGGTAGGCATCGCGGGCGATCGCAATGTCCTCGAGGAAGTAGGGCAGTTCGCGCAACAATAGGGCCTGCGGTCCATCGACCAGGGCGGTCTTCGGGTCCGGATGGAAGTCGACCAGTACCATATTGGCGCCGGCGATGATGCCTTGGGCGGTCACCTGCTGGATATCCAGGAGCCCGTCCGGTCCGCGGTCCCGCGATCCCACCGAGTGCGACGGGTCGATGCACACCGGCATGCGGGTCAGGCGCTTGACTACCGGCACATGCGCGAAATCCACGAAGTTGCGGTGCGGGTCGCCCATGTTGGTCTTCATGCCGCGCAATCCAAAGATGACGTTACGGTTGCCTTCGCTGGCGATGTACTCGGCGGCGTTCAAGGACTCCTCGAGAGTAATGCCGAAGCCGCGCTTCAAGAGGATCGGGAACTCGTGTTGGCGGCCCACGATCTTCAGCAGCTCGAAATTCTGTGTATTGCGGGTGCCGATCTGAAGCATGACGCCGGTCGGCGATCCCGTCTGCTCCAGGGCCTCACGGATCTCGTCCAGGTGTGAGTCGTGGGTGATCTCCATGGCGATCACACGGATGCCATGCTTGCCGGCGAGATCGAAGACCCAAGGAAGGCAGGACGCGCCGTGTCCCTGGAAGGAGTAGGGGTTGGTGCGCGGCTTGTAAGCCCCCATGCGGGTACAGACCTGGCCATTCTCCACCAGGGCCTTCATCATTTCTTCGACGTGCGCGGGGTTGTCGACCGCACAGAGACCCGCAAAGACGTTCAGCGTGTCCTGACCGAAGCGTACACCCTTGTATTCGAAGCCCGTCGGGCGCTGGTCGTCGTGATGGCGACCTAGGATCCGGTATTCCTCTTCGATGCTGACCACCCGCTCGACGCCCGAGAGGGTCTCGAGCTCATGGGAGTCAAGCGCGCTCGTATCCCCGATCAGATAGACCTCGGTCAGGGTGACGAGGGCCCCGATCTCTTCGTGCACGCGCAGGGTAATACCGGGCTTTTGCCCGAGAAAGGCCATGAGCTCCTGGAACTCAGGGCTATTTTTGGTTACGTGGGATTTCAAGACGACGATCATGAATAGTCCTTAAGGCGGCATCACAGGCCGGCCGCCATTCTAACAAGTCTCCCGCCGTGAGCCTATCTCGCGGCCGGTTTTTCGGGTTTGTGGACCGCTTCTGGTGCCCGGTGGCCAGACAGGGGGCGTGACCGGCTAGGATTGTTTTACGGCTACAGTTGACGTAGCATAAATTTTGCGTTCCTTGGAACGTCGCGGCATGGCTTGCCTTGATGTTCGAGGCCGTCATGGCGCATACACCGAATCGCCCGCGAGGCGGGAAGGCAATGGAAGAGGTTTTTATGCAGACCGGTACCGTAAAGTGGTTCAATGAAGCGAAGGGTTTCGGCTTTATTACGCCGAGCGATGGCAGTGCAGATGTGTTCGTCCATTTCTCGACGATCGAGGGGGAGGGATTCAAGACGCTTGCCGAGGGTCAAAAGGTCGAGTTCGAGTCGACCAAGGGACCGAAGGGTATGCAGGCCGCGCGCGTGGTACCGCGCTAAGGCCGACAAGGGCACAGCAGGCAGGACCGGCGTAGACCGGTCCGCTCTTGCAATCGCGGTTATCTCGCGAGCCGGTTGTGCGTTGCTCCAACGCCTGAGTGTGTGACGGGCGTCGCGGGTGGGTGCGCCTCACGCGGGGCCCCGCGACGAAAGGTCTACGGATAAACAAGCGCCTCACGCCACTCATGGCTGGGGTGTGACCGGCCGTCTGTCGCCGGGACTTGGTCCTGCGAAGCCGCAAGCGCACCGCGCTCGTTGCGTACCGGAGGTGGTGGAGCACCTCGGAGAAGAATGTCGCTGGCCCATCTCATTCATGTCTACGGATACATCGCGATCCTGATTGGCTGCTTCTTCGAAGGCGAGGCCGTGCTCGTATTGGGAGGTATGGCCGCCGCGCAAGGCTATCTCGTGCTTGCGGGGGTCATGGTCGCGGGTTTCATCGGCAGTGTAACGGGCGATCAGTTATTCTTTCACTTGGGTCGGCGCTATGGACCGGAGGCTGTAGCGCGTAAGCCGCGCCTGCATAAGGCCAATGCGCGGCTGCAGGGCTGGATTCGCCGCCATGAGACGGCGCTCTTACTCGGTTTTCGTTTTCTTTATGGACTACGCAGTGCGGCACCCTTCGTGTTCGGGGCGAGCCCCATAGGCCGCGCGCGTTTTACCTTCCTCAACGCGATCGGGGCCGCAGTATGGGCGGTGGCCGTCAGTTATGGGGGTTATGTCGCGGGCGGCGCGTTCGCGGCCATCCTCGCACACGTCGCGCACTATGAACTGCTCCTATTGCTCGTGGTGGCAGCCGCCGCCGCGGGTCTCTGGCTCCTTACGCGCTATCGTTCCTGAGGCGCGCGGCATCCGAATCAGAGGCTCGCTTTCCCGGAGATCCGGCCATCGGCGTTGCGCTTGTGGGTCAAGGTAAGGTTTAGGGAGCGGATACCCGATCCCCTCGAGATCGAGGTCGGTAGCGCCCAATCATCGATCCTCTACCGCGGCCCATATCGTGCCGTTTCCCACAGATGCATCACCTGCTTCCGGGTTGGTCCCCAACGATACCCACCCAGATCACCGCTTTCTTGAATAACCCGATGGCAAGGAATCACAAAAGCGATCGGATTTGCGCCGACCGCTTGCCCCACCGCTCTTGCCGCACGGGGCCGGCCGATCGCGGCCGCCACCTGCGAATAGCTCGCCACCCTTCCCGCCGGTATCTGCAACAACGCTTTCCAGACGCTCACCTGAAAGTTCGTGCCAGAGACATACAGAGACAAGGGCCGATTCTGATGCCGTACCCGCCCGAACATCATCGCGAGCACCGATTGCGTGCGGTCAGGGCGAGCGCGCATTTGAGCATGAGGCCATCTTTTCTGTAAGGTGTCGAGTTGCTCATGGTATTCCGTGGACTCCAGAAACGCTAACGCACAAATCCCGCGGGGCGTCAGCGCGATGAAAGCCTTCCCGAACGGCGTGTCGTGCACAGCGTAGTCAATAGTTAATCCGGCACCGCCGATTTGGTATTCGCCAGGAGTGGCCGCCTCAAGATGAACAAAATGATCATAAAGACGTGAACCGCTACTGAGCCCCAATAGGTCTGATACCTCAAGAACCGATTTCGCCTCGCGCAACAGCGGTTTCGCGCGCTCTACAGTCAGTATCTGCAAAAACCTCTTAGGTGTGACCCCGGCCCAACGGCAAAAAAGCCGCTGAAAATGAAACGGACTGAGGTTGATGTGCGCCCCCATATCCGCCAAGCTTGGCTGGCGATCAGCATGGCCTACGATGAAAGCAATGACCTTGGCAACGCGTTCGTAATCAGACCTCGCGTACTTCGTCCGAACTGGCATACGACCGACCCTACCCCTCCCCGATAGACTGTCGCTGTCGGGCGGGACTATCATAGAGAGACTCCGGGATTGTCGCTAACACCGAGTCATACGTCTGCAGACCCAGCCCATATAATCTTTGGAAACTCATCATCAGTGGGCGCCACTTATCGGGGTCAATCCGATGTGGCTCGCCACGCACAAGGATGGCTTCTTCCGCATGGGTGCGCGAGATCCGTACTTCGATACCGACAAAACGCCCCCGTTGCACATTGTCTTTTTCGGCCATGCCATGTGCCGCCTCCACAATGGCTTCGAGTTGCACGTGGCATTCCCGTACGCGCGGCGCCGTTACCGTTTCTGACGCCAGAGACGTCAATTGCGCCACCCGGAACTTATCTGGTTCAAACCGATAGCCCCGGCGCTGCTTACTCTCGGGCACAGGATGGGAGCCCGTGGTAAGCGCTAAGCGATTTACGGCCGCCACTTCATTCACCGAGGCCAAGTTAAGAACGCGTTCGGCCGTCCGGAGCATATTCTGTGTCGTTTTTGAGCTCGCAGCTAAACCCAGCATACAACGCTGTCCGAGCCAAAACACTGACGACATGGGGGCGAGATTTGCGGTTCCAGTTTCGTTCACGGTACTGATGAGAATAACCGGTGTACCAAAATACAAAATGGATGGTTCGATGGTCCTATGCATCATGGGCTCCGCGTCAGATGACCATACTATGAGGACACAGTAAGGCCAAGCGAGGCTTGACGCGACCCGAATCTTGCTGTCTGGAGGTCGCCACAACCGGGAATGGGGGCGGTCAACGGCCGTTCTTGGAGGCGAGAACGGGGGTCGGCGATTGTGGGCCGCCGCTTCAGTCCCTGGGATCGAGGAATCACGGAAACGGTTCGACGGCGAAAGCCGGCTAGGGTCTTTGTAAGACTTGGGCGAAGAAGCCATCAGTGCCGTGGCGATGCGGCCAGAGGCGCAAGCCGGGACCCTCGTCGGGGGTGCGGGGTGGCAGGGCGATACCGCAGCCGGCCAGACACGAAGTGTGTTGTTGGCCGAAGTTCTCACCCTACCGCGGATTTTGCAGCAGAACTGGATTGGGATATTGCCTTCATTTATGTCCTTGTGCCCATGATTCAGGGGCATTACTTGATGCTTTTCGACCAAGGATCAAGCCAAATGTCGACCTGACCTACAGATCTGACAGCGCATTGACACCCATACCCATCGGTATGGGCGCGGCTGATTCCGTCGCCACCGTCGGCGATTTCAATACCCTCTCCAGGTGAACTATGGCCCCATGGCCGACGACCGAGGGTGTCCGGCCGCCTGATCCGTCTCACCTATCCCGATGGCGAGACCTTGCACGATCGCTATGATTTCGGCGGCAACCTGCTCTCGGCTGTAGGCTTGGAGGGCGGGCAGAGCCACACCTACCTCAAGGCCCTCACCTACGACAAGTTTGGTCAACGGGTCTTGGTGGCAGACGGCAATGGCGATGTCACCCATTATGCCTACAACCCCTTGAACCGAAGTCTGGGGAGGGCCGCGCTCAAGTGGGTGCGTGGCGGGCCAGCTGCGGCAGTGCGATTTTCTTGAACATGGCCGTTGTCTCTGCCTTGCCATCTTAATGGGCTATCATCAAATAGAGGCTTGCGGAAACGCCTGCCGATATCCCTAGCGAGCAGATGGAGAATCACCTCTGTGGGAAGATCGCCAATGGCAAAAGGACATGCTTATGATTCCAGACGATCGTCGTATTTATCATGAACCTTGGCTGGACGAGCGAACGCGCCGGCGCCCGGTGGGTGCGGGCCACGGCATTGATGTGGCAAGTCAACGGGCGGACGAGTTGGACGAACGCTGCCTCGCCTTTCTGGACGCACGGTTCGTACACATGCCAGCAATGCGTCCGTCGGCCCTGGATCTGGCCTGCGGACAGGGTGGGCAGGCGTTGCGCATGGCAGCAGCTGGGGCGCGGGTCACGGCGGTCGACCTCTTGGATCAGGGCGCCACGTTGCAACGGGCGGCAGCGGGCCTAACCCTCTGGCAGCCGCCACTCTTTGTGCGGGCCGATTTCCGGTCCCTACCTGAAACCTTGCCCGGCGCCCCCTATGATGTGATGGTCTGTCAGCGGGCTATCCATTATGTCCGGTATGACGAAGCTGTGACCGCTATGCGGACTTGGTTGCGTTACCTGAAGCCGGGGGGCCGGATTTTCCTGTCGGCTTCGGGGCTTACGTCGGAATTAGGGCGGGGTTATCCCCACTGGGGACAGCCCGTCGCAGAGCGTTGGGCAAGACTCGCGCCCGCGATGGCTGATCGGCACGACATGCGGCAGCCCGTGTGTCTCTACGAGGCCATGGACCTGGTGACCCTCTTGCATGCCGCCGGGTTTGGTATTGCCGAAGTCTTCCGATCACCCTTCGGTAACGTGAAGGCGGTGGCCTTTGTCTGAGTTCTTGTGCCCCTCTGCCTTTGGGGCCTGGCCCCGGCCTCGTGGGCGCTAGCGGCAAGCTAGGTCGCGCCCCGATAAGGGAAGAGCGCTGAAGTGCGAGTCGCCCAAATCATGTCTATGTAAGGGCGGCCAGGGCGCGATTCTCGCGACGGATTCGCCCTTTAAAGATGTCTCGTCGCTTGGGGGCATGGCTGTCGGTCGGGCCCCCATTGCTGTTTCGTAAGGCACGCGCCAGACGCGAGGCATCGCGTACTCGTTCCAGACCAGCCCCCCACTTATAACCAATAGAAATGGGTCCTTGCAGATCACGGCTGGCCTTACCTTGACAGGGGCCCACGTTCAGCCATGATTCTCGGGATCAGTACGGTACGAATATTACAACGAAAAAATATAATAGAAAGGGAGGAATATTTCGTGGACGATATAATATTTTCGCGTGACAGGACCTTGACAACTCTGTCGCTTATACTAGGCGTAATATTTTGGGTTGTGGTTATGTGGGCGGTAGCCCGTAACGGCGTCGTAGCGTCCGTTAGTTTGGCCGGTATTGTTGTCGTTGCGCTTGCGATTGGATCGATCCTCTACCTGTTCGCGCAGTCTGCGGTGATTGCCCATTTGCGGGGTAACGCGACCGAGGTTACTGAAGGCCAGCTCCCGAACCTCTACAAACAGCTCGCAACATGCTGTGATGTGCTTGGAGTACCGCATCGCCCCACCATGTATATTCGGAACGGCAATGGCGTATTGAATGCCTTCGCGACACGGTTCCTTGGGCATAAGTATGTGATTATTTTGTCCAATATTGTCGACGCGATGGGCGGGAGCCAGAACGGCGTTCGATTCTATATAGGGCACGAGTTAGGTCATGTGCTACGGCACGATAACCCCCTGGTGGCGCTCCTTCGTTGGCCGGCCTTGCGGCTGCCGCTTTTGGGTGCCGCATTCTCGCGTGCCCGCGAGACTACCTGCGATCGCCATGGTCTTGCCTGTAGCGAATCGCCGGAATTGGCCGCCCGGTCCCTCGCGGTGTTGTCAGCCGGCGCGCAACACTGGAGCGACGTGTCGCTTGAGGGGTACCAGAGACAAATGAGGGTGGCAAAGGGTTTCTGGATTTCGTTTCACGAGCTACTGTCCAGTTATCCATGGACCGGGAAACGGATTTTGAGAGTGATGGAGAAGGCGCCCGCCATGCCGCGCCGGAACCCGTTTGCGTATCTTATGGCCGCTTTCGTCCCTTATGCTGGGCAGGGCATAAGCGCCGCCGTGGGACTAATCCTGTATGTCTACGTGGTCGGCATATTGGCGGCGATCGCAATCCCTCAATACCACGTCTATTTGACGCGCGCGATGTTCGCGCAGGCCGCGGTCGAGTCGCAGCCAGCCCGGCAGCAGCTGACCCGATACTATCTTTCTAAAGGTATGATTCCCAAGACCTTGAAAGACGCCGGGATCGCGCAGAAACTGCCGAATGGGGTAGATCTCTCGCTTAATCCCCACGGTATGGTTCTGACCGCACATACACACTACGGTGCGCTTATTTTTACGCCAAGGCGGCAAGGGCATGCCGGACGAATCATGTGGACTTGTGCGGGTGGCCCTGGGGTGACGCCTCAGGAATTAGGGGCCACGTGTCACTGAATGGGTCTGTCTTTTGGGCAGGGCCGAGCGGCCTGCGGGATGGGGTTGGCGGTCATGGGCCGCGCGCCTTGCCTGAAGTCCAGGCAGGTTGGGGTGCCCCGGCGATAGAGGGCGTACGGACCTCGTTGGGGTGGGTGCGCGGTTCCTTGAAAGAGGGGGGCGGTGCCTGGCGTAGGCCGTGATGCCGAGCCTCGCCTCACGCGCGCAGCGTGC
>JAKAXK010000180.1 GCA_021827145.1 Pseudomonadota bacterium
TTCCGATCTGACGGTGGCGAGCAGATCGAGCTTGCGGTCGGCGACATGCACACGCTCGACCATGGCTGGGCGGTCACGGTCCACAGGTCCCAGGGGCGCACGGTCGACAGGGCGTTGGTCGCCGGAATGTCATCAAAACGAGCGACAGCGAACCTGGCCTACGTGTCCTGCACGCGGGAGCGGTTCGCCCTGCGCATCTTCACCGACAACATCAAAAAACTCCAGCAATCATGGGCCCAAGTCGCCGATCGGGAAACGGCCAAAGAGGCCACCGACAAGGCCGCAAAGGCGCGGGAGGCCTCGCCCTTCGCCGCCGCCCGGGAGGTCGTTCTCGCGGAGGTCACTGAGGCGCAAGAAGAGACTTTGTTGAAAGCGTTGGATGAGAGAGAGATGGCGTGCTGGCGGGAGGACGATCGCCTGTTAGAGGCCCTGCAATCCCACCCCGACCCGATAGTGCGCACCGCCGGTGAGAAAATCTGGCAGGCGCGCGATGACGCCCAGGCCGCCGCCGAGGCGGCGTGGGAAACCTCAGGCGATGGGGAGGAAGAGCGCGAGGATGAAGAAACGGCACGGGCCGCCCGCTTGGCCCGTGCCCGTGCCGGCGATCCCGATCTGGGCTGGCTGGCGCGCTGGGAACAAGAGGGCGTGCTGTCAGCCCTTACTCCCGCTGAACTGGACAAGCTGAAGGGGGTCGCCCCAGAGCTTGAGCGGCAGGAACCTGCGGCGGGGCCGCGTCAGCAGCGCGAGCAAGACCTTGAGTTGGAGATGTGAGCGGTTTGATTTTCCAAAATGGAAAAATCAATTTCCACCGAGCCCCTATAGGTAAGGAAGTTTTTGAGGAGGTGAGTGATGAGCGATGTGAGCGACGACCTTAAAAACCGATACGACACTGAGTATGTGCGCGAGTTGTTCAAAATCTGCGGCTGGCATAGCTGGCCGTTGTTTTTGGAGGCAGTCACGATCGCGTGCACCGGCACGGGTGGCAGCACGGTTGAGAGGATTCGGAAGCTAAATGAGGCCGACATCCGTATGGCTTGGGAGCATGACCAACAGAATGAGAATGGCCTGGTGAACTAAGGAGGGTTTTATGTCGGTGAACGATCCAAATAATTACGGTTCCCGCACGGAGCTGACCGCGATCACTGCCGCCCTGGCCGCCCTAGCCGGCTGGTGCGGCGGATCTGAGGCCGCGCTGTGGTGGCTTACAGGGCGGACGTTCGGCCCTCTGGTCCTCTGGCAGGTCATGGTTCATTGGGGCCTTGCCCCGGCCCGCTGGGGATGGCTTGGCTACCTTCCACCGGCGACCGCCGTTCTGGCGGCCCTGGGTGCCGGTGCGGGCGCCTGGCGGTGGCTCACCCTCCCGAGTGAGAGACATGTGCGGGGATTCGTCCTACATAGAGATCCACGGCCTGTGGCTCGTGCGCTACGCCCCGGCAAGGGTGAAGCGACAGGGGTGCATATCCACCCTGGGATAGTGATCTCGCAACGCCAGGAGACCAGCCATTTTATGGTGGTCGGCGGCACTGGCGCGGGGAAAACTACGGTTCTCTGGCCGTGGATTCGGGAAGCCATCGCGCGCGGGGATAAAGTCTTAATCTTCGACTCAAAAGGCGACTTCACCCAGAAGGTCCCCGAGCCGTTCACGTTGCTGTCCCCAACGGACGCACGCTCCAGCCGCTGGATTTTAGGTCGCGACATTCGCACAAAACTCGAAGCGCAGGCCCTCGCCGACACGCTCATCCAAGAGCCTCCGGGCGGCTCCAAGTCGGACCCGATGTGGATCCAAGGTTCGCGAGCGCTGGTCGCTGGCATGATCACTGATCTTCAAACGCGGTTCGGGGAAAAGTGGGGATTGGATCATCTGGCCTACGAGTGCGCGGCTGCGTTGGCGGATTTTGAGAGACTGAAGGCTCTGACCATTCGAGAAGCGCCAATATGTGTAATGTTGTTAGGGGGTGAGGACGCGGAAGGGCCGAATCGGACCACGATGGGCTTTCTCTCGCAAATCGTGAGCGCTTTTACGAACATCATCCACCTCGGTGTGTCGTCAAACGATCTGAAAGGCAATCCCGGTTGGAGCGTGCGGTCGTGGCTGGCTGGCAAGAGCCCGGCCACGACCGTCATCGGTTTTCGCGGCGAGCAAAACGAGAAGATGAGCCAGGCCTTTGCCGCGTCGATTATTGAGCGTGTCGTCCGGCAGATCGGGGGTTTCCCTGATGCCGCGCCGGAGGCTCGGAGGATCTGGCTCTGTGTGGACGAGACCCCGGTGGCCGGTTACATCCCCAGCATCACCACGGCGTTGACCACACTTAGAAGCAAAGGCACGCGCATCGTGACCGGGTTCCAAACTCTGGCGGCTGTGCGGGAACGGTATTCACGGGATACAGCCCAGATATGGGAAGGTCAGTGTGACATCAAGATCGTCGGCAAGTTGACCGCCGGCGCCGACCAGGAGTGGGCGTCGCGACTGCTGGGCGACCGCGAGGTGGATAGGTATCAGCATCAGGTTTCACAACAGAGCGGGAGTGACGCGGGTGGTCAACACAATGCCAGTTGGCAGCGGGTCCGCGAACCGATTTTGATGCCAAGCAGTTTTGGGCAAGAGTTGGGTATGCAAAAAGATCGTCGGGGCCGCCTGAAAGGCCCTCGCGCACTCGTGATGGCCGCGGGCGCGGCCGCTGTGCTCGACTGGCCGCTGGTGCCCCGCGGAGGCCTGCGCGAGCCTATCGTCGACGCCCGGTGGATCAAGCCGGGCTATCAGGCCCCACCCTGGGGCCGGGACCCGCCGCTCGTGGCCCCGCAGCTCGCCGGTTCGCTCCCTAAAACCGGGGAGCAAACGGACAAACCGAAAAGGCCTGAGCGGGAGGAGCAGACGACCACCGTAATCACCACCGTCACCACACAGGACCCCGACCTGCCGACCCTTCCTGGCCAGCAAGAGCCGCAGGAGTCCTCGCCGACCGATGGGGTCACCGAGGCGGCGGTGGAGCACGTCATCGATGTGGCGATGCCGGGCGCCGCCTTGGCGGCGCGCATCCTCGGGTTGGTGGCCGATGCGGCCCCGGCCACGCCCACCACCGGGCAGCCCGTCCAAACCCAAACCGTGACCGTTAGACGGCAAGCGCAGGAGACGGAGCAGGGGCTAGAGGATGAGGATGAGGATGAACAGGAGCGGGACGAGTGATTTCCGCGCAGCCCCTAATTATGTAGGGATCTATGGAGGTCGCAGATGCAACACGAAATCATCGACTGGGCGCAAAACATTTTCGGGCTTACGGTCGAGGTCGAGCAGGTCCAGTCGGCCGCGAAGACGATAGACGCCGAGGCGACCTTCGCGCAGGCCGCCAAGCGGACCGAGGAGTTTCTGATCCAGGCCGGCGGCGACCTCGATGACGCGCTCGATGCCGCCGTGGCCGCAAAGGACTGGCAGGCGGCCGAGCTTTTGGACATTCCCATCCAAGTCGATGCCTCCCAAAGGAAAGCACCATGACCCACAAATCCGTCCGCACAACACTGGCCGCGGCTTTGCTCTTGCTGGTCGGCTCCGCCCTATCCGCCCCGGCCTTTGCCGGCGCCGCCCCGGCGCCGCCGCCGATGGCGCAGGCGGGGACGTACACGCCCTCATCCTCCGGCGGCAACCTATCTATGCCATCGCTCGCGCCCGGGTCGGGCACCGGCTCGCTCTTTGGCGTAGTCTTCTACCCGCTCGCCCCCCAGGACATCGGCTACTCCCTGTTGCAGCGGATCTTCGGCCCTGAGGTGAC
>JAKAXK010000181.1 GCA_021827145.1 Pseudomonadota bacterium
CGTTTCCGATGGCATGACTTACGATGGACTCCCCAGGCGTTAATTCGGACCGCCCCGGCCCTATCACTTCTACTGCCAAACCGCCCGCTTGACCCCCTCCTGGCCTACGGCCCAAGAAGGGGAATGCACGGGCGAATGTTCAATTGACGCCCTCTCCAGCGCTCACGGCTGGAGATTCCCGCGGCACTCTCCGGCATCGAGCCCGGATGAGTCGCTTAAGGGGGATTCCTGCTGGCGGCATGACTGCACCGCTTACGTCACAGGCCTACGGCCTGTCGTGCAGGCGCAACGGGCTGTCCTACCCTGAGGCGCACAGTATAAGGGGGGTCTATGAGCGATGACAACACTATTCGGCATCATATTCACGATCGACGGCGCCGTGGACCCGTAAAGCGACACCACGGAGTCCCCCATGGGGCGGCTCACCCGTCGGCCAGGCGCTCGGCCGATCCCGGCTTCAAGGCCCCGCGCCGCAGAGCCTGGATGCGGTCGCGCAACTTCGCGGCCTGCTCGAATTCCAGGCTGCGGGCATGGTTGTACATGTCCTTTTCGAGCTTCTTCAGGAGCTTGCCCAAGGCCTCGGGGGATAAGCCCTCCGCGCGTTCCTCGCGGGTCCGGGGGGCGCCCGGCGTGACCCGCCCCGGCACCCCGTCGATCAGCTCCTTCACGGCCTTGACCACGCCCAGAGGCGTGATGCCATGCTCGGCGTTGAATCGCGTCTGCTTTTCACGGCGGCGGTCGGTCTCATCCATGGCGGCGCGCATGGAATCCGTGATGCGATCGGCATAAAGGATCGCGCGTCCGTTCAGGTTGCGCGCCGCCCGACCTATGGTTTGGATCAGGGAGCGGGTCGATCGCAGGAATCCTTCCTTATCGGCATCCAGGATCGCCACGAGCGACACCTCAGGGATATCAAGCCCCTCGCGCAACAGGTTGATACCGACCAAAACATCAAAGGCCCCGGCGCGCAAATCGCGGATGATCTCGACGCGCTCCACCGTGTCGATGTCCGAGTGCAGATAGCGCACCCGCACCCCATGCTCGTGAAGGTACTCGGTCAGATCTTCCGCCATGCGCTTGGTGAGCGTCGTCACGAGCACCCGCTCATCTCGCAAGGCGCGCAGCCGGACCTCGGCCAGCAGGTCGTCAACCTGGCGGCCCACCGGGCGCACCTCGACCTCCGGATCCACGAGCCCGGTGGGCCGCGCGACCTGCTCGACCACCGTGGCCGAACGCGCCGCCTCGTAGGGGCCGGGGGTCGCCGACACAAATATCGTCTGCGGCATCATGGCCTCGAACTCCTCGAGCTTTAAGGGCCTGTTGTCGAGCGCCGACGGCAGCCGAAAGCCGTACTCGACGAGGGTCTCCTTGCGCGAACGGTCACCGCGATACATGCCGCCCAGTTGCGGCATGGTCACATGACTCTCGTCGACGATGAGCAAGGCATTCTTGGGGAGATAGTCGATCAGCGTCGGCGGCGGCTCGCCGGGCTTGCGACCCGATAGGTAGCGGGAGTAATTCTCGATCCCCGAGCAATACCCGAGCTCCTTCATCATCTCGAGATCGAAGCGCGTGCGTTCCGCCAGACGCTGGGCCTCCACGAGCTTATTGGCCCCGTTCAAGACCTCGAGCCGCTCGCGCAGCTCCTCGCGGATCAGATCGACCGCGCCCGTGATCGTGTCGCGCGGCGTGACGTAATGGGATTTGGGATAGACGGTGGCGCGCCCGAGCCGACTCACGATATCGCCCGTGAGCGGATCGAATTCCATGAGATCCTCTATCGTCTCGTCGAACAGGCTGACGCGGACCGCCAATTGTTCGGACTCGGCGGGAAAGATGTCTATGACATCCCCGTGAACCCGAAAGGTGCCGCGCTTCAACTCCAGATCGTTGCGGGTGTACTGCATCTCCGAGAGCCGCTTCAGGATGGCGCGCTGATCGAAGATGGCGCCTTTCTTCAAGTGCAGGATCATGGCGTGATAGGCGCCCGGATCACCCAAGCCGTAGATGGCCGATACCGTGCCCACGATGATCACGTCCGGCCGCTCGAGGAGGGCCTTGGTCGCCGACAGCCGCATCTGCTCGATATGCTCGTTGATCGCAGCGTCCTTTTCGATAAAGGTGTCGGACGCCGGGACATAGGCCTCGGGCTGATAGTAATCGTAGTACGAGACGAAATACTCGACGGCGTTGTGTGGAAAGAAGTCCCGCATCTCCGAATAGAGCTGGGCGGCGAGGGTCTTATTGTGCGCCAGGATCAAGGCCGGCCGCTGCAGCTCGGCGATCACATTGGCCACGGTGAAGGTCTTGCCGGAGCCCGTCACCCCAAGCAAGGTCTGGAAGGCCAGCCCGGCCTGCAAGCCCTCCACCAAGGCCTTGATCGCCCCCGGCTGATCGCCGGCCGGGGCGTATTGGCTTACGATCTCAAGACGCTCTGCGTGCCGCTTTGGTTGCATCGATATCCAGGGTAATATACGCGCGAGTAAACGCCCGAAAAGGTTTCTTGCTTGTCCAAACTGACATTATCGGCCCGTGTAGGCCGAATCAAGCCCTCGCCGACCCTTGCCGTCACCGCTCGTGCCAAGGCCCTCAAGGCCGAGGGACGGGATATCCTGGACCTGGGCGCCGGCGAACCGGACTTCGACACACCCGACCTCATCAAGGAGGCGGCGATCCGCGCCATTCGCGCCGGCTTCACCAAATACACCGCGGTCGACGGCACGCCGGAACTGAAGGCGGCCGTGGTCGAGAAATTCGCGCGCGAGAACGACCTCCATTTTACCACGTCACAGGTCCTCGTGTCGGTCGGCGGTAAGCAGAGCTTCTACAACCTCGCGCAAGCGCTCCTCGACACTGGGGACGAGGTCGTCATTCCGGCGCCCTACTGGGTGTCCTATGCCGACATAGTGCTCATGGCCGACGCCACGCCGGTGATCGTCCCGACCACGCTCAAGCAAGACTTCAAGATCACCCCCGAGGCCCTGGATACGGCGCTGGCCTTCAAGACCAAGCTCTTCGTCCTGAACAGCCCCTCGAACCCGACCGGTGCCGTCTATACCCGTGCGGAACTTGCCGCCCTGGGCGAGGTGTTGCGTCGCTACCCCCATGTATTCATCGCCACCGACGATATGTATGAGCATATCGCCTGGGGCAGCGAACCGTTCGCCAACATCGTGAACATCTGCCCCGACCTCTTAGACCGCACCATCGTCCTAAACGGCGTCTCCAAGGCCTACGCCATGACCGGCTGGCGCATAGGCTACGCGGCCGGCCCCGTCGAACTCATCAAGGCCATGACCAAGATCCAGTCGCAGAGCACATCGAATCCGGCCTCCGTGTCACAAGCGGCAGCGGAGGCGGCACTACGGAGCGGGACCACCCTCGTCACGCCCATGTGCGCCGCCTTCAAGGCCCGCCACGACTGGTTGCACGTTGAGCTTACAGCCATGCCGGGGCTACGCTGTCGGCCCGCGGACGGCACCTTCTACCTGTTTCCGGAGGTCACCGAGGCCCTGAAGAGCCTGGGGCTTCCAGACGACCAGGCCCTGGCCGAGGCGCTCCTGGAACAAACCGGCATCGCCGCGGTTCCCGGCTCGGCCTTCGGCTCCCCGGGACACCTGCGCCTCTCCTATGCGACGAGCGACCAGATCCTGAGGGAGGCCGTTGCGCGTCTGCGGCGCTTCCTCGGAAACGCAACGAGCGCCCTCGCCCGCGGCGAACGCGCATAAAACCGAGATTAGTCCAGA
>JAKAXK010000046.1 GCA_021827145.1 Pseudomonadota bacterium
ATCGGCCTCCCGGAATGGGAGAGTTTTCGCCGCGCAGTATACGAGCAGCGAGCGGGTGCCGCCCCCAAGCCCGGCACGGAAACCGAAATTCTCCGTCTTGCCGTCTCTCTCCTCGCCTCGCACCTCTGTTTCCCGCTCCCCTCGTCAAGTCCGCTAAAAGGTCGTTGGCACGGTCACGCTTAAGTTGATATTGGGCGCATCCTTCGTAAGCCCTATCGCCAAATTGGTGACGACCGTCACGCGACGGCTATCCGCGTAGGACATACCGAGATTCAAGACCGCGGCGTTGCCGTTGCTCCCGACAACCGCCTGCCATGGACCGCCTCGCGGCTTTATGCTCGTCTCGGTGATGAACGTCTCGTTCATGGACAGCGTCAGACTCACGCGACGGTTGAGCGCAAAAGCGGTCCCACCCCCGAAACTAAAGGCGTTGCCGCCCGCAACCTCCCCCGGCTGCGGGGTTGTCGTGCTGGAGATATTACCGAAGCTGTTGGGGATGTTGTACGTGTAACTCACGCTCCCGAACAAGATTGCCGGACTGGCGGGCTTGATGAAAGAAAGTCCCGTGGAAACGGACCACACACCGTTACCGGTCGGCAAGGACTCCGGGTAGCTCAGGTTATTGTTCTGCGGCTGGGTAACAACGGCAATGCCGTAAGGGCTTCGTCCGGTGGGCGCCTTGGCCGTCAGGTTCCAAATGGCCGCGGCCCCGCCTTGAGCGCCGGAGAGCTGGTAATACAGGGCTGCGCTGACATCACCGATCTGGCCCTTATTGGCCACATCCTGCTGGCTCGCCTGAAGGCTCGAGCTATTGACGCCCACAGACTCGTAAGTGCTCTGCCGGGCAAGATAGGGGACCGTCAGCGACAACTCGAGGTCATCGGTAGGCGCGTAACTGCTCTGGAGCGACAAGGTTTCGATATTGCTCTGGACCTTGCTTACGTTGATCTGCCCGAGAAAGATCGCCCCGAGGGCCAAAAAACCATTCAACGTAAGGGCGTTGCTGTCCGAATAGGCGTAACTCACCCCGGGCTGCAAAATCAGCTGACCGGCCTTGAATAGGGCATTTTGCTGGCGGTAGACCGCCTGAACGCTCTCTTGAGTCTTCGGTTTATGCTGGACGCCCAGCGCGCCCTGCGTCGACGAAGCGGCCCACGCGGGCTGGGCCGCAATAAGCGCTACCATGAGCCCCCATGAAACGGGGCCGCTCTTTCGTCCGTGCACGGTCATACTCCTTGCCAGCGTGAATTGGATCGGGACCCGCGGATCACCTCGTCTGGCCCCCCCACAAACATAATTGCTTTATACTATTATTATTTAGTTATATAATTCTGCCGATCCGGCGCGCGTGGAGCGCCCCATGAATCACGGCGGGGACCGATATCTCGACATCCTCTCCGACCACAGAGGCAGGCCGGCCCAGGCATCCGATCTCGCACCCTTCCGCGATGTGAATGTCGCCTTCGGCGACGATCGGCCCCCATACCACACATCGCGTGCCTATGACTATGTCGCCTTCACACACAAGCGCACCATCTATGACACTATCGGCCCCCACCTCGAGACGGCGGCGGGCTTTGACTGACCCCCGTAGCCTGGTTCCGGCCGCCAGCGATATCGGTCCGCGAACGACCCGATTCTCGGTCATCGTCGCAGACGCCGGATCCGGCAACACTGCGTCGCACACCCGTGGCTGCGCATCACCAGCTAGGATCGTCGGGGCCGCCATCGACATGAACAAACACGGCGCGTCGATTTCAATCGTTTCGTTGGCCGATGCCCGACCGGTGATGCGGCAACCGCCGCTTATTTTGAGAATAGCATCGGCGTGGCACCAGCGAATGATCGTGGAATTCCGATTGAGATGCAAGGTGGCCGCCGCGTAGAGCGCGCGATACGAGCCGTTTTCCCCGGACTCCATCGAACCTTCGCAGGCGATCTCCTTCTGGCATGGCATGGACGCCGGCAACACGATATCGCCGAAGGCGTAACTCATCTTGGTCGCGCATTCCGCGGGCGGTCGACGCACGGACGCCGGGATGAGGAGCAGCAGCTCATCGTCCAGCTGGTATTTGGTAACGGCGGTCACGGGTTGCGCGAACAATGCGACGCGTGTGCGCAGTTTCGTGATCAGGCTGCGGGCGAAATGGTCCGGCGCGTAGGCGGCTTCGGATAGTGACGACGGCCCAAGCGCCCTGCGCTGACGCAGGAAGAGCCCCGCGGTCGGCGCAAAGGGGAGGATGAAAATGGTCGCCGTCACAATGATAAGTAGGCTCAACATGGCGTTTCCTCAAGGGGGTGCCGGCGCCGCCGGATCCGGCGTGCCGGTCACTTGGCCGCGGTAGCGGGGCGTCTTCTGCCAGCGAACGCGCCCGGGCCGCACCACGTCCCCGATGGCAGCCAGAAACCCGGCGGTGGCCGCATAGGTAGAGACGAAGAAGCCAATCAGGATGAGTGGGACACCCTTGACCTTATCGCGCTCCCCGTCGAGACGCATGGCCGATGCGATCTCATAGAAGGCCGCGGCGTTGCCGAAGGTCCCATAGCTCACGACCGCCAGCATGAGCAGCAGGCCGCTACCGTTGTCGCCGCACAGCCATAAGAGGTACAAGACCAACCAACCGACGAGGAGCACGGGCGCCATGGCGTATATGCCGAGCAACAGTGCGCCGTCGATGCGCTCCCGACGCGTCACGTGCGGAGAACGCAAGAGTGGCAGCAGGTGGCGAAACAGGACTTGATTATGACCCTGGGACCAGCGACGCATCTGGCGGTAGCGGGCCTGCCATGACTCCACGACCTCCTCGTAGCATTCCGAGCGGTTTTGGTACGCGATCTGCCATCCAGCCACGGCGAGGCGATAGGTGATATCGGTATCCTCGGCCAATGCATAGGGGTTCCAACCCCCGATCGAGCGCAGGGCGGCCACGCGCACCCCGCCTACCGTACCGCCGAACTGCGGGATCAGGCGCAGGTTGGCGCGCGCCTGCTGGTCGACCTGGTAGCCGCCCGACCGCTCTAGCTCCAAAAGGTGGGTCAGGACGTTAGTGTCGCTGTTGTAGGGGACCACACGCCCCATAACGCCGCCAACTTCCGGGTCGAAGAACGGCGCGACCAGCTGCTTGACGAGCCCGGGACCGGGCAGGTAGTCGGCGTCGAAGACGAGCGCGATATCGCCCGATACGAGCGCTGTCGCGTCGACGAGCGCCGCGGCCTTGCCGGGCAGCGCGTCCATGGGCCGATGCATGACCAATATGCGGTCAGGGTACAGGGCCGCGAATTGGTCGAGGATTGCGGGCGTCTCGTCAGTGGATCGGTCGTCGATGCACAGGATCTTTAGGCGACCGGTCGGATAGTCGACGGCGACCATGCGTGCGAGGACCTGGTCTATGACTTGCTGCTCGTTGTGAGCGGGAATGGCGACCGTCACGGACGGCCAATCGGCCAGGGTGATATCGAGATAGGGATGGCGCTGGCGCCCAAAGAGCCGGTTCATGGTGAAGAACAGGTGGCGCAAGGCGTAAAAAAGCACCATAGAAACGACGACAAAAGCGATCGGCTGGAGGACGTCGATCAAACCCGCGTGCGCCTGCAAGGCGCGGGCAGCAAGCGGTATACCGGCAAGATCTTTACTCATGACGCAACCTCCAACTCATACCCCACGAATAAAACGCAACGAGACCCATGACATCGAGCAGGAGGCCAAAGAGCAGGAACAGGGTCGGCATGGCGATGAGGCCGAGGTCGTGAATCGCAAAAGCCTGCAGGCAGAACTGGCAAGGCAGAGCGACTGCGAGCCACGTCAAGGCGAGCAGCGTCAGAGTGATCTTCTTGCCCAGACTGAAGTTGAGCGGGTAATAGATCGCCATGAACATGAACGGGGTGACGAACATGACGGTCAGCCCCATGAGCAACATCGACTGGATGTAGCCCGCCAGGACATACGGAAATGGCGCGAGCAGGGGGGTGAATGCCGTGGCGCCTATGATGAAGACCACGGCGAGAGTAAAGAGCGCGAGGGACACGGGGAGGTGGCGGCGGCGCAAAAGCGCGGCTGCAACCAGATCGGCTGCGACCAGCACCACGCAGGCCATCCACGCCGCGTGCGAGGGCGGCCCAGCGCTTAGGTCGGGCACCGGGATCAAGAGGTCGGCCCTCCACGGCAGCACGTAACGCATCTGGCGAACAGCCACTCCGGGCGCGATCACGCCGCACCAAAATCGTTCTATGACAATCCAAAGCGGTAGAATGATCGGGCGGACTGCCCACAAAACCGCGAGCGCGAACACCGGGCCCAGCATCAGCGAGATGCGGCGCTGACCGCGTTCATGGGGCATGATGCGCAAGCCGCGGTGGGCGGGAATGATCCCACCCCGCCAGCCTTCGGCGCGAACGGCCGCGCGCACCCGCGCCTCCGGCTCAAAAATGATAGAAGACACCGATGGATCCTCCGACCTGCCGGTAATAGGGACTTGCGAAACGCGCCGCGAAAAGATCGGTGCCCCAATCAGTCCCCAGCCATTGCCGCCAAGTGACGGACAGGGTATGGCTGCGAAAGTCGACGAGCGCGACATTGGCGCCGATCGGGAGATAGGCCTCGGTCCCCCAACCATAACGAAGCGTCACCTCGGTTCGCCCGCTGGCGTCGTAGCCAACGGCCGCGAAGCTTCTTTGCGCCTGCACGGCGCCTGGGTTGCTCGTGGTCCACTCGTGACCGGCCGTTGCGACCCAATGCGCGGGGAGATAGGCGGTGAAGTTCACCCAGCCACTGCGGTCGTCGTGGCCATCGCGAAAGCGTATGCCCGTGTATCCGACCGTGCCCACCAGACGCTTGTCGGGAAGTGCTTTGTAGGACAGGCTGGCGTCGACCCGGTCTTTGGGGACGACATCCGAGTTCGTGCTACCGGCGAGGCTCAGATAGCCATACCATCGCGGTGCGAAGGTCTGGGTGACGCCAAGGACCCCATAGCTCTGTTCGTACCCGAACGTGCGGCCATGGTCGATCTCCCAATTCCAGATCGTATTCGACCTTTCGCCCAAGACCCCCCTGGCGTAGACGCCCTCGAAACGTCCATACCCCTGGGTCAATCGATAATATGACCCGCCCGCACCCACCCATCCATGGGCACAAGCAACGCCCGGGCCTATGACCGCAAGGAGCGCAAGAAATCGGAGAAAATGTGCCGTTCGGGGGGCCGTCATGACGCCGCCGCCCCCGAGCGAGTGACCCCAGCCCGCACCTTGGGCGTACGGCTTTGCCGAGCCTTGGCCAGGACGGCCGCGATGCGCCGCCCGGCGGTTCCGTCTCCGAACGGCGAATGGGTGGGGCGCATGGCCTCCCATTTCGCGGCCGAACGATAGAGGCGGGCGACCTCGACCTCCAGGCGCCGAGCGTCGGCGCCCACCAGGCGCCCGGCGCCGCAGGTGATGACCTCGGGGCGCTCGGTCTGGCGGCGCGTGATCAAGACCGGCACGCGCGCGGTCACCGCCTCTTCCTGCAAGCCGCCGGAGTCAGTCACAACCAGCCACGCGTCCCTCAAGGCCTGCAGCATTTCGGGATAGGCAAGCGGCTCCGTGAGCCTGACCCGCTTGCCGACATCTGGCGACAATCCCCGCCAAATCGTCTTGACAGCGCTTGCAACCTCGGGATTTGGGTGCAACGGCCAGAGCACGGCTACGTCCGCGAACCGCTCCACGACGCGGCGCATGGCCAAGCCGATCTCATCGATACCAGCCCCCCAGTTCTCGCGACGATGCGCGGTGACGACGATCAGGCGGTGCGCCTCTGACTTGCGTGCCACAGGACCGGGGCCGAGGCGACTGTATCCGAAGAGCGCCGCGTCGACCACGGTATTGCCGGTCATGGTAACGGTCTCGAGCGGGACACCCTCGCGACGTAAACAGGCAACCGCGAGCGGGGTCGGTGCGAAATGCCAGGTGGCGATGCGTGTAATGAGTTGGCGATTCAACTCCTCCGGAAACGGTTCGACGGTGTCGCCGGAGCGCAAACCCGCCTCCACATGCGCGACCGGCACGCGGTGATAGAAACCAATGAGCGCACCTACAAGCGCCGTCGTGGTATCGCCTTGGACCACGAGCACGTCCGGGGCCACGCGCGCGACGATCGGATCGAGGCTTTCGAGCAGCCGCGCATTCAGCTCGGCAAGCTGCGGGCCGCGCGGGCCAAGACGCAGTGTCGCGAACGGCCGCAACCGCAGGAACCGATAGAGCTCCGAGACCGCGGCCTCGTGTTGGCCGCTGTGGACGAGGAAGGTCTCGCAACCGGCTGCCTCAAGCGCATGAACGACGCTCGCCGTCTTGATGATGTCCGGACGCGTTCCCGTCAATAGCAGGATCCGCAGCGCCCCCTTGTTACCGGTCGGCCGCGCACGCGCCTTACGGCGCGCGTCTGCGGTTCCTGCCCCTATTGGCTGACGAGACATATTCCTTCCAAAAAATGGCCTGTAGCAAAAACCGGCCGCCTTCGTGGACGACTCGGCCTCGTCGCGGGACATCAAAGCCCCTTCATAGTCCCCAAGATTGCGCCGATCTGCGCCGCGGAAAACACCCCGGGGCGCGCGAACCCTACACTCAGGGTCATCTGGTTCAAGACATTGTTGGCGCTCGATAGGACCTGTGCGCTCTGACCCAAGCCTTGCGTGCCCAATGTCTGCTGTATGAGCCCCTGCCCCGGCACGTTCACGGCCACGATCACGGAATCGCCGTTGAACGCCACGCGCCCTCGCGCAGCGCCGTTGGCCACCGCGATATTTGCCGAACCGACGGCCGCGCCGCCCATCTCGTAGCCCGGTCCAGCCGGCCCCACATTGATGACGGCCGAGTTCTTTATGACGTTGTCATTGCCCGTGGTTTGTATGCCTTGACCTACTCCCGAAACACCTGCAATCGGATTCCCTTGGATGGTTCCCGTGCCTTGCGGGGCTGGTTCGCCCGTGCCAGCGGTCTTGGTCGAAAAACTATTCACAGCGAGTTGTGGTCGGCCGCCGCTATCCAGCCCCAAACCAAGCGTCGTGCCCACAGCAAGGCTCGACCCATCCGCCTGCGTCCAGCGACTCACCATCTGCAGTCCAAAATAGACCACGCCGTCCGAGCCCACATAGCGACCGCGCAGACCCGACAGCGCGCGCGCTGATAGCGGTGGGCGCGCCGTGATGGGACCCAGGTCGGGCGCGAAGAGCGTGGCTGCTTGCACTGAGATGGTCGTCGCGCACAAGGCGCCCATCGCAAGCATCTGGATCGCCCCCCGCATGACTCGTTCCCCTTTGCTCGTGTCCATACCGCTCCTTCGCACCTAAACAGGAAGTCCTTGGTTTAAAATTCAGTCGCGGGAATGAAACCAAAATCCCGCAGATTGCGCGCCTCGTTCCTTTCCATCGCCGCCATGAGGCCATGCACATGCATCGTCTTCATGCCTTGCCGCAGAGGCGTGGCCTTGTCGTAGTGGCGCCCCATGACGATGAACACCACGTCGTCCCAATCCTTCACGAAGCGCGCGAACGGGAGGCTGCGATCGCCCAAGGCGGGGTCGGCGAGATAGACACGCCCGTGAACCACCCCCTTAAGCACCACGAAATGCTCATAGCCCTGGATGTCGAGCAGTACCACCACGGGAACCCGCAGCTTGACGAGCAAGGCCGGCGGTATCTTGTATCCGGCCCCGTGCAGTCCGATCTGGGACAGGTAACGGGCCATATCCAACATCGAAAAGCCCTTCTGCTGGACCACTTGGCGGTTACTCACCTTGAGCATTCCAACGATCACCTGGTTCTCTGACAATTTCCGGCCGTAGGCGAAATCGACGAGAGTGGCAAGCGCCGCGGCCCCACAGCTGTAATCGGTATGCTGGCGAACCACCGCCCGAAACTTCAAAGCTTGCATACTGGCGACGTGCGTAATGAGCGGCACGCCCCCGAATCCGTTGACGACGATCGTTCCCGCACGCGCCAGAGCCGGCAACATCGCAAGCCCAATGATCCACAGTCGAAGACGATACGGCATCGTTTGTACCCTAGTTAAAAAATGGGTGGGGATTTCCTCCCCCACCCACTGTGTAGCCCTTAGTCGGCGTCCGCTATACTCAAGGTATTGCGCTGCATGTTGGCCTCGCCCGCTGCGACGTTCAGGCCGATGTTGCCCGACGCGTTTTGCAGGACGTGATCCGACACGGTTGCGGCGTTAGTCACCGGCAGATTACCCAGGCAATAGAAACTGACCGGCACGTTCGCGGCGATAGCACCCATGGACACCTGCGACACATGACTTAGCGCACTGGCGTTACTACCGGCCTGATTGAACGCGTAGGCCAGATCGTTGCTCTGCATGTTCTGCGTACCTGAAGCGACGTTGGCGCCGATGTTGCCGGTGGCGTTCTGCAGGACGTGATTGGTCACGCTCGCCGCGTTGGACGAACCCGCATCGATGGCAAGGGAGTATGGCCCGGAGCTCTGCTCGCCGGTGATTATGGCCGTCGCCGGCCCCCCGGTGTTGTCCGCGTCCATGTCGCCGTTGCCCGTACCCCAACCAAGTGCGATCGCGGTGTTGTTGGCCTGGACGTTCTGCACGCCTGAAGCCACGTTCACGCCGACGTTGCCCGAGGCGTTCTGCAGGACGTGGTTCGAAAGCGACGCGGTCATGTCACCGAGTTCGTTGATCGCAACGGAGGGCAAGTAGAAGGCCATGTTGCTCGCCTGGTTGTCGGCGATGGCTGCGGTGGCCGTGGTAGTGCTGGCGACCGGGCCCGCGGCAGCGGCGATCGAGAGGTTGTTGGCCTGCTCGTTCCACTCGCCGGCGGCGACGTTCGCGCCGACGTTGCCGGTGGCGTTCTGAAGGACCTTGTCGTTCAGGTAGGCGTTGTTATTGCTCCCCATGGTCAACGACAAGCGCGCGCTGTTGCCATAGAGCCCCTCAGTCCCTTGGTCGTTGTCGATCGCCGAGGTCGCGAAACGGCCTGCGTTGTTGTAAGCGTAGCCCAGGTTGTTGGCCTGCATGTTATCGGCGCCCGCGGCCACGTTCACGTTCACGTTGCCGCTTGCGTTTTGCAGCACATGATTGGTGAGGAATGCGTCGTCGTCCCCTCCGATGCTGATCGAGCCGCCGAGCGGTCCAGCGTTCTGATTGCTGGCGATAGACGAGTTTACGATCCCGCCCGATTTGGTCGACCAGGTCAGCGCGACTGCGGTGTTGTTGGCCTGCATGTTCTGGGTGCCGGCCGCCGCGTTTACGCCGATGTTGCCCGAGGCGTTCTGCAAGACATGGTTGGAGAGCGAGGCGTCGTTGTCGGCCCACAGGTCCATGCTGCCGGCGACGATACCGCCGTTCTGGCTATTGGCGATCTGGACCACGCTCGAGCCCGTCGTGGCGGTCGGCGAGTATGGGTAGACGGCCTTCGCGGTGGCGACCGACAGGGTGTTGTCCTGCATGTTCTGCTCACCGGCCGCGACGTTTACGCCGATATTGCCCTTGGCGTTTTGCAAGACATGGTTGGAGAGCGTGGCGTCGTTGTCGGCGCCCATGGTCATCGCGCCGACGAGGAGCCCCGCCTGGAAGCTGCCGGCGCCCGCATAGGCGTGGAGGCCGCCCCGGTTGTAGGAAACCGCGAGGTTGTTGCCCTGCATGTTCTCGTCACCGGCCGCGACGTTTACGCCGATATTGCCCGAGGCGTTTTGCAAGACATGGTTGGAAAGCGACGCCGTGTCGTTATTGTCTGCGGCCAAGGCGAGCGCAAACGGTCCGGAGATCTGACTGCTTTCGACCGAAGCCGAGGCCTGTCCAGCTGGGAGCACGCCCAGGCCGTGGCTCAGCGCGGTGTTGTTGGCCTGCATATTGTCGGCGCCGGCGGCCACGTTCAGGCCAATGTTGCCCGAGGCGTTCTGCAAAACATGGTTGGAGGCCTGGGCATTGTTGGCGACGTCCGTCGATCCGCTGACCGAGAAGATATTGTTCCACTGCACGCTATCGATAGCCGATGACGTGCTGGTCTTCGTAGTGAGAGAGCCGTTAGCGAGCGCTATGTCGGTGTTGTTGACCTGCATGTTGCCGCTGCCGGCGGCGATATTGGCACCAATGTTGCCCTTGGCGTTTTGCAGGACATGCTTGTTGGCCACGGCGCTATTGGTTGAACCGTTGGCGAAATCGAACGAGCCTGCCGCCATCTGCGCGCTGCTCACGTTCGCGGGAGCCATGCCGGTCGTCTTGGCCATGACCACGGGGGCGACTATGGCCATGCCGACGGCCGCCACTATGGTGCGAAGTTTCCACTGAGTTGCCATATACCTCTCCTTTTCGTGTGAATCGAAAGCGGCCTTCAATTGAAGCCGCCCTTTGCACCCCTACGGGCGTATGCCCGCAGATATACTTAAGGTGACGCTGTTGCTCAAACTGTTCCCGGATCCCGCCGTCTGGCTCACCTGGGCGATGCCGGTCACCCCCTTCAAGGCGTTGTCCGCGACCACCACATGACGCTGACCCTTGGGCCGGGCGTTCACGAGGGCGCCGTTGATCTGGTGAATGGGTGATGCGATATGCGTGAGCTGGTCGAGACTCAGGCGCTGGACGGAACGCGTGATCGTGACGCTATTGGCCTCGAGGTTGTTGCTACCGGCCGCCTGATTGACGCTCAATATGCCCGAGAAGCGCGCGAAGGCGTCACCCGCTATGCGCGCCGAGCTTGCCGCGTCGCCGCCTGCCTGCGCCGACAACTGCTGTCTGATCCCCGCCCCGGCGTGGGTGCCATTGGTAATCGCGTCGCTATTGGCCTGCAGGTTGCCGTTGCCCGCCGCCTCGTTGATCGTGGCGATGCCCGTGCCGTCGGCAAGCGCCGACCCCGCGAGCGAAGCCGTATTGGACACGACAAGGGGGTCAGCCGCGCAGACGCGGACCGCCGCGAGGAGCGGGACCGAAAGTCCTAAGACAACGAGCGCAGTCCGATTCATGATGTTCCCTTTTCGTCAAACCGAAGGTCGGGGCCCGATTCGCCGCCCGCACCACAGATGAGAGCGCTATTAACAAGAACCGTGCCAGGTCCATGAGGTTTGGTCTAAAAGGCTGATGCGTAAGAAGTTATGGTGCAGGCGTCGGCCCTCTCCAAAGAGCGTGGCGGGCGCGACTGTAAGGCGTGAGACAGGAAAATTCAGGGTCCGCGGGATGCCCGGGTGTGAGTGTACCGATTAAGAAACAGCTGGCCATCTCGGCGCCCTGAACGGACGCCCCGAACAGCTGAATTCTCTAGGCGTTTAAGGTAAGGATGAACTGTATCTCAGGAGATACAGAGGGGCATTGGACGCCCCTCACACAGGGGACCAGCCGACCTCGACGACCACGGGGGCGTGATCGGAGGGGCGCGCATGGCCGCGCGCCTCGCGGTCCACGTAGCCACGCACAAGCCCTGCGGCGAGCGGGGCACTCAGAAGGACATGATCGATGCGCAGCCCCAGGTCCCGACGGAAGGCGGCCGCCCGGTAATCCCACCAACTATAGGCCCGCCCTTCGGGGGCGAGCACCCCCAGCGCGTCCGTGAACCCGGTGCCGATCAACGCCTGGAAGGCGGCGCGCTCGGGCGCGCTCACGAGCACCGAGCCCTCCCAGGCCGCCGGATCGTAGACGTCGCGATCCTCGGGCGCGATATTGAAGTCGCCTGCCAAAACGAGCGCAGGGTTGTCGGCAAGCCAGCTGCGGCTCTGCTCCTTCAAGGCCTCAAGCCACGCGAGCTTGTAGGGGTAACGGGGGGAATCGAGGGCGGTCCCGTTGGGGACATAGACGCTTGCGACGCGCACACCCTGGAAGGTCGCCGCCAGTGCCCGGCATTGCGTATCCGGGAAACCCCCCAGTCCACGAGCAATGTCGGTGAGCAACCCCCGGGCGGCAATCGCGACCCCGTTATAGCTGGGCTCGCCGTGGAAGACCACTTGGTAACCGCGATCCGCAAAGGCCTGCGCCGGAAAATCCGCATCCCGCACCTTAGTCTCCTGCAGGCATACAACGTCCGGCTCGACGCGACCGAGCCATTCCTCGAGCTGCGCAAGCCGCACTCTCAGGGAATTCACGTTCCAGGTCGCGATCTTCATGGCGGCGCGGCGCGGCCCTCGCTGCGTCCGAGCCTTAAGGGACAGGACACGGGCGGCCGCTAGCCCTTGGGGGCCTTAAGGTAGCCTGCGGCGGCGAGTTCATTTTTCAAGGCCGAATGAATATAGCCCACGAGGACGTCGCGTCCCACGGTCACGGTCGGCACCGTGGTCGATCCGGTTTTATGCTTCATATCCCGCAAGGCCGCGGGCCCGCGCGAGACATCGATACTGCGGAACGGGACATTGCGGCGATGCAGGTATGCACTCACTTGCCGACAGGGCGTGCAATGGGGGGCCCGGTACAAGACCACGGGGTGCAGGGCGCTCAAGGCCTTGCGCACCGCCGCAGGCGAGGCACGGCCGTGCACATGCATGACATGCACATGGTGGACCGATGAAGGGGGTGGGGTATTTTGGTAGGTGACCACTCCGTTGGGCCCGACCCAGCGATACAAGGTGGCGGCATGCGCCGCTCCCGCCCACATCAGAACACCCACCCAAGCCGTCCAACGCGTCATCCGTTCCCCTCCGTTTCATAAAGCCCGCTCTGCTTGAGCAGCGCATCGATACACGGCGCGCGGCCACGGAACCGCTCGAATAAGTCGCGCGGATCGGCCTCCCCGCCCCGTTCCAGGATATTGTGGAGAAAGGATAAGCCAGTGGCGCGATCAAACACGCCGCGCTCCTCGAAGGGACCGAACGCGTCGGCCGACAACACCTCAGCCCACTTATAGCTATAGTAGCCCGCGGCGTAGCCGCCGGCAAAGATGTGGGTGAAGCTGTTCTCAAAACAGTTGAAGACGGGTGGCTTCATGATCGCCACCTCGTCGCGTACGGCGTCGAGCAGCGCGTGCACCGATCCCGCGGACGGATCAAAAAAGGCGTGGAGGCGGATATCAAAGAGCGCGAACTCCACTTGGCGCAACATCTGCATGGCCGCCTGGAAGGTTCGCGCGGACCGCAGGCGCGCAAAGAGATCGGCCGGCACGGGCTCCCCGGTCTGATAATGGGCGCCTATGAGGTCGATGACCTCCCGTTGCCAACAGAAGTTTTCCATAAATTGGCTCGGGAGCTCGACGGCGTCCCAGGGTACGCCGTTGATGCCCGAGACGGCCGGCTCATCGACGCGCGTAAGCATGTGATGGAGTCCATGACCAAACTCGTGGAACAGGGTCTCGACTTCATCGTGGCGCAGGAGCGAGGGGTGGTCGGCGGCCGGCGCAGAAAAATTGCATGTGAGATAGGCGACCGGCAGACTCGGGACCGGGCCCGCCTGGCGCACGCAGCATTCATCCATCCACGCCCCTCCGCGCTTGCGTTCGCGGGCGTAAAGGTCCAGATAAAATTGCGCGCGCGCCTGTCCGTCGGTGTCCGAGATCTCGTAGAAGAGCACATCCGGGTGCCACAGCTCGACGCCCGGCCGCTCGCGGATCCGGACGTCATAGAGTCGCTCGGTCAGCGCGAATAGCCCCTTGAGAACCCGTGGCAGCGGGAAATAAGGCCGCAGGTCCTCCTCCGAAAACTGATAGCGCCGCTCCTTCAGCCGTTCGCTGTAATAGGCCGTATCCCAGGCCTCCAGGGACAGTCCGTCGGCCTGCGCCAGGGTTGCGAGGTCCGCGAGCTCCCGTAAGGCCATGGGACGCGCCCGCCGCGCGAGGTCGGTAAGAAACGCCTCGACCTCGGTGGCATCGCGCGCCATCTTCGTCGCAAGCGAGTAAGCCGCGTAATGGGGGAAGTCGAGGAGTACGGCCGCCTCGCGGCGCAGCGCCAAGATCTCGTGGGCGAGGGCCGTGTTGTCGTAACGCCCGTCACCCGCCTCCGAGGCACGTGTCACATAGGCCTCGTAGAGTTGCCGGCGCAAGCCCCGATCCTGGGCATAGGTCATGACCGGCACATAGCAAGGGGCCTGCAGGGTCAAAAGAAAACCCGTGCGCCCCCGCCGCTGGGCCTCGGAACGCGCCTGTGCGAGCACCGAGGCGGGTATGCCCTGGAGTCGCGCCTCGTCTTCCACGACCAGACTGAAGGCGTCGGTGGCATCCAGGACGTTTTGTTCGAAGCGACTCGTGAGTTCGGAGAGCTTTTCCTGAATGGCCTTGAAACGGGCCTTGGGACCGGCCTCCAGGGCGACACCCGACAGACGCATATCGCGCAGGGCGTTCGTCACCACCTTCTTGCGGGCCTCACTCAAGGATGCGAAGGCCGGGCCCTCGGCCACCGCCCGATAGGCACGATAGACGCGTTCGTCCTGGGCATAGCTCGTCTGATAACTGGTGAGGCGGGCGAGACCCGCATTGTAGGCATCGCGCAGCGGGGCGCAGTCGGCCACGGCATTCAGATGCGCGACCGGCGACCAGAAACGTTTAAGGCGCGCCTCTGCCGTTTCGAGCGGGCCCACCACATCGTCCCAGCCAGGTGCCGGATCACCCGACAGGCGCGCCTCGACCATCGCGCGCGTCTCGTCGAGTATGACATCGAGGGCCGGCGTGACCTGACTCGGCTCTATGTGGGCGAATCGGGGGAGGCCGTCGAGGTCGAGCAGGGGATTGTCGTTCGCCATCGGTATTCCTTGGATCATATCGGGCCTACTCTATCACGGCCGGCGGCGCCTTCCCTCTCTCCTTAGACCGAACGGTACTACGATCCGGCGCCGACCTCGGCGCGCAGGTGCGCCAACACGGACTCCGTGGGCGGGCGCACGCCCCACCAGAGGAGAAAGGCCTCGGCCGCCTGTTCGACCAACATGCCGAGACCGTCCGCCACTTCGCGAGCGCCATGGGCGCGCGCGTGAGACAAGAAGGTCCGGGCCTTGGGACCGTACATCAGGTCATAGACGATAGCCCCCTCGAAGAGCACATCGGGAAGCACGGGCAGGGCGCCGGAAAGACCGGCGGCCGTGGCATTGATCACGATTTCGAAGGGGCACGCGCCCGTGACGCCGATATCCGCGACGCCGGCCCGCGCATCGCGGCATGAGGCGACCAGATCCCGCGCCCGTTCGGGGTTGCGATTCGAGATGGAGAGATGGGCGATGCCTGCATCCAGCAAGGGCCCCACGATCCCTTGCGCCGCGCCCCCCGCCCCCACCAGCAAGACCCGCCGAGCCCGTAGAGACCAGCCGTGATTCACGGTCAAATCACGAATGAGGCCCGCGCCATCGGTGTTGTCGCCAAACCAACCGTCGCCTTGCCAGGCCAGCGTATTGACCGCGCGGGCGCGCTCGGCCCGCGCCGAGGTCCGTGCCGCAAGCGCGTAGGCCTCGCCCTTCAGGGGGACGGTGATGTTGGCCCCCCGACCGTCTTGCACGCGGAACGCTGACAAGGCCTCCGCGAGACCCTCCGGGCGCACCTCGCGGCGCTCGTAACGCACATCGAGGCCCGTGAGCGCGCCGAAGGCCTCGTGTATCTGAGGGGACAGGCTGTGGCCTATGGGGTGACCCATGACGGCATAGAGGCTCATGGCGCGAGAAGATAGCTGAGAAAGGCGGCGTAGAGAAGGCCGCCAGCCATCACATGGTAAGGGCGCAAGGCGCTGGCTTGGGCGATGCGCCAACGCAGCATCACAACACCGGCAATAGTGATCAACATGGTGGTGACGAGCAGCGGGGTCGGACGCCAGGGTGTCAGCATCATGCCAAGCGCAGGCAAGAGGCTCCCCTGAAACACGAGCGCACCGGTGATGTTGCCAAACGCCAGGGTGTCCTGCCCGCGCCTTATCCATAGCACGCTATTGACCTTCTCCGGCAACTCGGTTGCGATCGGGACGATGACAAGTGCGAGCGCCAGCACCGGGACGTGGAGCAGGTGCCCGAGCGCCTCGATGCCCACCACAAAGCCCTGGGCACCACCTACGATGAGGGCTAGTCCCAGTAGGAGCTGGACATAGCGCAGCCCCGGGATGCGCCTCAAGACATGCCGCGCCAGATGCAGGCCGCTGCCCGCGCTGGTCTCGTGACCGGCGGCCACCAACGCCTTCGAAGCGCGCACGGTGACAAACACATAAGCCGCATAGCCTACGACCAGGATAGCGGCCAATACCTGCCGTGACGGGCCCTCGGGCAAATACAGCCCCGCCAAGGCCAGCACGAAGAGGGTAAGGAACCAGTCGAGGTCGCGTCGCACGCCCCCGCGCTCAGGCGCTAGCACGCCGCTTAGCCCACGGCTCTGCCAGGCCGCGATGCCCGTGACGCCCAACGCCAACGTCGACAGCATGAGTGGCGCGCCGAGCACGGCACCGACCGCGAGCCTCTCACCCGTGCCCTGGTGCAGAGACGCGAGCAGAGGCACCGCAGTCTCGGGCAGCGCGGTACCGACCGCCGCCAGCAAGGAGCCTGTCACGCCCTCGGAGACCCCGAAGGCCGCGCCCACATGCTCGATCGCGTTTGTGAAGAGCTCGGCGCCCGCGAGAATCACGGGCAACGCCACCAACAGGATGAGAAAGGCAGTCACGCGCCGCTCCCCTCAATGCGGCGCGTCGAGGGCCTTTTCCATTCCCGGGGGCACGGTCTCGGCGAAGGAGCCGCGCGTGCTGATGCCGGCCAACCAGCGCGCAAGCCGGGGATGCGTGCCGCGCCAGTCGTGCGCGTAGCGGAAATCGATATACTCGAGGGCTGAGGCGAGCCCCAGATCAGCGATCGTGAAGTGTTCGCCCACGAGATAGGCCGCGCCCCGCTCGGCCTTGTCAGCCCATGCGAGGGCGCGCGCGATCTTGTCCTCCTGACGGGCAATAAAAGAACGTGACTGTTCGGCCGGCGGGCGCCGGCCCTCCAGGAGACGGGCGACGGTGGCATCGACGATGCCGATGCCCAAGGTATTCCAGAGCTGTGCGCGCAGGCGCTCGGTGTCGCCCTCCGGGATCAGGCGCTCGGGTGTCAACGTATCGATATATTCAATGAGCAGCGTCGAATCGAACAGCACACGACCATCGTCAGTCTCCAGGACCGGGACCTTGCCCAGCGGGTTCATGGCGACGATGTGATTGCCGGCATCGTGCGGACTCTCCTGAATCCATTCGAAGCGGATATTCTTCTCGCGCAAGGCGATGCGGACCTTACGCACATAAGGTGATGTCACATGACCGTAGAGCTTCACAAAGACCTCCCGAGATAAGCGGCGACCAGGCCCACGAAGACGCTGCCGCCAAACCAGTTGTTGTTCAGAAAGGCACGAAAGCAGTCAAGCGGCCGGCGTTCGCGCAGCAGACCCTGTTCATAGAGTGCAAACCCCAGGGCAAGCCCCAGGCCACCATCGTACACGGGGCCGAGGTGCGCCATCACCCCGACAGCATACAAGAGACACAAGGCGATGGCGTGATTCAAGGCAACCATGTGCCGATCCCAGCGCCCGAAGAGGATCGCGCTCGATTTGACACCGATCTTCAGGTCATCGTCGCGATCGGCCATGGCGTAGGCCGTATCGTAGGCTACCGTCCAGGCGATATTGGCGGCAAAGAGCACCCACGCCATGAGCGGTATCCGGCCAGTCTCGGCCGCAAAAGCCATGGGGATACCCCAACCGAAGGCAAGCCCAAGATAGACCTGCGGGAGATGCGTGAAGCGTTTGAAGAAGGGATAGGATGCGGCCAATGCCACCGCCACCACCGAAAGCTCGATCGTGAAGATATTGAGCCACAGGGCAAGCAGGGCCGCCAAGAGACAGAGCCCGAAAAACAGAGCCAGCGCCGCCCGGGGGCTCACTTCGCCCGCCGCGATCGGTCGGTCGCGGGTGCGCCAGACGTGCGCATCGAAGTCGCGGTCTGCGTAGTCATTGATCACGCAGCCCGCCGAACGCATGATGAGCACGCCCGCCACGAAGACCGCGACCAGGACGGGTCGCGGATGCCCCTCACCCGCGAGCCACAAAGCCCAGAGCGTCGGCCACATCAAGAGCAGGCTGCCGATCGGCCGATGCAGCCGCATGAGGCGCACATAAGCCCCCCATCGCGTCCACCCGCTCGTCCGAACCGTCCCCTCGCCCCTTGCCGCCATCATCCGCCTCAATGCCCGCGCCGTGACCGGGTCCCGAAAACCTCGCATTGTAACGCACTCCGCGACCGTCACCGCGACCCAAGCCATTATGTAAAGCCGCTAAAACCGCCTCCGTGAGGCATGAAGCTTTACACCTGTTGAGGCTGGTTTGCGGGGCTCCGATGGAACGGCCTCGCCGGTTCGCGCACACGCCATGAGCTTGACGAAGTGTGCTCAAAACGCGATCATTGAGCCCATACGATCCCATATGGGGCGCGCATCATGGCAAGTAACCTGCATGTCCGCAATCTCGACGACGAACTGATTACGCGCTTGAAAAGACGGGCCGCGCGTCACGGACGATCGGCCGAGGCCGAGCATCGCGAGATACTTCGCCAAGCCCTCGCCAGCGAAGCGGAGACGTCCTTTGAGGCGCTGGCCAGCGAACTGCGAAAACTCACGAAACACCGATCACACACCCCGTCCGAGATCCTGCTGCGCGAAGGCCGCGACGAACGGTGAAGGATTGCGTCATCGATGCGAGCGTCGCCTTGACATCCTCCTCGCCCTGATAGGCCGTTCGGCCTACAATGAGGACAAGGATTCCTTTCTGCCAGCAGCGGCCCTACTTCAGCCCCTTTGATTGACCCATCCCTTTTGGTTTAGGCCAACTTCACG
>JAKAXK010000182.1 GCA_021827145.1 Pseudomonadota bacterium
CCGTTTGGTGGCCGGTGTGCGCTTGCTCATTGTCTATCCTCTGAGGGTTGAAAATAGGCGCACGGTTTCCGTTCGCCAGGATACCGGGCTTTCGTGTGCTCGCACGTAACGAGTGCGTAGGGTTCGATCAGATCACGTTGCCAATGGAGACACGAGGCGCACGTAACGGGTGGGCGCGGTATGGGTAAGTTTCTCGCGCGGTTGTGACACCAAGGACAGGCGGTGACGCGAGGCGGCGCGCTCTCGAAAATGAACACGGAGCCGCATTGCTCGCAAAAGGTGGTTGCTGTGTAGGAGCTGGGCACTTTGCCTTGCTCGCGGATGGCCGCCACGCGCTCGGCGTACTCAATGGCTTGGCGTTCGGCCTCGGTCAATGCCGTTACTGTAACGAATGCCGGGTCATGGGCCGGGCGCGTATCGCTCAGTTTCCCTTGAGGGCTTGCTAATGCTAAAGGGGCTAATGTTGCTAAAGTTGGCCCATCGCCCGCACGATCATTAGCGAGACTAGCAGGATTAGCATTAGCGGGGGCTTTGGCGCGCATGATTTCGGCAAGGCCGCCCGCCCGTATGAGTGTTGCGAGCGTCATAGGCCGCCCCCTTTCAGTAAGGCCGGGTTGACCGCAATAAGTTTGCGCTTCCCGTCGCGCTCCCAGCGAGCCCGGCCCAGGTGGTCTAATTCCGTCATGGCGGTCTCGATGGTCGCTTTGCTCCGCAACCCGCTTGGCCCGCATTGTTGGAGCTTCGCAATGGGGACCGTAGGGGTTCGTTCCCGTCGGCAATACTCAATCAACCAGGTGTCCAGCCGTATCGCGTTGGTGAGTTCAGGGGGTAAAGCGATCTCGCTAAAGAAGCGCCGCGCCTCATGGAGATGCCACGCGACAATTTGACTGGCCGACGTGAATGCCTCCGGGGTGATGGCGCCGAGACCCCCCGCGAAGAGATGGAAGAGAGCGGCGAGCCGCGCGGCGTTATCCGCCGTTTTCGCGGCCACGTCACGCACGTCGTACAATTCTCCGCCGGTTGCAAGCTCGCCCTCGATGGCGTCATGGAATACGACCCAGGCGGCTTTCGCTTCGGGGGACAAGGACAACAAAGGTGGCACAAGTCCACCCTTCCCAGACAGGGGCGGCGCTTGATCCAGGATCGCGCTGATACGACGATGGAAGACCGCGAGCGCAGGCCAGTGGGCCGGGGCTTCGGTGAAGGGGCGAAAGCCTTGGGTCGATTGGGGGCAAGCGATCAGGAAGCGCGCCAAAAACCCGATACCACGCGCCAGGGGGCCGCTTTGTGCAAAGAACGCACGCAAGGTCTCGCCCTGGACTTGGAGCGCGATGGTGAGTCGCGCGCCGTTGACCGTAAAGCTCTCGGACGTTTTCCGACTGATGGCCAAAGGAACGCCGTCCCACAAGGTATTGAGCAGCCCCATATTGCGCATGGCGGATTCCTTGCCCATGGCGTGGGCGCCAAAGACCAAGCCCGCCTCTGCGCTCACAATCCCGCCCGCAGGCCACTCCTTCGCGAGACTAAAAGCCAGGGCCTCAGGGGTCGTATCGCCATAGAGCAGGCGCGGGACTTTAGGGGCCTCGGGCTTCTCGCCTTCTAGCCGCCGCATGGCCGCTTCCAGATCACTTGTGGGCTGAGACGCCTTCGCCTTGGTTCTGATCGCGTCCTTCATGCCCGCCCGCCGGGCCTCCCAGGATTCGCAGTCCGCCTTATACGCCGCAAGTAACGGTTTCGCCGTTTCCGCTTGTGCCTCCTGATAGTCTCGGATCGGGGCGGTAAAGAAGCCGTCGCAGGTCGATTTCCGTTCGCCGCTATCGGCAATGGTGAGCAAGAACAATCCGCACGGCCCGGTGAGCTTGTCCGCTCGCTTCACATCTGCATAGGCTTGGGCGGCCACTGAAAGGGCCGCCAGGGCACTCGATGCGACAAGGACGGTAGGCGCCTTCACAAAGCCCGTCACTTCGGCCACAGCGGCGCGGATCGCTCCGGGCAAGGCGTCAAGCGGGTAGGGCTCGGCCTTCGCCTGCTCGATCAGGTCTTGGGGTTCGGACCATGCGGCGACTTTGGCGCCAGCTCCACGTTTCGCGGCCTGCTCGTCCAGCCATGTGGTCCCTCGGTCGATGTCGTCCAGCGCATGGTCAAGCCGCATGGCGCACCCCCGCAAGGTCGAGGGCTTCGCGGATGCGGCGGACAGCCAGCGTCAGCCGGTCGAGGTTATCCGAGTCGAGAGCCACGCCCTGGGCCACAGTGCTTGCTGCCATCAGAACGACGAGGGTTTCATGGCCCAGAGCCTTTAGCAGGTCACGCGCCGGAAATGGTTCTTGCTCGCGCTTGAAGTCGTCCCTCAGGCGTTCCGGGAACAGATCCCGTAGCGACAGGCCCACAGCGGCCAGAATGTCGTGCACATCGCATCCGGCAAAGTCATGCACGAGCACCCGCCCGTCGGGAAGCTCGCGGACGGACAGAGAGGGGGTCTTGTCTCGGTGTCCGGGGCACCGCGCTACCCACCCGCGGGGGCCGGTAGCCCGTACCCCCTCCAGACGGTCCAAAAGCGGAGCGGCGCTCATAGGCCCCAACCCGCGAACGTCACGAGCGCCACGGCCATGCCATCGGACACGAGCATTGCGAAAACGAGGGCGCTCATGCAGCCTCCTTGCGGGCCGCCATGAGCCTTGTGACAAGGGCGCGTATTTCCTCATCCGACCATCCCGCGATACGTGCCGCGTTTAACGCCTCCACCTCACGCGCCGGCCAACCCACGGCACGCACCCCGAGGTGGACCGGTCGAGTCCAAAGCCCCTGGGCAATGCGCAGATAGATCGTCGAGCGGGAATAGCCGGATTCAAGCTGGATGGCGGGCAGTCTGAGAATTGCGGTAACCATGTTTGCGCCTCCTAGGGCGTTGTTGCACACGGTTACGGATTGAGAACGAGACAGGGGGCTATCCTGCAAGCTGTCCCGTGAGACATGGTGCCAGGCTGTGTTGCGCCTTGCCTTTTGAGTTGCGCGGGGTAGCCCCCCGCGCCGGAGTTACCGTTACCGACGCACCCCCGATTTGGCTGATGCGCTTTCCGCGGTTAAGAGTTGCTTCAGCCGGGACACGCTAATACCTTCCTCCTCGGCGACAGTTTTCAAGAATGCCTTGATGCCCTTGGCGCTTACTGCCTGCACGCGCTTCTTGAGTCTTTCGCGTCGATGAGCTGCCGATTCCACATCTCCGGCGCCCGCGATGGGGTGATCGACAAGGCGGTTCAACATTCGCCGGTCTACCTTGAAGGCGTTGTCTTCAAGCGCCAGCACATCGGCTAAAGGGATGGAATGACCGGCCAGGGAAAGGGTAAGCGTGCCATCGGCGACAAGCACAAGGTGGCCGGAATGCTTTGCGCCCTTAAGCATCCCCACTTCCCAACGTGCCGCATCGGTGCTGCTGAGTTCTGAGCGATGTAGCCCGAGCGAACCCGCTAGCAGATGGGCAACCGAATCGCCGGTAGCCTGCCACCGTTCAAGACAACTCACCGAAACAACCACGCGGTTGATGTCGCTCCGCCTGTCGCAAACGATGAACGCCGCCGGTTCCCGCGCCTTGTCGGTCAATACATGCACGGGCATGACACATTCGCGCTCGCAGCCGGGGCATATCACGCTGGTGGCGGGGCGCATCTTCGTAATCAAGCCCTCTGATTTTATAGCTTTAACCGCTGCGCTGGGCCACCGGGCCAGCAGATCGGA
>JAKAXK010000047.1 GCA_021827145.1 Pseudomonadota bacterium
ACCCGGAGCGAGAGTCAGTCATCAATGTGGCTCCCGATCCCTTAACCGAAAAACGCAAGAGTGCCTAACTCAGGCGGCAACTGCCTTGACACGCACCGGGATCCCGCCGGCTCCGCGGGGTGGTTGGGGTGCCCCGACAAAAAAACTGCTCGCTTCAGACGCTGATGGCCACGGCCGGCGTAAAGCTGGCTACGCCCGACATGCGCCGTTTTGTTCCGAGATTGGCGGAGAGGGAGGGATTCGAACCCCCGGAAGGTTGCCCTTCAACGGTTTTCAAGACCGCCGCATTCGACCGCTCTGCCACCTCTCCAGGCGCCTAGGATAACGCCTCAACGATGGCAACTCCACCTCCTATAGCCCCACCCCTGTGCGCGAGCGGCCTATCACTCGACCCAGTGAGCGCCCAGAAGCCCCGGGGCTCTCTGTCGACTGTATTGACTATCCTACCTGTGGCCGGACCCCCATTGAAAACACGCTATTCGATCTGGATATCGGCGTAATGGAGCTTCATTATGCGTAATCTCCCCAGAGAAAGTTCTTAAAAACCATGCACCATCCGACGCCCTGAGGGTTAGGCTTATCCTTGCCGACAGTAGGCCAATAGCTACCTTGTGGCAGCAGCATCCGCGAGACGGCGGTTGGCGGCTTCCCGTAATCGTTCGACCCCGGCGCGATCCGGTTCAACCGCTTCAAGCTGCGTCCCAATGAGATTATTCTGCGTTATGGTTACGGAACCTCCTGGTCGTGCAGATCTGATTGCGTGCCGACGATAAACAGCATGGGTTTCTTCTGGATGTCGCGACATGGACGCGCCGTCCTCTGCTACCAGAACGCGCCATTCCCTTCGGGAGTAGACCCTGGGGTTCAATTTCCGACCTAAACGCTCTTGAAGCGAATACAGGGCGGTGACGACAGCCTTGAACGATACGTCGCCGATCACCATCACGTCGACGTCGCTTCCGGATCGCGCTTGACCGCTGGCGACCGATCCGAAGACGAATGCCACTTCGATTTGATCCCCGAGTGGCCGCAGGGCTTCAACCAGCACATCGGCCAAGCCGCTGGTCTTGTGCAGGATGCTCGCCAGATCATCGAAGATCGAGCAATGATGGTTCGCGGAATAATGCATCTGATTGCCGACTTTCTGTACGTTCACCACACCCGCCTTGACGAGCTTGGAGAGCTCGCGCGTCAAGGTGCCCGCCGTGGTACCTGTCAGGCGCGCGATCTCGCGCAGACAGTAACGCCGATCGGGATGGAGCAATAATAAGCCCAACACCCGGCGGCGATACTCTGGAAATAAAATGGCGTTGAGCGACACCCATGACCTCAATGTTGCCGTTATAGCAACGATTGTTGCCGCGCAAGCAACTTTGCGTCAATAGGAGCCACCCCATCGCCAGTTTAAATGGGTGTACCAACAGGCAATCGGCCAAAGCAGACACCGAAGCGCCGTACTACAATGACCGGTATCGGCCATAACCGGACGTAATAACGATCGCTAGAATACACAGCGGGTCACAAACAAGCCATTCGACCGCTAGGTTGCGACGGGACTCAGTCATTAACAAAACCCCGGATTTGCGTTGATCATGTGTTTCCGTGTTTATATATGCCCATAAGAGCCCCATGGATGATAAAGTGGATACAGCCTAGTACATTAGCATCTGATTTTGTACCGATCGATATTCAAAGTATGTCTGGGCCGGCAACAATACGCGACGATACCAGACGGTTCGCGGGCACCGTCACCTCATCGTCATGAGCCGATGATGCGGGAACGCCGCTAGTTCTGGTATGCGCCTACTTGATTGGATTTTGGACTTTTACCCGAAGGTAACCCGGCCTCGATCAACATAGTAGCGGAAAATAGAGACGCGCGGAGGAGAGTCATTGACGACATACAAACGCCTTTCCAGCTATCACACAGCCGTCGCGCGGATTCAGACCAACTGGCCGGGCTTCCAACGTAAGCGCGATGCTCGTCTTGAACAACAAAAGCGCTACGGTGCGGCGGCCGAAGCGGTGGCGGAGAGGATTCTCGAAGATCTTTTTACGGAGGTTCTCGATTGGGGCGTCAAGGACTTAAACAACCAAGTCGGCTACGCCGATCTTTCGCTGTCCAAATTGGGTATCAAGCGCCTGATCGTTGAAGTTAAGCGACCAGGTGCGTTGGCTTGGAACCAGCGAGCCGTTGAACACGCCATGGATCAGGCCCGTCGGTATGCGTCCGAGCAGAAGGTGAAGCAAATCGCGGTCAGTGACGGAGTGATTCTGTATGCCGCTGATTTGGAGGGGGGCGTCCTCAAATACCGCGTCTTGGAGCATCTGGATTGTAAGACCCCACCCGAATCGCTTTGGTGGTTGAGCAAGCACGGTCTTGATCAGTGTCCCGCTACCGCGGATGTCAGGGAGCTCGCCACATTGCCCCGGAAAAACCAAGGCGAGGCGATTGCGCCCGGTGCGGAAGCCGGCTTGCTGCACCCCATGCATAAAATCCCGGCTCGGTGTTTCGCTTATGTAGGGGATGCCAGCAATACAGCGACATGGAAGCTGCCGCACAGATTGATGGACGGCTCACCCGATGCCTCCCGCATCGCGAGTGCGGTCGGAGCGGTCGTGAAAAACTTTCGAGGGATGAACGTCTCCATTCCCGACCAACATATCCCGGACGTTCTGGTGAGCTTGGCAAGGACGGCCGTCGAGCTCGGGAAAATGCCATTTCAAGGGGGCAAAGCCGAGACGTATAAACGGTTGGAGGACGCCCTGGATCAATTGGGGCTCCTAGACGACCTGAAGCGCCTGTCTTGAATTCTCGTTTTTCTGGCTACCGCAATGTCCGGGGTATGCGCGCTCTGACCTCTATGAAGAAACCGAATCAAGTCGATGTCTCCTACCACCCATATTCTGGCAACCGTAAGATCAACAACCTTCGACGAGCCGCTTCGAAATGACATCACTGCGTAGAAGCCTTGTCGAGACGGCGCTACATTGGGAGCAGAGATACGGCAATGCGCCGCAAATCACCGCCGCGCTTTCCGAATACGATGCTGCGCGACTCGTGGGTTGCACGGAAGAGCAGTACTCACAGAACATGCAGGGTGTTACCGTTGTACGGAAGGGGTTCGATTTTATGTTTCGCGGCGCGCATTACCAGGTTAAAGCAAATAGGCCGAGCGGAAAGCCAGGAAGTTTTGTCACGTGGGTCCCCAGGGCCGCCAATTACGACTGGGATTTCCTAGTGTGGATCCTATATGACACTCGATATGAAATTCAGGAAGCCTGGCTTTGGGAAAGGGAAGCGTACAGGGCGTGCTTCCACGAAGTAAAGCGGCTCTCGCCCGATCACTATAGACGCGGCAAAAGGATCGCATGATCTCGCGCCCGAGAGATCATGATAGCCCGCGCAGGGGGCCATTACATGGGCCACATAGCCACCCCCCAACCAGGGCGATTGAGGCTCGGTACAACCAGAAGTGTTGGATTCCAACCCCAGAATGGATATAGCGGAAAAGATTGAGATCGACCAGGATCGCTGTTCAGCGCAAGCCCCTTGATAACGGCGCCCTGTGCGCAAAGATCGGCGATCTCGAGCGTCCGGTCAATATCCATTCCCGGCGCCTTGGATAACGTCTCGACGACGCCCACTCCGCTCCGGCGACTCCTGGACAAGGGTCCGGAACGTCTCTAAGCTCTGAGCGGCGGGACCTTATCCGCAGGGAGAACAGCTCATGGAATACAACAAGAAGGGACTTGCGATCTTCGAACTCATAGGCCGCGTACTTTTGGCGCTGATATTCGTCTTCGCCGCCCTCGGCAAGATCGAGGATTACGAAGGGACGCGCCTCTATATGGTGTCCCACGGGCTGCCCGGGGGTCTTCTCCCGCTGGTGATCGCCCTCGAGCTCGTGGGGGGACTCGCGGTCATCGCGGGTCTTTGGACGCGCATCGCGGCCTCGCTTCTCGCCCTCTTCTCGGCGACTGCCATCGCCATTTTTCACCACAGCCTCGCCACCATCAATGACCAAGTCGTGATGCTCGCCGAGACCGGCTTCACGGGCGGACTCATCGTGCTCGCGGTCCACGGCCCCGGATGCCTGAGTCTGGATGCCTTCCTGCGCCGTGCCCGCACCCGCTCATCCGGGGGTCCGGTGTCGACACAGCCCCGCGGCACCCCTAGCCCCTAGGGCAGAGACCGCAGGGAGGTCGCGCCGCCCATGTAGGGAATGAGGACGTCGGGAATGCGCACGTCCCCGTCGGCCTGCTGGTAGTTCTCGAGCACCGCGACCAGGGTGCGGCCCACGGCCAGCCCCGAGCCGTTCAGGGTGTGGACAAGTTCGGGCCTCTGGCCCGCGGCGCGGACGCGGGCATTTAGGCGTCGCGCCTGGAAGTCCCGAAAGTTGCTGCAAGACGATATCTCCCGATAGCGCCCGCTCCCCGGGAGATAGACCTCGAGGTCGTAGGTCTTGGCCGCCGCGAAGCCCATATCGCCCGCGCACAAGGCCATGACACGGTAAGGCAGCGCGAGACGCTTCAAGACCGTCTCGGCATGCGCGGTCAGTTCCTCATGGACGCGCACCGAATCCTCGGCGGCTACGATTTGCACGAGCTCGACCTTCTCGAATTGATGCTGGCGGATCAAACCACGGGTATCGCGGCCGGCGGCGCCGGCCTCACTGCGAAAGCAGGGCGTATGGCAGACGTAGCGCAAGGGCAGCGCCTCTTGGGTAAAGACCATGTCGCGCGCAAGGTTGGTGACCGGCACCTCGGCGGTTGGGATCAGGAAGTACGGCAGCCCCCCGATCGGAAAAAGATCCTCGGCGAACTTGGGCAACTGACCTGTGCCATACAGGCTTTCCCGGTTCGCCATATAGGGCACGTAGACCTCGGTGTAGCCGTGTTCTTGCGTATGTAGATCCAACATGAACTGGATCAAGGCGCGTTGCAGACGCGCGAGCCCCCCGCGCAGTACGGCGAAGCGGCTCCCAGCAAGCTTGGCGGCGGCGGCGAGATCGAGACCCTTCAGGCCCTCACCCAGCTCGACATGATCACGCGCGGCAAACGCGAATGCCGGCACCTCCCCACAGCGCCTCATCTCCACGTTCTCGTCTTCGCTGCGCCCCTCCGGCACGTCCGCGGCGGGGACATTGGGGAGCGCCGACGCCAAGTCATCCCACGCCGCTTGCACGGAGGCCAGTTCCGCCTGCGCGGCGGCCAGCGCCTGCGCGTCCTCCTCCTGGCCCGCCATGAGCGCCACCACATCCTCGCCCTGGGCCTTGGCGCGGCCTATGGCCTTGGCGCGAGCATTACGGCTCGCCTGGCGGTCCTCGGTCTCCTTCTGGGCCACCTTGCGCCGCGCCTCGATGGCCTTGAGCGCATCGACGTCGAGCACGAAACCACGGCGCGCCAGCAGTCGCGCGACCTCCTCGGGCTCGGTGCGTAACAACTTGGGGTCTATCATGGTCTGTCCGCTATCCTGTGGTGGGTTGCGAGTCTAAAGAATTCGAGCAGCGGGGCAAAGCGCGGCGGCGCGGCCTCACCCTGTATCCACGCCCAGAGGTCGGCGTCGTTTTCGGTGAGGAACTCCTCGAAGAGCGCACGCTCGCGCGGCGTCAGGCGCGCATAGTCGTCTTCCAGAAAACGGCCGAGCGCCAGATCGAGCTCGAGCAGTCCGCGTCGGCAGCGCCAGCGTACGGAGGCGGGGGTCATAGTCTGCGCTTAGCGAGCAGGGCCTTGATACCGCCTATGGCGCGGGCCGGATCCAGGCCTTTGGGGCACACGTCCGTGCAACTCATGATCGTATGACAGCGATACAGGCGATAGGGGTCCTCGAGATCGTCGAGGCGTTCACCAAGGGCCTGGTCGCGGCTGTCGGCCACGAAACGATAGGCCTGCAGCAGCGCCGCCGGCCCCAGAAAGCGATCCGGATTCCACCAAAACGATGGACAGCTCGTGGTACAGCAGGCGCAGAGGATGCACTCATAGAGGCCGTCCAGGCGATCACGCTCCGCGGGCGTCTGGCGGCGCTCGATCTCGGGCTCCGGACCCTCGTCGATGAGCCAGGGACGCGCCGCCCGATACTGGCGATAGAAGCTCGACAGATCGACGACGAGATCGCGAATCACGGGCATGCCCGGCAAGGGCCTTAAGGTAATGGGTTCCGCGAGATCCTTAAGGGGTGTGATACAGGCAAGCCCGTTGCGGCCATTGATATTCATGGCATCCGATCCACACACGCCCTCGCGGCACGAACGCCGGAAGCTCAAGGTCTCATCCTGCGCCTTCAGCAGCATCAGGGCGTCTAGCAACATCACCGCCCCCTCCAAGGCCCGCGGCTCCAGGACAAAGTCCTGCAGCACGGGCCCCCCGCCCTCCTCGGGCCGATAGCGATAGATACGAAAACGCATGTCGGCCGCTCCTAGTAGGTCCGCGCCACGGGTGGAAAGGAATCCACGGTCAAGGGTTTCACGCGCACGGGTTTGTAGTCGATGGTCTCGCCCTCGCGCAGATAAAGCGTGTGCTTGAGCCAGTGACGGTCGTCGCGCTCCGGGTAATCGACCCGCGAGTGCGCGCCCCGGCTCTCATGACGGGCCGCCGCCGACGCCACGGTGGCGAGCGCCACCTCGATCAGGTTCTCGAGCTCCAAGGCCTCGATGCGCGCCGTATTGAAGACGCGGCTCTGATCGCGCAGGCCCGCGTGGTCCAGCCGCTCGCGAATCTCGCGCACGCGTCGCACCCCCTCGTCCAGCACCTCCTGCGTGCGGAATACCCCGCAGTAACGCTCCATGACACGCCTGAGCTCCGCACCTAGCGCCTCGACCGACTCCTCCCCCGGACGCTCCCAACGCCGCACACGCTCCACCGCCCGCTCCACCGCCTCGCCGGGCAAGGGACGGTGGTAACGCTGCTCCTTCAAGGCGGCGAGGATGTGATTGCCGGCGGCGCGCCCGAATACGATGATGTCGAGCAGGGAGTTGCCGCCCAGGCGATTGGCGCCATGAACCGAGACACAGGCGCATTCGCCGACCGCGTAGAGCCCAGATTGCGGCTCCTCGGGGCCGTGACGCTCGGGCGCCACCACTTGCCCGAAACGGTTCGTGGGGATACCGCCCATGATGTAGTGCGCGGTCGGATACACAGGTATGGGCGCATGCGCGGGATCGATGTGCGCAAAACGCATGACCGTGTCGCGTATGCCCGGCAGGCGTTTGCGAATGAGTTCGTCGCCCAGGTGATCGAGCTTGAGTTCGATATAATCGCCACGCGGGCCGCAACCGCGCCCCTCCGTGACCTCCCTATGGATCGCTCGGCTCACCACGTCGCGGCTGGCGAGATCCAAGGCATGCGGCGCGTAGCGCTCCATGAAGCGCTCGCCATGGCCGTTCACGAGATAGCCGCCCTCGCCCCGCGCGCCCTCGGTGATCAAGACCCCGAGACCGGCAAGCCCGGTGGGATGGAACTGGATGAATTCCATGTCCTGCAAGGGGATGCCGGCACGCAGCGCGATGCCCAGACCATCACCGGTATTGATAAGCGCGTTGGTGCTGGTGCGATACATGCGCCCCGCGCCGCCGGTCGCGATCAGGGTGGTCTTGCTCTCGATGACAAGCAGCTCACCGGTCTCGATCTCGAGGACCACGGCCCCGAGGGTGTGTCCGGAGGCGTCACGCAAGAGATCGATGGCAAAGAACTCATCGAAGAAATGGGTCTTGGCGCGGATATTCTGCTGATAGAGGGCGTGCAGGATGGCATGCCCGGTGCGGTCGGCCGCCGCGCACGTGCGCGCCGCCTGCTCACCCCCGAAATTCTGGCTCTGTCCGCCAAATTTGCGCTGGTAGATGCGACCGTCGTCGATGCGCGAAAAGGGCACACCGTAGTGCTCGAGTTCGATCACAAGCCGGTTGGCCGCCCGGCAGAGATACTCGATCGCGTCCTGATCCCCCAAATAATCGCCCCCTTTCACGGTATCGTACATATGCCAGTGCCAGGAGTCGGGCAACACATTGCCAAGCGCCGCGTTGACGCCGCCTTGAGCGGCCACGGTGTGCGAGCGCGTGGGGAAGACCTTGGAGACGACCGCCACGTGGGCATCGCCGTCGGCCAGCTGCAAGGCGGCGCGCAGCCCCGCGCCACCAGCGCCCAGCACCAGGCAGTCGAACTGGCGACGCGGCAATCTCGTACTCATGCCCATACCGCCGCCACCCCATAGACCACCAGGGCCAGCAAGGCGCCGGCGCTGGCCATGAGACCGGCGAAACGCCACGCGCTGTGATGTACATAGTCCTTCAGGATCGAGTCGAGTCCGAAATAGACGTGCGTGGCGACCGCCGCGAGCCACACCGCGAAACCAATGCGCACCGCCAGACCATGGAAGAGCGCGACCCAAGGCCCGAATCGCCAATGTGGGAGATCCGCGATCAGGACCACAAGCGCCGCCGCGCCGGCAGCGATCGCCAGGGCGGCGGCGCGCATCAGCAGAAAGGCGCCGGCGCCAGCGCGGCGACTGCCGAGAGGGCGATCGCTCAGGGCCATAAAAGCGCCGCCCCAAGGGCCGTGACGACCGCCAAAACCAGGACCGCCACGGCGCTCAAGCGCTCCTGGTCGCGCCCAAAGCCCCAGCCGGCATCCAACAGCAAATGCCGGATGCCGCCGTAGAGGTGCTGAGCTACGATCCACACCGCCACGGGCCCGAGCGCATGGCCCCAGGGGCCGCGCAGCCCTTGCGCCACCACCTCGAAACCGGCCGGCCCCTGCAAGGAGCCGCGCAAAAAGGTGAGCGCGAGCCCCATGACCCCGACCAAGAGGAGGCCCGTGAGGCGATGCAGGATGGAGGCATAGGCCCCGACCGGCAGTCGCAGGGTCAGAAGCCCAAGATCGCGCGGGCGTGTCGAGTTCAATCGCCCTCCCCTAGTCCCGGCAACGAATTTTGTTATCATCGCGGTGCGACATGCCCATGTTGCACATTATAGGGGGCGCATCATGCAGAGGGAATGGAAGGCCGAATTGATCGAGGCGGGCGGATGCGCGGAAGGCGATCTGATCGCCGACTACGGGGATCGCGAGGCCGAGGCACGCGCCGCTTACCGGGACACTGTATGGAGCGCACTGACCCATGTGGGCCTCATTCGCGTCTCCGGCGCCGACGCCACCACCTTCCTGCATAGCCAATTCAGCAATGATATCAAAGGTCTCGGTGAGGCCAGTCAACTGGACGCCTATTGCACGGCGCAGGGCCGCATGATCGCGCTTTTACGGGTAGCGCACTGCGGCGACGACTACTTTCTCCTGATCCCGAAGGCCATCCAGGCCGCCGTCCAGAAGCGCCTCACCCTCTATGTTCTGCGCGCCAAGGTGCAGCTGGCGTCGGTCCCCGAATGGGCGATCCTGGGCCTGTCAGGGCCAGCCGCGGTTGAATCCCTGAGTGCCGCGGGCCTGCCCACACCGACCGTGCCGGCGGCCGCCACACAGAACGGGGTCACGGTCATGGGCATCCCCGGGCGCACGCCCCGCTATCTGCTCATGGGACCGGAAACCGTCATACGGGGCCTCCCCGAGCGCCTGCCTCGGGCACTGCGCGTGGGGGGGCGAGCGTGGGCCTGGCTTGACATCCAGGCGGGGCTGCCGACCATAGGGGCCGAGACCAGCGAGGCCTTTGTGCCGCAGATGGCCAACCTCGACCTCTTGGAGGGTATCAATTTCCGCAAGGGCTGTTACCCGGGACAGGAGATCGTGGCGCGCACTCATTACCTTGGGCGCCTGAAGCAGCGTATGTATCTGGCGTCACTGCCGGCCGGCACCCCTCTGCCACCGCCGGGCGCAACACTCACGGCCCCCAACCTACCGGGTCAGCCGGCCGGCACCGTGGTGGATGCCCAGGTCGGTCCCGAAGGCGAGATCGATCTGCTGGCCGTCATCCAGATCAGCAGTCATGACGCCGGCAGCGTCCTCTGGCAGGACACACAGCTGCGCTTTCGCGACCTGCCTTATCCCCTGGCCGCGAGCTGCTGATCCCGCAACACACGCGCCGTGCGCGTGGCGGGTGGGGCGCCCGGCACGATCTCGTAGAAGGTCTCACCCTTTTTGACCATGCCCAAGCCAGAGCGCGCCTGCGCCTCGATGGCGGAGCGCCCGTCTTGCAGGCCCTTGACCTCGGCGGCGAGTTGCTCGTCGGTCTTCAGGAGCGTGGCATTGGCGCGCGCCAGCGCCTGAATGTGCCGCTGCCGATGCATGAGCGCGAGCACCCCGCCTTGCCCGAACCAGAGGGCATACTGGGTGAGTATGCAAAGCACCACCACGAGCGGGCCTATCCATTTCCTCATGGGCTTAACTATAGGCCCTTTCGCTCAGCCTTGGGAATAGGCCTGCCGGGGCGCGTGCGCGATGTGGGCACGCTCGCCCTCGAGCTCCTCGATACGCAGGAGCTGGTTGTATTTCGCCATGCGCTCGGACCGCGACAAGGAGCCGGTCTTGATCTGGCCGGCGCCGGTCGCCACCGCGATATCGGCAATGGCCGTGTCCTCGGTCTCGCCGGAGCGATGGGAGAGGATGACACCATAGCCCGCGGCCTGCGCGCGCTTGATGGTCGCAAGGGTTTCGGTAAGCGACCCGATCTGGTTGGGCTTGATCAGGATGGCATTGGCGACACCCGTATCGATACCATGTGCCAGGAGGGCGACATTCGTTACGAAAAGGTCATCGCCCACGAGTTGCACGCGCGCACCGAGACGCTCCGTGAGACCCTTCCATCCGGCCCAATCCTCCTCGCCCATGCCATCTTCGATGCTGACGATCGGGTAGCGCGCCATCCAGTCGCCATAAAGGCCCGTCAAGGCATCGGCATCCAGTGTCCGGCCTTCACCCGCGAGCCTGTAGGCGCCCTTGTCATCCATCAACCCCGAAACCGCGGCATCGAGCGCGATCCCCACCTGCCGTCCCGGAACATAACCCGCGGTCGTGATCGCTTCCTGGATCAGACCCAAGGCCTCCTCGTTGGTGCCGAGGTCTGGCGCAAAGCCCCCCTCATCACCCACCGAAGTCGCAAGCCCTCGCGCCTTCAAAAGCCCCTTCAGGGTATGAAAGATCTCGGCGCCCCAGCGCAAGGCCTCGGAGAACCGCGGTGCGCCAAAAGGCACGATCATGAATTCCTGGAAGTCGAGCGTGTTGTCGGCGTGGGCCCCGCCGTTCACGATATTCATGAGCGGCACGGGCAGAATGAATGGCCCTTCGTGTCCCACTTCGCGGGCCAGATGCTGATACAAGGGCACCCCGGCCTCCGCCGCCAAGGCGCGTGAAAGCGCCAGCGACACCCCGAGGATCGCGTTGGCGCCGAGACGCGATTTGTCCTCGGTGCCGTCTTCAGCAATCATGCGCTCGTCGACCGCGGCCTGCACCGCAGGCATGCCGACCAGCACCTTTTTGAAGGTGTCATTCACGGAGGCGCAGGCCTTGAGGACCCCAAGTCCGCGAAAGCGGCGCTTGTCGCCGTCGCGCAACTCGAAGGCCTCACGCACACCGGTCGAGGCGCCCGACGGGACAGAGGCGCGGCCGACCGCCCCCGAATCCAGCGTCAGGTCCACTTCGACGGTCGGATTACCGCGCGAATCCAGGATCTCGCGCGCCCGTATATCGGCAATCTTACTCATTTCATCATCCCAAAAGAGGCCGTTGATTATTCGATTTTGTTAATTGCTTTGCGTCTCATCGAATCCGCGCGCCTTCACGCAGGCATCGATGTCACGCAGGGTCTCGAGCAGCCGTTCGAGCCGTTTGAGCGGCCAGGCGTTGGGCCCGTCGCTCAAGGCCTTGTCCGGATCCGGGTGGGTCTCCATGAATATTCCGGCCACTCCCGCCGCCACCGCCGCCCGCGCCAGCACCGGGACGAACTCCCGCTGACCGCCCGAGCACGAACCCTGTCCGCCCGGCAATTGCACGGAGTGCGTGGCGTCGAAGACCACGGGGCATTCCGTCTCGCGCATGATCGCGAGGCTGCGCATGTCCGACACCAGGTTATTATACCCGAACGACGCCCCACGCTCGCACACCAGAATGCGTCCATCGCCACCGGCCGCGCGCGCCTTCTGCACCACGTTCTTCATGTCGCCCGGCGCCAGAAACTGTCCCTTCTTGATGTTCACGGGACGACCGGCGGCCACAACCGCCTGGATGAAATCCGTCTGCCGACAGAGAAAGGCCGGCGTCTGCAGCACGTCCGCAACCTTCGCCACCTCGGCGATCTCGGGGGTGTCATGCACATCGGTGAGGACCGGCACGCCCAAGGTCTCGCGCACCTCGGCCAGGATCGCCAGGCCGGCATCCCGTCCGGGCCCCCGAAACGAGGCGTGCGAACTGCGATTGGCTTTATCGAACGAGGACTTGTAGATGAAAGGCACGCCGAGGCGCGCCGTCAACTCCTTCAGTGCCTGCGCGCTCTCGAGCGCCAAGGATCGCGATTCGATAACGCAGGGCCCAGCGATCAGAAATAGGGGGCGATCGAGCCCCACCTCAAAACCGCAGAGCCTCATGACGCCGCCACCGAGCGCTCCGACCCCGCTGCTCGACGCGCCCGGGCCGCCTCGATGAAGCTACGGAACAAGGGATGGCCGTCGCGCGGGGTCGATGTGAACTCGGGATGAAACTGAACGCCGATGAACCACGGATGATCGGCAAGCTCCACGATCTCCACGAGCTCGCCATCGGGCGAGGTCCCGGAGATACGCAGACCCTTTTCAGCAAGCACATCGCGGTAGGTGTTGTTGACCTCATAGCGATGACGGTGACGCTCGATCACGCTCGCGGCTTTATAGATGGTCGCCGCGCGGCTGCCGGGCACAAGCACGCAACGCTGCCCGCCAAGCCGCATCGTGCCGCCGAGATCAACGTCCTCGGTACGCACCTCGCGCTGGCCACCGCTGCCCGTCCACTCCGTTATGAGCGCTATCACCGGATAGGGGCTCATGCGGTCGAATTCAGTACTGTGGGCCCCGGTCAGCCCCGCCTCGCTGCGCGCGAATTCGATGACTGCGATCTGCATGCCAAGACAGATCCCGAGATAAGGGATCGCGTTTTCACGGGCGTAACGCACCGCCGCGATCTTCCCTTCCGTACCGCGCTCGCCAAACCCTCCCGGTACGAGTATCGCATCACAGACCTTCAGGGATTCGGTGCCCTCGCGCTCCAAGGTCTCGGAATCGATGTAATGGATGCGCACCTGCAGACGCGTCTGAATGCCCGCATGCGCCAAGGCCTCCGACAAGGACTTATAGGACTCAGTCAGATGCACATACTTGCCGACGATGGCGATATCCACCACGCCCTGGGGGTGATCCAGGGCCTCATTCACCGCCCGCCACTGACTCAAATCGATGCCCCGGGCCTTCAAGTGTAACTGCTCAACGACGATATCGTCCAGATTTTGGTCGTGCAGGATCTCCGGTATGCGGTAGATATTGTCGACATCGATCGCCGAGATCACCGCGCGCGCCGGCACGTTCGTGAAGAGCGCGATCTTCTGCCGCTCGTCTTCCGGCAGTCTGCGATCCGCGCGACAGAGCAGGATATCGGGCTGTATGCCTATGCTGCGCAGCTCCTTGACCGAATGCTGCGTGGGCTTGGTCTTGATCTCGCCCGAGGCCTTGATGTAGGGCACGAGTGTCAGGTGCATGTACACGGCGTGCTGACGCCCGTACTCCACCCCCATCTGGCGGATCGCCTCAAGAAACGGCAAGGACTCGATGTCGCCCACCGTTCCACCGATCTCGATCATGGCGACGTCCGCGGATCCCGCGCCTTGCACGATACAGCGCTTGATCTCGTCTGTGATATGCGGGATCACCTGCACCGTGGCGCCGAGGTAATCCCCACGACGCTCCTTGCGGATCACATTCTCGTAGATGCGCCCGGTCGTGAAGTTGTTATTGCGCGTCATGGTCGTGCGCACGAAGCGCTCGTAATGCCCGAGATCAAGATCGGTCTCGGCACCGTCCTCGGTCACGAACACCTCGCCATGCTGATAAGGACTCATGGTCCCCGGATCGACATTGATGTAGGGATCAAGCTTCATCAAAGTAACAGTGAGTCCACGCGCCTCGAGCAGGGCGGCAAGCGACGCCGCCGCTATGCCCTTGCCCAGCGAGGACACGACGCCCCCGGTCACGAATATGAATTTGGTCATCGCCGCCCGCCCGGCGCGTCTTGCGCATGGGTGCGCGCGCCGCCTTCGCTCTCAGTCGGTACCACTTTGCACAACCTCCTCGATCGGCCGCTCACGGCACCACATGAAAGGCGAGACCCGCTTCCTGCGGCCCCGCCCGAAAATCCTGGCATATCCAATGATCGGCCACGGCGATCAAGGCGTCGTCTCCAAATATCAAGACCACGCGCGACCGGTCCCAAGGCGCAATACCAAGCTCCTGCAAAAACTTCTTCAAGGCCCTATGGCCCCGACCCGGGATCAGGACGCGCTGGCCCAGGACGCGGCTCGCGACCACCAAGGGCCGGGCGCCGATCCGTGCCGCGGCCACCCCCTCCCCGAGTCTCGGCAACGCCTTAAGCTGCCGACCGTCCCCGAGACTTAAGTCTGGGAAGGGCGCCGCCCATACGCATCGCAGCGTCGGCGCCGGCCCCCAAGCCTCATCCCGGCCAAAGACCACGCGCTCACGGTAACGCCGCAGGACTCCCGCTCGACCCAAGCGTAACACTTGTCCCCGACTCCGGGGAACCACGGCCAGCGCTGCCAGGATTTCCGCGCACTTGGCCTCGCTTACGACCGGTCCCCCGCGCCCGACGAGCCACGCCCGCAAGACCTCCGCGCGCACCTCGGGGCGTAGCCCAAGGAACACAGGTATGGTCAACGCCCCATCGGCCGCCGTACAGGCCTCCACATCGCGCGCCACATAGGCGGCGAGCAGATCATGCGCCAAGCGAGCGTGGCTGGCGGCGCGATTGATGGCCTCGATGCCCCGCGGCCAGCGCGCGCTCACGACAGGGAGCAGGCGATGGCGGATATAGTTGCGCGTATAGCGTTCGTCGTCATTGCTCGGATCATGGACATGGGGCACTTGCCACTCCAAGACGTAGGCCGCAAGCGCCGCGCCAGGCCAGTCCAAGAGGGGGCGCGCGAGCCGTCCCGGGCCAAACGGCCGTACCCCCACCATACCCCCGAGACCGGCCAGGCCCGCCCCGCGCACGAGCCTAAAGAGCACGGTCTCGGCCTGATCGCTGGCGTGGTGGGCCGTCAACAGCACCTCGCTCGCGCGCATATGGGAGGCCAGCGCCCGGTAGCGGGCCTCGCGCGCACGGGCCTCGGGCCCCCCCGAGCCCCCTTGGCCCACATGCACCGGCACCACCTCGCAGGCGACCCCCAGGGCCGCGGCGGTCGTCTGCGCCTGAGCGGCCCAGGCGTCGGCGCCCACCTGTAGACCATGATGGACGTGTACGGCCCGCAGGCCCGGCCGGCCAAGCCGACTCAGGGCGTGCAGCAGCGCGGCCGAGTCGCGCCCGCCGCTGAATGCCACCAAGAGATTGTCCGTCACCGAGACGCCCAGCCCTGCAAGGGCCTGCGCCAAGCACGCCGAAGAAAAATTAGCGCTCTTCAAACTGTCCGTACTGGCGCAACCGGAGCTGTCGGCGCGTCAACAGATCGTCCATCGGTAGCGCGGTAAGATCATGGATGGCCTGCGTCAGAGCGACCTTGAGCGCGGAAGCCGCCGCGTCGTAGTCGCGATGCGCGCCGCCGAGCGGCTCGGCCACGATTTCATCGATGAGCCCCAGGCGCTTCAGGCTCTCGGCGGTAATTCCGAGGGCCTCCGCCGCCAGCGCGGCCTTGTCAGCGCTCTTCCAGAGGATGGAGGCGCAACCCTCCGGGCTTATGACCGAGTAGGTCGCGTATTGCAGCATCAGCATGCGATCGCATACACCGATCGCAAGGGCCCCTCCCGACCCCCCTTCACCGATCACGGCGCTGACGATGGGCACCCTCAGGGCGGCCATCGCAAACAGGTTACGTGCGATCGCTTCGCTCTGACCCCGCTCCTCGGCCCCGACCCCAGGGTAAGCCCCCATGGTGTCGATCAGGGTGACGAGCGGCATATGGAAGCGCTCCGCGAGACGCATGATCCGCAAGGCCTTACGGTAGCCCTCGGGCCTAGGCATCCCGAAGTTGCGCCGCACTTTTTCGCGGGTGTCGCGCCCCTTCTGGTGGCCGATGACCGCCACCGGCACATCGTCCAAGCGCGCCACGCCCGTGACGATGGCCGGATCGTCCGAATAGAGCCTGTCGCCGTGCAGTTCCTCGAAGTCCTGAAAGATCCGCCCTACATAATCGAGGGTATAGGGCCGCTGGGGATGGCGCGCCAGTTGCGAGACCTGCCAGGCCGTGAGCGAGGCGAAGATCGACTGCGTGAGCCTGTGGCTCTTGGTCCGCAGGCGCGCGATCTCCTCGTTGATATTGACGCCGGAGCTCGAGTCCAGAAACCGCAGGGCGTCGATCTTGGCCTCGAGATCGGCGATCGATTGTTCGAAATCGAGGTAGTTCTGATTCATGCCCTATCCATCCTGGTAGATCAAGTACGCATGGCCGTCCGGCGCGAGCGCGTCCAATTGCCGCATCACCGCCTCATTGGGCGTGACGCGCCACTCCTCGCCGAATACCAGATCCGCTACGCCTTCGGGACGGTGGTAACGCACGACGATCGGGCACTTGCCGGCTCGCACCGGGCCCAGGATCTCGCGTAACCCATCTACAAAACGCTCATCGCAGCGGTCCGACTCAATGTCCATCACCAGCCGGGTGGCAAAGGCCGCCCGCGCCTCGTCGATATTATAGATGGCCTCGGCCGTCATTTTGAAGCCGCCAGAGTATTCATCGGTACTGACGCTGCCCTTGACGATGACGAGCGCATCCTTGACGACACGCTCGCGGTATCGCTGGTAGAGCTCCCCGAACATGGCCAGATCGATACGCCCAGTGCGGTCATCCAGGGTCACGAAGGCCATGCGATCGCCACGGCGGGTATTGATGACGCGTAGCGCCACTACCAGGCCCCCGACCATGATCGAGGCGTTTTCCGTAGGCTTGAGGTCGGATATCGTGGTTTTCGTGATCCTTTTGAGCTCCGCGGCATAACGATCGATGGGATGCCCCGTAAGATACAGCCCCAAGGTGTCCTTTTCCGCCTCGAGCCGCCTCTCCATGGGCCAGGGATCCACGGTCGCGAACTCGGGCTTAAAGGCGATGGCGTCGCCGAAGAGATCGTCCTGCCCCACCGCCGCGTCACGCCCGCGCTGGAGCGCGGCACTCAAGGCCGTATCCAAGGATGCCATCATGGCCGCCCTATGCGGTCCCAGGGCATCACAGGCGCCGGCCGCGATCAGACACTCATAGGCGCGGCGATTCACTCGCTTGTCATCGACCCTTCGGCAAAGATCAAAAAGATCCGCGAACGGCGTCGACCCACGCGCCTTCAAGACCGCGTCCACGGCACCTTCGCCCAGTCCCTTGATGGCCCCCAGACCGTAGAGGATGGTGCGATCATCCACGGGTGCGAACTCGTAGTCGCAATGATTGATGTCCGGTGGCGACACCGTAATGCCCATCTCCCGACATTCCGCGATCATCGTCACCACCTTGTCGGTCTTGTCCATATCCGCCGACAGCACGCCGGCCATGAACTCGGCGGGATGATGCGCCTTCAGCCACGCGGTCTGATAGGACAGTAGCGCATAGGCCGCGGAGTGCGAACGGTTGAATCCATAGCCCGCGAATTTCTCGATCAGATTGAAGATCGCCGTGGCAAGCCTGGGGTCACAACCGCGCTCACGCGCCCCCTCGACGAAACCCTCGCGCTGCTTGGCCATCTCCTCCGGCTTCTTCTTGCCCATGGCGCGCCGCAACAGATCCGCCTTGCCGAGACTGTAGCCGGCCAGCACCTGCGCGATCTGCATCACCTGTTCCTGATAGAGGATGACGCCATAGGTAGGCTTTAGGATCGGCGCCAAGGCCTCGTGCGGATATTCGATGCGCGCGCGCCCGTGCTTGCGATTGATGAAATCGTCGACCATACCCGACTGTAGGGGGCCTGGCCTAAACAGCGCCACCAAGGCTACGATATCCTCGAAGTGGTCCGGCTGCAGGCGCTGGATGAGATCCTTCATGCCACGCGACTCAAGCTGGAAGAGGGCCGTGGTCCGGCATTGCTTCAGAAGATCGAAGGCGCCCGCGTCATCCATGGCGAGCGCACTGATTGACAAGGGCTCTTGCCCCGCGCGAGCCCGGCGACGATCGATCATGGCCACCGCCTTAGCGATGATCGTGAGCGTCCGCAGGCCCAGGAAATCGAACTTGACGAGCCCCAACGCCTCGACATCGTCCTTGTCGAGCTGCGTTACAAACTGCCCGCTGCCGGCTTCGCAATAGAGCGGCATGAAGTCGGTCAGGGCGCTCGGCGCGATCACCACGCCGCCGGCGTGCTTACCGGCATTGCGGGACAGGCCCTCGAGCTTGCGCGCCGCATCGAGCAAGGCACGCACGTCTTCCTCCTGCTCGTAGCGAT
>JAKAXK010000002.1 GCA_021827145.1 Pseudomonadota bacterium
TCCGATGAGTGGCTGGGCCATGATGGGGGGCTATCTCGGGGCCTTGCTCGCCGCCCCTATCGTGGGCGGCTTGTTTGTCTCCAAGGCCTTGGGCATCGTCGGCATGACCCTGTCCTGGCCATGGACGGCTCTCGTATTCGCGGGCGTTTCGTGGGTCCTGACGGTCCGCGACGTCGATCTGGCCGCGCGTTACAGCTTGATCGTCGAGGCCTTGTCGCTTGTGATCATTTTGTTGATCGGGATGTGGACGCTCTGGCAGGCGCCGTCGCCGCACCTCGAGCCTGGCGCGGGCGCGTTTGCCGCGGGTCCGTTCTTTCGGGCGATGACCTTGAGCATCCTGGCCTATGGTGGTTTCGAGACGGCGGCGAATTTTGGGCGCGAGGCCCACGCCCCGCGGCGTGACGTCCCGAGGGCGATCTTTGCGGCGGTGCTCGTAAGTCTCGTCTTTTATGTCTTCATGGCCTACGTCGAGATGGCGGGCTTCGGCGGCCGCGCGCAGGAGCTTGCCCACAGCGAGACGCCGCTCAGCGTGCTGGCGCTGCGCGAGGGATTGCCGGCATTGGCCTTCGCGTCGGATCTGGCCATGGCCATTGCCGCTTTCAGTGCCACGATCGCCACTTTGAACAGCCTGGGCCGCCTCCTGTACTCCATGGGTCGGCACAAGGTACTCCCCGCCTCTTTGGGTGTGGTCGGCCGACACGGTACGCCGGCGGTCGCCTTGCATGGTCTCGGCGCCTTGACCTGCGCCTTTGTCCTTGTGGCGGGTTTGCGGCATTGGTCTCCGCTCGCCATCATCGATCTTTTTGGTGTCTTTACCGCTCTCGGATTTATCATGATTTATGTTCTGGCGATGGTCGCCGTTCCTGTGCTGCGCGGGCGCCGCGGTCTGCCGCCGTCGCGACCGGCGCTTGCAGCCCTCGCCATCGCCGGCCCGCTCTTGTTGTACGTCTTTGGGGAAAACTTCTGGGGGGCAAAGGGGGTGACCTTGGTGGCGGCTTACGCTTTTCTCATCTACCTCGGTATCGGCGGCGGGCTCTACGCGGCTTGGCGCCGACGCAGCGACCTCCCGGCCACGGCCTTCCTGTTCGCGCGCGATGATGACTGAACGACCCGCACGGGAAAGGCTATACGCCATCGGGGACGGTCCGATGCATTGGTCTTCGATCGAAACCCGCCGCCTTGGCGCGCTTTTCATGGCCTACATTGATCTCTGCCCGTTTTTTGTGTCGCTCGGTCGTCCGCAAGAGCTACGTGATTGGGCACGGGCCGAAGGGCTTATGCCCCTGGTCTGGGATGACCAGGCTCCGCGCCCTTTGCAGGATGTGGCCCGGGCCGTCGTCGATGAGGCAAGGCCCTACCAGGGGCCGCTGGGGTTCGTGCGCCAAACGGTCTTCCAGCGGTCGGTGCTGGCCGCGACTTGCGCCATTGCGCGTGGCGAGACCCGAACGTATGGCGAGATCGCGCAGGCCATAGGGCGCCCGCGGGCGACACGCGCGGTCGGAAGCGCGCTCGCGGCCAACCCCCTGCCACTTCTGATCCCTTGTCATCGGGTCGTGGGGGCGGGCCGGCGGCTCGGGTACTACTCGGATGGTGGACCGGACATGAAGCGACAACTGCTCACCTGGGAGGACGTGGATCTCGCGTCCTGGCGCTAAGAGGCGCGCTGGCGGCGAGGAATGGCGTGATGGTCGGCACGCTCCCCGGCCGGACCCAATCTCCGGGATCCACCACTTTGACGCGGTTCAGCAGTCGAACCAAAGGATGCTCATTGCCCGGCCTCTGGCCGAAGGCGTGGCGTTGCTTGCAGCCGCCCGCTCATGTCCCGGTACCCAGGCCCTATACGGCCAGTCTAGCCGTGAGTGCGCGGTTTCGGCCTGCGGTTCGTTAGGGCCGCCTCTGTCGCCACGGACGCGTTGCGGGGCCCGAAAATTCGCCTAATCTGGACAGATGCCAAGCCGCGAAACCACGATCAGCACTCCCACCGCATACGATTTTGGTGCGGCCCTCGCCTTCTTGCGTGACTCGCCGTCGGCGGTCCTCGAGTCCGTGGACGGCCAGACTTATCGCCGGGCATGGCGGGTCGGCCGGGCGTTCGAGCTTGTGACTGTGGAGCGGGCGACATCGAGGCTTCGCGTGCGCGTGGAGGGGCCGCGCGTCGATGCGAAATCCCTTACCGAGGCCGTGCGCCGTGTCCGCCATATCTTTTCACTCGACGTCGAGGCAGCCGCCTTTCAGGAGCTGGTGGCGACCGATCCGATGCTTGCGCGCTTGGTTGGGGATGATCGCCATGCACGACCGGTTTTGATCGCCGACCCGTTCGAGAGTCTTGTGTGGGCCATTATCGGCCAGCAGGTGGGCGTGGGTTTTGCGCGCCGCTTGCGCCAGGCCCTAGTCGACGTAGCCGGCCGCGAAGCGACCTTCGGCGCGTCCCGGTTCGGGATCATGCCGGAGGCACGCGCGCTGGCCTGTGTCGACGAAGAGGCCCTGCGTGCGCAACACTTCAGTGGCGCGAAGATCCGGTACTTGCGAACAGCGGCGCAGGCTATGGAGGAAGGCACGCTCGATTTCGCATCGCTTGCCGCGCTGCCTGGGGCCCAGGCGCTCGAGGCCTTGACGCGCTTTCCGGGTATAGGCCCATGGACTGCCGAAATGGTCTTGATGCGCGGCCTTGGCGTGCGCTCGGTGTGGCCCGCGGCGGATCTTGGTCTGCGTCGCGCCCTGGCCCATGCCCAGGACGGTGGGACCCCCGTGAGCGAGACCCATGCGCGTGCCTTGGCGACTTTCTGGTCGGGATGGGAGGCTTGGGTCGCGTATTTCGCTTGGCGCTCGCTCACGCGATCGGCACAAGGCCCTTGAGGGGGCGGTCTTCGGTCCCGCGGTGTACCGTGACGAGCGTCGCCTGACAGCAGGCTTCTAGGCGACCGCGATTCCATTGATTGCGGCATAGAGGCCGAAACCCGCAGTCATGACGATGACACCGAGCACGAATGCCGCGTAAGGGCCCCGGAGGCGCAAGGGCCCCGGGAGGGCGTGGCGTGCGAGCAGGTACAGGAATCCGAGCACGATCGGCAGCAGCGCCGCGTTCATGACCTCCATCGCGACCCCAAGGCTCACGAGGTTGACGTTGGAGGCCACCAGCACACCCCCGAGCACGAGCAGGGCCGTGAAGATCCCATAGAACCACGGGGCCTCGCGCGGGTGGTGCTCGAGCGAGTGCTTGAAGCCCATGACCTCGCCTACGCCACGCGCGGCTGTGAGCGACACCACGATGGTCGCGACCGCCGCCGCACCGCTCATCCCCAAGGCGAACAGCAGTCGACCGGTGCTTTGGCCCAAGAATGGCGTCAGGGCGTCGGCGATCTCCTGGACAGTGTCGAGAGGGGCGTGCGGGTTGCTGCGTCCGATGGTGGCGGCGGTCGCGACCAGTACCGCCGCCATGATGAGCTGTGTCACGACCGCCCCTATGGCCGTGTCGATCCGCGCCATTCTGAGTTGATCGAGACGCAAGCCCTTATCCACCACCGCCGACTGCTGGTAAAACACCATCCAGGGCATGATCACGGCCCCGACATTGGCCGCGGCGAGATAGAGGTAACCTGGATCATGAAACGGGATCTGCAGGCTTTGATGCAGGAGCGGACCCAGAGGCTGATGAGTGCGGAAGGCGACGAACAGGAAGGCGAATTCGAAGGCGCCGACCGCGAGCGCCACGCGCTCCACCCCCGTATAAGAGGCGGTCCACACCATAGCGATGAGGCCGCTTACGAGGACCGCCATGGTGACCCATCGCGGTACGCCGAACAGCAGTCCGACCCCTGCCATACCACTCAGTTCCGTGAGGAGTGCCCCGAGACAGGACAGGGCCAGGGTCCCCACGGACAGCCACGCAAAGCCGCGACCGAAGCGTTTGGCGATCAGTTCGCCGTGCCCTTCACCCGTAACAATCCCGAGACGCACCGTCAATTCCTGGATGATATAGAGAATGGGGATCAGTACGGCCTGAAGCAGTAAGAGCTTATAGCCCCACTGGGCGCCGCTTTGGGCCGCTGTGATGACGCTGCCTGCATCGGTATCCGCCAGCATCACCACCAAGCCGGGGCCGATGACGGCAAACGCCGAGCGCCAGGGGTTAGACCATCTGTCGGAGCGCCGACGCGACCAAGACATGAGCGGTGACCGTGAGTTGACGGTAACAATAATAAGATTCATTGTCATTTAACGCAAGAGGGATGATCGTGCACCGATATGGGGCATTTGCCCCGTTACGGGACGGGCGTGCCGCCCGAAAATGGCGTATTTTGGCGGACATGTCGCTGGCCCGAATCTTGCCAAAGGGGATATCGTGGTGAGTCATGCTGAGAACGTCATAGAGAATCTGACCACCGCGGTTGTCGTCGCGGATACGGCTTTGCGTCTGCAGGCCGTGAACCCGGCGACCGAGATGTTGTTCGAGTTGAGCGCCAAGCAGATGGTTGGGCAACAACTCCAGAGGCTGTGGCCGCAAACGGCCTCGCTTGCGGGTCTGTTCGCCGATACCCTGCAGACCGCCCATTCGTTCACGCGCCGCGGCCTGCCCTTGCTGTTGCCAGGCCGCGAGGTCGTTGTGGACATGACGGTTACCGCTATCTCGCCGGGCCCCGAACAAACCGCGAGGCGTGACGCCGTCTTGCTGCTCGAGCTCACTCAGGTGGACCGGCTTCGCCGACTCGCGCAAGAGGAAGAGTTGATGGATAGGCATGTAGCGCAGCGGGCGGTGGTTCGGGGCCTTGCGCATGAGATCAAGAATCCTCTCGGGGGCTTGCGGGGCGCGGCACAGCTCCTCGAGCGCAAGCTCACGGAGGGCGAGCGGGAGTACACGCGCATCATCATTCGCGAGGCGGATCGCCTACAGAGTCTCGTGGATCGCTTGGCCGAACCCGCCCGCCCCTATCTGCAGACGCAGGTCAATATCCACCAGATCCTGGAGCATGTCCGATCCTTGTTGTTGGCGGAGGTCGGTGAGGGTATCGTCTTTCAGCGCGACTATGATCCCAGCATCCCGGAGTTCGCCGCTGACCCCGACCAGCTTGTGCAGGCCGTCTTGAATCTCGTACGTAATGCCGTGCAGTCCTCGAGTCGAACCGTTGTGTTGCGGTCGCGGATCGAGCGGCAGTTCACGATAGGTCAGCGGCGCCACAAGCTCGTGCTGCGTGCCGAGGTCGAAGACGACGGGCCGGGGGTGCCGCAGGCCCTACGCGACACCCTCTTTTACCCCATGGTGACCGGGCGCGCCGAGGGCAGTGGCCTCGGTCTCTCGATTGCCCAAGATATCGCCCGCAGACACGGTGGGCTCATCGACTATGTGAGCCGTCCGGGACGGACGGTTTTTACGTTGTTTCTTCCTCTGAGGCAGAACTATGACGGGACAGGATAGCGTATGGATCATAGACGACGATGAATCGATCCGGTGGGTGCTGGAAAAGGCCTTCCAACAGGCCGGGATGACCACGCGCTGCTTCACGGGCGCGAGTACGGCTCTGGACGAGTTGCGAAAGGAGACGCCGGACGTTGTCATTACGGATATCCGCATGAGCGGGCTTTCGGGGCTCAAATTGCTCGAATCCATAAGCCATACCCAGCCGTCACTGCCTGTGATCGTCATGACGGCGCATTCCGATCTCGACAGTGCGGTGGCGGCCTATCAGGGCGGCGCCTTCGAGTATCTCCCGAAGCCCTTTGATGTCGACCATGCGGTGGGCTTGGCACGTTACGCCATAGAGCATAGGCGTCAAGGGCAGGTGGCCCATGTCGAGCGTCCCGAGGAGCCCCCCGAGATTCTGGGTGCGGCACCCGCCATGCAGGAGGTCTTTCGTGCCATCGGCCGCTTATCGGGCTCGCATATTACAGTCCTGATCAACGGCGAGTCGGGCACGGGCAAGGAGCTGGTCGCACGCGCACTGCACAACCATAGCCCCAGGGCGCGCAACGCGTTTATCGCCCTCAATATTGCCGCCATACCCGCGGGCCTCCTCGAATCGGAGTTGTTCGGTCACGAACGCGGTGCCTTTACCGGGGCCTTGACGCAGCGGCGTGGCCGTTTCGAGCAGGCCGATGGCGGAACCTTATTTCTCGACGAAATCGGCGACATGCCCTCCGATCTGCAGACGCGTCTCCTGCGGGTCCTCTCGGATGGTCAATTTTATCGGGTCGGCGGTTGTGAAAAGATTCGCACCAACGTCCGCGTGATCGCGGCGACCCATCAGAATCTCGAACGGCGGGTTGCGGACGGCCTTTTCCGTGAAGACCTATTTCATAGGCTGAACGTGATTCGTGTCCATGTACCACCGTTGCGCGAGCGGCGCCAGGACATACCGGTGCTGGCCCGTCACTTTCTGGCCGTCGCGGCAACCGAGCTCAATGTCGAGGCAAAGGTGCTTGCTCCGGAGGCTGAGCAGTATCTCTGCAAGTTGCCGTGGCCAGGGAATGTGCGTCAGCTCGAGAACACTTGCCGGTGGCTCACGGTCATGGCGCCTGGTCGCACGATTCGCGTCGCGGACCTGGCCCCCGAGCTGAAGGAGGTCGACCCGACGCAAGCGGGTGTCGACTGGCGCGCGGGTCTGCGCATGATCGTCGAGCAGAGACTCGCCTTGGGCGAAAAGGGGGTCTATACGGATCTGAGCACCCAGTTCGAACAGACACTGATCGAGGCGGCATTGCGCCACACCGGGGGTCGCAAGCAGGACGCTGCTCGGCGCCTGGGTCTCGGTCGAAATACCTTGACGCGCAAGCTCAAGGAGCTGGACCCCTGACCCCTCCTTGGTGCGCGGCGAGGCGCGCAAAGGCAGCGCTTGCCTGTCGCGCCAGTCGGCTCAGACCCGTCACCGCGCCCTGTACGTCGGGGGCGCAAGGCTGGCGCAGCTTGAGGGTCTTGCGTGCGATGACTTGGCCCGTCGCGACATCATAGAGGCGGGCGCTCGCCGTCAGTCGCACGAAGGCGCGGTGTGGCGCTGTGAAGTCTTGATCGAAGCGCGATAGAAAGATGACCAAGCGATCGATGTGGCTCGGGGGCTTCGCGCTCAACGGCGGCACCATACCCAGCCGCCAGCGGATGCGCGCCTTCAATAAGCTGGCGGGCGGCGCGATCCAGCGGTTCTGCGCATAGATGTGGATGGCCGTGGGGTCTTGGTAGAGCCGCCGATAGGGGATGGTGGTACCGGAAAGCCAGGGCAGGCTCTTGGCGCGCACGATGACCGGCGAGGCACTGGTGAGTACGGCGTGGGCGCGCAGTGGCCCGAAGTCGTGGTCGGTCAGTATGTCCGGGGTGCGTGACGGAAACAGGCTGCAGCCGGCAAGGCCTACCACAAGCATGAGGATGACTGCACTCGCGTTTTTTTTCATGGGCCCTCTTTGTAACCCTTTTCTCCCGGCCCCGGCGTGCGTGGTCGGGCGCCGAGCAGGAGTTCACGGGGATGGTGGCGAAGCGAGCGGCTGAGGCGCTGGACATCGGCGGCGGCGCTTGCCAAGTGGTCGAGAGCACGGTTCACCTTCGGGAGCGTGCGTGTCAGGACGACATCGCTCGCCCCCTGCGCGGTCTGGCTCAACGTATCGAGGCGCTGGCTTAAGAGGCGCACCTGTTTGGCGAGTCCGGCCATTTGCGTCAGTGTCCGGCGGGCCTCGTCTTCCATGGCGGGCAGGCGTCCGGCGGCGCGATTGAGCCGCGTGGTGAGCGTACTCCATTGGCGACTCGCCTGCGCGGCATGGGCCAGGACCGCGGCCAGATGACGCTGGTTGGCGGGGCCCAGGGTTTGCTCGAGGTCGCGGCTTAGGATGCCAAGCTGGCGTGCCGCATCGGTGCCAGCGTGTTTTAAACGGGAGAATAGCGATGGATGCATCGGGATGCGCGCGGGATGCGCGGCCGATGTCGGCAGCGGGCGCATGTCCGCATTGGTGTTCAGTTCGAGCGCGGACATCCCGGTCACGCCTTGCAGTTTCAGCTGCGCGTATGTGCCGCGCGTCATCGGTATATCCTGATCGACCGCGATGGTTATCAGGATCTTGCGGGGATTATGCGTGTCCACGACGATGTGTTTGACGATGCCCGCGGTGATCCCCCTATAAAACACCGTGGATTGGGCTCGCAAGCCAAAGACGTTGCCGTGGGTGACCACGATGTAGGGAAGCCTGTGCTTATGGCTGCCGCCGAGCCAGACTACGGCCATGAGGATGGCTGCAGTGAAGACCACGACAAATAGACCGGTGCGTAGCGCGTAGGATCGGTTGTTCATGAGGTCACGCTCCCGAATACGCGTTGTCCCCGTTCACCCGAGAACATGGTTGCCACGAAGGGGTGGGGGTTTTCGGCGATCTCCGCCGGTGTCCCACGCGCGACGATGCGGTGGTCGGCCAGGATAGCGAGCGCCGTGCAGAGATCGTGCATGAGGTCGAGATCGTGAGTGATTACCACCGCCGTGAACCCGAGTTCGCGATGCAGGCCCTGAAGGTGGTGCACGAAGGACTGGGCCGTGACCGGATCGAGACCGGAGGTTGGCTCGTCGAGAAACAAGAGTTCTGGCTCCAGCGCGAGGGCCCGGGCGAGGGCGACGCGCTTGACCATTCCCCCCGAGAGCTCCGCGGGTAGGCGCAGGGCCACCTCGGGAGCGAGTCCCACTTGTGTAAGCTTCATGTAGACGAGATCGCGGATCAGTGTGGGGTCGATGACGCGCGATTCCTGCAGCGGGAAGGCCACGTTCTCGAACACGGTGAGGGCGCTGAAGAGTGCGCCGCCTTGAAACAGCACGCCGCAGCGGTTGCGCAGCGCAGCGAGCGCACCGGGCCGAATCCGATCCAGGCGCTCGCCAAACAGACTGACGTGCCCCGCGCTCGGTTGATCGAGGCCGATCATCTCCCGCACAAGGGTTGTCTTGCCACTGCCTGACCCGCCAACCAGGCCCAGGATTTCTCCGCGCGCGATCCGCAGATCGATGTCCTCGTGGACGATGTGTTGCCCAAATCGGGTCGCGACATGCGCCATGTCGATGATGGTATCGGGAGTCACGGTAGGCCGAGGCCTCGGAATGCGATCGCGAACAGGGCATCGACGAATATAACGGCGGTTATGGCCGTGACGACCGCATTGGTGGTTTCCGTGCCGAGACTCAAGGTGTTGGGTTGGATGCGTAGACCAAAGTGGCAGGCGATCAGCGCCACGACGATGCCGAAGACCACCCCTTTGGCGATGCCGAGTAGAAAATTGACGATCGGAACCGCGGAAGGGATGGTGTGGAGAAAGCTCGGGATGCTGATTCCGAGGGTGATGTGGGCCGCCACCATGCCGCCGAGCAGTCCAATGGCGTCCGTCCATATCACAAGCAGGGGGAGCGCGATCGCGAGCGCCACGATTTTGGGCAGAATCAGGCGCACCGTCTGGGAGATGCCCATGGCCGAGAGGGCGTCGAGCTCTTCGGTCAGGCGCATGACGCCGAGTTCCGCCGCCATTGCTGAACCTGAGCGTCCAGCCACAAGGATGGCCGCAAGGAGCGGTCCGAGCTCGCGCATGATGCTCAGGCCCAATATATTGACGATGAAAGACTGGGCGCCGAAGGTCTGGAGCTCGAGCGCCGAAAGATAACTCATGACGATTCCGACGAGCGCGCCGACCAGTGCCGTGATGCCGAGTGCGCGCACCCCCGCCTCGTATAGGGTCGCTGAGATGTCTTTCCACGGGATGCGATCCGGTTGGCGGAGCAATCGTCCACTATCGAGCACGATCTGACCCAGGAGTGCCGTAAAGTCGAGTGCGTGCGACCAAAGCGCACGCTCCAGCGCTATCAGGGTGTGGAGCAGTCCCGCGCGTACCGGCCGCGGTGTCGCGGGGGGCGCTTGTCGCTGCGACCATCTCTCACAGAGCGTTGCGTGTTCGGGGCGGACCTCGATGGCCTCGCGGCGCGTGAAGCCCTGGAGGCGCCAGAGCACGAGGGCACCCACATTATCGAGGGCCTGTACCTCGCGGCAGTCCCAGACGACGTGCTCACCCTCCTGAGTGTACTTCCGCAGCTCCGAGGCCAAAGCCCCGGCGCGTCCATCGATGCCGCGCAGTGTCCAGTGTCCTGTGAGCGCGAGCACGCTGCGTCCGCGCTCGTCACGGCGCGCGGTATAGCCCGCGGCTTCGAGGCGCGCCCCAGCCGCTGCCTGCTCGCCCCGATCGTCTATGATGCCCTCGTTCGTAATGCCGCCCTCGTCGGCCTCTCTCGCCGAGACATCATATCAAGGCCACTACAGGGCGTCATGGGTGAGTCGGGGTATCGTGGCGCCCGCCGCCCCCATGAAAAAGGTCTTGAGTAGAGGCAAGGTGTCGGTGACGTTGAGTCCTGCCCCCAGGATCGTACGCACCCATGCCCGGTCGGTGCGAAACGCGCGATTGAGGAGATCGGTTGCCAAGAGCATGGCCAGGTTCTCCGCCTTGCGTTCGCGCTCGTAAGCGCGCAGGACGCGACGGCTGCCAGGATCGGCCGAGTGCGAGCGGGCGCTTTGCAATGTCTTGGTAAGCGTGTGCGCGTCGGCCAGTCCGAGGTTCACCCCTTGGCCGGCCAAGGGGTGCACGCGATGCGCGGCATCGCCCACAAGCGCGAACCGTGAGCCCGTATAATGCCGCGCATGGGCGGCGACGAGCGGGAAGTAAGCGCGTTCGCCCTCGACGCGCAGGGGCCCGAGGTGATCCCCGAAGGCCTCGTGCAGGGCCCGCGCGAAGCTGGCATCGGAGAGTGCCCGCAGGTGTGCCGCTTCTTGGTCGGTCGCAGACCAGATCAGCGAGGCGCGATGCGCATCAGGCAGCGGCAGGAGCGCGCAGGGCCCATTGGCCAAGAAGCGCTGCCATGCCACGCCCTCATGGGCGTTCCCCAGGCGCATATCGGCGCATACCGCGGTCTGGCCATAGCGATACTGAACGACCGGCACACCCAGTTGCTCACGGATCGCCGATTGCGCCCCGTCGGCGGCGATCAAAAGCCGCGCGCGCAGGCGCCGGCCCCCTTTCGTGACGACCTCCACCCCAGAGTCGTCTATGACAACACCCTCGCCCCGTTCCCGCACCCAGAGGCCCCCGAGCGCACGCGCCTTCTTGCGGAGCGCTGCCTCGAGCAGCCCGTGGTTCACGATGGCTCCCAGGTCCTCTTCGCCCACATCCGCGCTGTCGAACCGTAGTCTTCCACGGCCGTCCCGATCGAGGATCTGCAGGGCGCGCAACGGCGCCGGCTCCACGCCCTCGAGTGGCCAAAGCCCCAGGTCGGAGAGGTGACGGAGAGAGGCCCGGCTCAGTGCGCTTGTTCGTATCGATGCGCGTTCGTCCCCGGTCTCGGCGTCGACGACTCCGACCTCGAAACCGCGCGCGGAGAGTGCGTGACTCAGACAGGCCCCGACCGCGCCCGCGCCGACGATGACGACATCGAGTACACGCTGGCCGCGAGTCATGGTTTGATTCCTCGAAAGAGTTTGGGTAATGGCGCCTTGAGCCCCATGGTGCGCACCGCCAGAATGCGCTTGAGTGCGGGGACGCCATCCACCAGATTCAGGGCCAAGGCGCGCGCTATCGCCACCGGACTTTGACGCGGCGCGAAGAGTCGCACCAAGCCATCGGTAAAGCGCGTGGTGTTGGCGACATCCGCCTGCCGGGAGCCTGCGTAATCGCGCAGCCAGGCGACATCGCCATAGTCCGTGCCGGCGCGCACCGCTTCCGCCAGGCGTTCGGCGAGCACCGCGACGTCTCGCAAGCCGAGATTGAAGCCCTGCCCCGCGACCGGGTGCAGGGTGTGGGCGGCGTTACCGATCAAGGCCACGCGCGGCGCGACCCATTCCCGGGCATGCTGGCGCATCAAGGGAAAGCGCAGACGGGGACTCGCCGCCAGCACATGGCCCAGGCGGTCACCAAAGGTCTTCGCCAGGCGGTCGCGGAACGGGTCCTCGTCGAGGGCCTGCCACGCGGCCGCATCGGGGCGGCTTATGACGAAAGTGTAGCGATCATCGCCGATCGGTAATGCTGCTATGGGCCCATCGGGGGTGAAGCGCTCGAAGGCGGTGGTTGGGCGCGGTGCCGACACCCGGCAGTTACTTACGATCGCTTCGCGCCCGTAGTCATGGCGAAGGACGCCGATGTCACAGGCGCCACGTACCGCCGAGTGTGTCCCGTCGGCCCCCACGAGCAGCCGGCACGCGAGGCGCTCCTCCCCCTGTTCACCGGCCAGGGTCACGATCGCCTGTTCACTGTCTCGTGTCATCCCCCCGAAGCGCCCACGTCGCAAGGTCACGCCGGTTTCGCTCAGTGTCTCGTATAGGGCCGCCAGCAAGGCGGCATTACCGGTCACGAAGCCGAGCGCATCGACTCCGAGTTCATCCGCGAACAGGTGCGTGAGCCCCCATCGCCCGGCGCGGTCCGATACCTCGATTTCGGTTATGGGTTGAAAGTCGTTGTGGGATATCCGGGACCATGCGCCGAGCGTGGCCAACGCCCGCTTGGAGCCCTGGGCGATCGTGAAGGTCCGGTCATCGGCGCGCGGCTTGGGCGCACAAGGAGCCGGGTCGAGCAGACAGATGTCGAGCGGCAGATGCGCGAGCGCAAGCGCCAGGCTCGCCCCCACGAGGCCACCGCCGCAAATTACGATATCGTGGCGCGGGATCTTCACAGGCCTTCAGCTCGTAATGCCTCGATGTCTTCGGCGCGTCTCGGCAGGGTTTGGCTCAGAATTTCATGACCTTTTTTTGTGACCAGCACGTCATCCTCGATGCGGATACCGATATTCCGGAATCTCTCCGGAATATCGTCTCCGCCGGGGATATAGAGCCCCGGCTCCACGGTCGTAACCATCCCCGGCTCGAGAACGCGTGCCGCCCCGCCCACCTTGTAGTCCCCCACATCATGCACATCCATTCCAAGCCAGTGGCCGGTCTTGTGCATATAGAACCGCTTATAATCCCCGTTTTCGATCAAGCCATCGACGCTCCCCTGTAGGAGTCGCAGGTCGACCAAGCCCTGCGTAAGAACCTTGACCGCCGCCTCGTGCGCGGCCGGCCATTCCTGGCCGGGCCCGACCGCCTCAAGGGCGGCGCCGTGCGCCGCAAGCACGATATCGTAGAGAGCTCTTTGCTCGGGGGTGAATCGCAACCCTACTGGAAAGGTGCGCGTTATGTCCGACGCGTAGCCATCAATCTCGCAACCCGCGTCGATCAGGACCAGTGTACCGTCCTTTAAGGGCGCATCATTCTCCGTATAGTGCAGGATGCAGGCATTGGCCCCGCCCGCCACGATCGGTGGGTACGACGGATACGAAGAGCCGCCCCGGCGGAATGCATAAAGAAGTTCCGCCTCGAGCTCGTATTCGTAGAGGCCGGGAGCGCATGCACGGATGGCGCGCCTATGGCCCTCGGCTCCGACCGCCGCCGCTTTCCGCATGACGGCGATCTCCTCGGCCCTTTTTGTAAGCCGCATCTCGTGGAGGATGTGGTCGGGGTCCACGAACTCCTCCGGGGCCCGCACACCCGCCCGCGCCTTGCCGCGGACCTCGTTCACCCAATCCAGCACGCGGCCGTCGAATTCCGAGTGGCGGCCCATGCTGTAGTAAACGCGCCGCCGGTTCTCCAAAAGCCCTGGAAGGATGTCGTCGATGTCGTCTATCGGGAAGGCGTCGTCGGCATCGTATCGAGACACGGCCCCTTCCGGCCCCGCCCGTCGCCCTTGCCACTGTTCCTTGTCCGGGTCCCGATCACGACAAAAGAGCAGAAATTCGCCCTGCGCGCGCCCAGGGATCAACACCGCGACCGCCTCGGGCTCGGGAAAGTGCGTGAGATAGTAGAAGTCGCTGTCAGGGCGGTACGCGTACTCCACGTCGCCGTTGCGTGGCCGTATTGGGGAAGTCGGTATGATGGCAATGGCCTCACCCATAAGGCCCATGAATTCGGCGCGACGGCGCCTGAAGGCGTTTTTGTCCATGGCGGTATTATGCCCGAAGTCGGCGCGAGCGCCATGCCCGCGGACCCCCGGGCCGCAGCAGCCCTTAGTTCGCCACCTCTTCATAGATCAGCTGCACCGCGACGCGCAGATATTCGACGATTTCCGCGAGATCCGAGTCGTTGACCGTGCCACTGGCTTCCGCGAGATCGCCGATATCCGCCAAGGCCTCGCCCACGACCTCCGGGTAGTCGCCGGCCTCTTTGTCGCGATCATGAAAATAAAATCCGGCAACAAAGCCCTGACACCATTCGGTAAGGGCGCGGCTGCGCTGAACCGCTGGCCGCTCCTCGTCCGGCAGCAGGGGCTCGAGCCCCAGCTCGGCCGCGGCCAGGGTGTCGGCCAAGTGGCGGCGTGCGCTCTCCAGCGCATCGCTCAGCTCGGCGTCATTTTCGTTCGCGCCCAAGGCGGCAATGGCGGAGGCGTCGTCGAGGATTCCGGCGCATGCGAGCCCCGTCATTACGCCGTGGGCCTCGGACGCGCTGAGCGCCACCTCGGCCTGTTCCAGGACCGCAGTCCACATGTCATACGAGAGGTCGTCTAGCATCTCGCTATTCTATCCGATCCTGGCGCCACGCGCCCTTAGGGACCTGTTTTTGCTGGTGACAGATCGTGCCCCACACCCCTGGACAAGCCCCTCCCGACGGACGTTGACCCCAGCGGCCGTCGGTTCTATAGTGGGTCCCATGAGCGGCGAATCTCCTACCGATGCGGATGCGCTAAGTCGCTTGGAGCGCCGGGTTGAGGACCTAGTCGCGGTCTGTCGGCGATTACAGGAAGACAACGCCACTTGGCGTTCGCGCCATCAGGCCTTGTCAGCGGAGTACGTGCGACTCAATGAGCGCACGCGGGCCGCGCGCAGTCGTGTCGAGGAGATGATTGGGCGGGTTGCGGCTTTGACCCGCGAAGGGCGCTGATGGCGGGCCAAAAAGAGACGGTCCACATCTCCGTGCTTGGCAAGGAGTTCGCGGTATCTTGCCCGGAGGATGAGCGGGATGCCTTGGTCAAGGCGGCGCGTTATGTCGACCTGCGTATGCAGGAAGGCCTGCGCGGCGCGCGACCGGTCACCATGGAGCGGCACGCCGTTATGGCGGCGCTCAACATGGCCTATGAGCTTTTGCGATTGCGAGAGCAATCGGTTTCGACGTCGAGCGAGTGGGAAAAGCGCGTTACGGTGCTCGCCGATCGGGTCGAAGAGGTTTTACGAGACGAGTTAAAGGAGCGGCCTTGAAGGTGGTATTAAGGTCGCTTACGGGTTTGGCGCCCCCTGCGGTGTTCGTAGCCATTCCGTGCCCCTGAACCTATAACTCTTGCCTCGGGAACCGCGATTCCAGGCGCTGTTGTGCATGTCCGCCGTGAGCGGAAAGCCTGAAGCGCTTGGACGTGTCCCACTTGAACCTTTGGTTCGAGGCAAAGAATGGTTACGGCACAGGCGGAGGGCGCCTCTATCTTGCAGTACACGTTCCATGCATGAAAAACACGGCCTGCGGCGCGGATTGCGTGCGTGTCGCGAGGCGATCGATCCGCTTTCGCGCGCGGCGAGCGCAAGGAGCGTGGCCCGGCACGGCGCGCAGCTCCTGCGGCGCGCCCGTCATGTCGGCGCGTATTGGCCGGTCGGCGCGGAGCTCGATCCGCGGCCTCTGGCGCGCGCCCTCATGCGCGCGCGCCATACCCTCTATCTTCCGGTCGTGTCGAGAAGACCCGGTCGCCCGCTTTTCTTCCGTCCTTGGCGGCCCCCTTTTGCGCCCGGACCGCTCCGTATCCCCGAACCGCGCTGGGGCCGTAGGGCGTGCGTGCGGCGACTCGACGCGGTGCTGGTGCCGATCGTGGGCTTCGACGCCCGCGGCTGGCGTCTGGGGCAGGGTGGTGGCCATTACGACCGGACCTTCGGGTGTGTGTCGCGCAAGGCGCGAGGGCGCCCGCTCTTGATCGGCATCGCCTATGAGTGTCAGCGCCTCGTGTCGACTCCTCGCGAGGGTCACGATGTGCGCCTCCATGCTGTTCTCACGGAGCGGCGTTTGTACCGGGCGCGCCCCCTTTTGACATGAACATCTTGTTTATCGGCGATGTCGTGGGCGACGCCGGGCGTCGGGTCTTGCTGGATCGGCTTCCGATTTTACGGGAGCGCTTCAAGATCGATCTCGCCATCGTCAATATCGAGAATATCGCCGGAGGTTTCGGGGTCACGGAAAAGCTCATGCGCGAGTGCCTGGCGCACAAGATCGACGTGCTGAGTACCGGTAATCATGTGTTCGACAAGCGCGAGGCCGTGGAGTTGGTGGGCCGCGAGCCCCGACTGCTTAGGCCTCAGAATTATCCGGCGGGGACGCCGGGGAGCGGCTGGTACGTGGGCGAGACGCGCGCGGGCGAACCGTTCGCGGTCTTGAACGTCATGGGGACCGCGTTCATGCATCCGGTTCTCGATTGCCCATTCACGTCGGCGCGCGCCGCGCTTGCGACCAAGCCCGAGGGCGTGAAAGCGGTGCTCGTGGATTGCCACGCCGAAACGACCAGCGAGAAGATGGCCATGGGATGGTTTCTCGACGGCCAAGTGAGCGCGGTCGTGGGTACGCACACGCACGTGCCGACCGCCGATGAGCGCATTTTGCCCGGCGGCACCGCCTATATCTCGGACGTCGGCATGACCGGGTGTTACGACTCTGTGATCGGCATGAACAAGGACAAGGCCTTACGGCGCATGCTACAAAAGCTGCCGCAACGCCTGGAGGCTGCCGAGGGGGTGGCGACCCTCTGCGGCGTGGTCATAGACGTGGACGCTAAGACCGGGCGCAGTCGCGCGATTCAGCGCCTGAGTGTGCGCGAGGACTGATGGCGTACTGGCTTTTCAAGAGCGAACCGAGCTCGTTTTCGCTGGAGGACCTGAGGGCGCGCGGTGGTCCCGAGCCGTGGAGCGGTGTACGCAATTATCAGGCGCGAAACTTCATGCGCGCCATGCGCGTGGGGGATCTCGGTTTCTTTTATCACTCGAGTTGCGCGACGCCGGCCGTTGTCGGCGAGGTCGAGGTCGTGCGCGCATATTACCCGGATGCCACGGCACTCGATCCGGGGGATCATCACTACGATCCGCGGGCCCTCGCACACCCCGAGCTCTGGTCCATGGTCGATGTCGCGTTTCGCAGCCGCTACCCGACGCCCGTGAGCTTGAGCCGTCTCAAGGACTGCCCACCACTTTCCGGGATGCGTCTCCTCGCGCGCGGCAACCGGCTATCGATCCTGCCTGTGACCGAGGAGGAGTGGCGTATCATCCGCGGGCTTGCCGGCATCGCATGAGGTTGTACCACTTCTGGTTCGAGCCCGCCTCCGAGCGCCTCCGGCTCGCTCTAGGCGCCAAGGGAATCGACTATGAGCTCATCGTCCCGGACTATGATGACGACGAGACTTTTTTCGAGATGGGGCTTGCGCGCCAGGCGCCCATCGTGCAATGGGATGATGGAAGGGTCCAGGCGGATTCATGGACGGCCTTGCGCGACCTCGATCAGCGGGGTGCGGGGACGCCGCTCTTCGCTTCTCTGCAGGAAGAGCAGTGGCGCGCCCTGCGGGGGTGGCGCGAGAAGGCCGGCGGCCTTCTGGACAGGCTCTATACGCCGGTGCGCCCGGCGTATCGCGGCCTGGGCGACAACGCGGCCCATCTCGCTTCCTACAAGGCCTCCACCGCGGCGCGTTTCGGCGCGAGCCTGGAGGAGCTGGCCAATGACCGCTATGGGACCTACGCGCAGCTCGATGCCTTGACCCAGTTCAAGGATTTGGGCGCGTTCCTGGCCCAGCATCGGTTTTACGCACGGACATTCTCGGCGGCGGACATCGTGCTCACAGCCGATCTTTTCGCGCTGCAGCTTCTCGACGGCATCACTCTGCCGATCGACATCATGTATTATTTCGAACGTGTTCAGGGCGTTTGCGGGGTCGATCTGCGCGACGGTCTGATCGAACACTGAGGGCGGAGGGGCAATGACTCTATGTGAGCTATTGAATTACCTGGATCGCGAGTCCGGCTATCCCGCGCTCGACGGGGATTGCGATGAGACTATCAAGAAGGCCCTGGCTGGTTCCCATAAGGACCCCTTGGCGGGCCAGATCGTCGCGGCGATCACTCAGAATGCCGCCGCGCCCACGGCGGACGCCGCCATCACGCGCGCGCAGGCGACCACCGCGCTTGGGCCCTTGCGCCTCAAGGCGATGCGCGAGGATGTCTCCGGCCATGACCTGAAGCGTATGGAGCGCACGGTGCACGCCATCGACGGCGCCTTCAACGACGAGGCCTTGGCGGCCCGCGGGTCGTAGAGCTCGGGGCGGTGGCCGCTTAACGAAGAAACAGGCGATAGGCTGCGTTGTCGGTCTCGTCTTGGTAATCCATGCCGAGGGTCGCCAGGAACGCCGGCAGCTTCTTTCTTTCCGCGGGCGGGACCTGCATGCCGATCAGGACCCGCCCATAATCGGCGCCGTGGTTACGATAATGGAAGAGGCTGATGTTCCAGGCCTTCTCCATGGCGTTCAGAAAGCCCACAAGGGCCCCTGGCCGATCTGGAAACTCGAACCGATAGATGAGTTCGTCGTTCACCGGACAGCGACCTCCAACCAGATGGCGCACATGCAGCTTGGCCATCTCGTTGTCGGTCAGGTCGAGCACCTTGTAGCCCGCCTCGGCCAGGGCCGCAAAGAGCTCGCGCGCGTCCTCGCCCTCCGCCACCTGTATCCCCACGAACACATGGGCCTCGGCGGGGCCCGAATACCGGTAATTGAACTCGCTGATATTACGTTGGCCTATGAGTCCGCAGAATGTCCGGAAGCTTCCCGGCACCTCGGGGATAGTCGCCGCGAACACGACCTCACGCCTCTCACCGATCTCGGCGCGCTCAGCCACATGCCGGAGACGATCGAAGTTCATGTTGGCGCCCGAGGCGATCCCTATGAGCGGTCGGTCTCCCGGCCGGGTGGCGGCATAGGCCTTGAGGCCTGCCACCGCAAGCGCCCCCGACGGCTCCACGATCGACCGCGTGTCTTCGAAGACGTCCTTGATGGCCGCACAGATCGCGTCGTTGCCGACTACGAGCACCTTGTCGACTAGGCGGCGCGCGATGCGAAACGGTTCGCGGCCCACCTGCCGGACCGCGACACCGTCGGCGAAGGTCCCCACGCGGTCGAGGACCACGCGGCTGCCCTCTCGCAGCGAACGTGCCAGCGCATCGGCATCGGCCGGCTCGACGCCTATGATTTGGATGTCGGGGCGCAGGGACTTCACATAGAGGGCGATGCCCGCGATCAGCCCGCCGCCGCCCACTGGCACGAAGATGGCCTCGATGTCCCCGGGATGTTGCTTCAGGATCTCCATGCCGATGGTCCCTTGGCCGGCTATGACATCGGGGTCATCGTAGGGATGGATGAAGGGCAGGCCCTGCTTTTCGCTCAGGCGCCGCGCATGGGCATAGGCGGCATCGTAGTTGTCCCCGTGCAGCACGACTTCGGCCCCAAAGGCGCGCACAGCTTCGACCTTAATGCGCGGCGCCATGGTCGGCATGACGATGACCGCGCGTATGCCAAGGCGCTGTGCGGCAAGCGCGACACCTTGAGCATGATTGCCGGCCGAGGCGGTCAAGACCCCGCGCGCCCGCTCTTCGGCGCTCAGGTGGACGATCTTGTTGTAGGCCCCGCGCAGCTTGAAGGAGAACACGGGCTGCATGTCCTCGCGCTTTAGGAGCACGGGCCGGCCGAGCCGACGCGACAACATGCTGGCCGTCGAGAGCGGGCTTTCGACGGCCACGTCGTAGACGCGGGCCTTAAGGATGCGTTTGAGGTAGTCGCGTGTCATCGATGCGGTCTTCGCGCGAGCATAGCAGAGCCTACCCCGCAGGACCACAGGAACCGTTTGCCTCCGCCACAGGTCTTGCGGAGAGGCCGGCCCGCGCGTCGATAGCGGACCGGAGCCCATCGTCTATAGTTAGCTAAGAGGTATCGATTCATGGCGATTCTTAAGCGAACCCTCCCCGTCATCGGGGCCAGCTTCGTGCTAGGTGCTTGGCTCGGCGCGGCCTACGCCCGGGTCGCGCCGCCGGTGCTCACGATCGGCATCGTACCCCAGGCGTCGCCGTGGATGACCGCCGAGCGCTGGACCCCGATTGTGCAGGCCTGGTCGCGCGCCGCCGGGGTCCGTCTCGCCTTGCGCACCGCACCCACGATCAGGCGCTTCGAGCGTCGCGTCGCCCGCGGCGAGTATGACCTCGTGTATCTGAATCCCGCCGACTACCTCCGCTACCGGAGTCATTACCGGGCCTTTGCGCGTGGGAAGGGTGACCTGCAGGGCATTTTGGTCGTGCGCCGCGGGGGCCCGCTGCGACGCCTCGCCGATCTGGCCCATGCCGTGATTGCCTTCCCGGCGCGCTACGCCCTGGCCGCCTCTATCGAGCCACGCCACGCCCTGCGTGCCTTGGGCATCCCCTTTCGTGCCCGCTATGTGGGTTCGCACGACGCCGTCTACAGGGGTGTCGCCGCGGGCCTCTTCGTGGCGGGCGGCGGCGTGCGCCAAACCTACGGTGCGCTCGCCGCATCCGTGCGCAAGCGCTTGGCGATCGTGTGGGTCGGGCCTAAGAGCCTGCCGCATCCGTTTGCCGCGCGCCGCACCTTGCCGGCGGCGCTCGTGCGACGCCTAGCGGCCGCGCTCCAAAGCCTGCCCCGTCTCGTCCCAAGGGCCCTTAAGCGTCTCGGGTTTGCGGGTTTCCGCACGACCCGCGACCGGGACTACATACGCGCTGGCGCCCCGGCGCGCTGACCCAGGTATCGAGGAGCGCATGTCCTTTCGTACGAAGATGATCGTCGGTATTGCGCTCATCGAGGCCTTGTTTCTGTTCGCAATCCTTATGAGCAGCCTCGAGGTCTTGTCGCAATCGCGGGCCCAAGCTTTGCGGGTCCGTGCGGCGGGTGATGCGCAGTTGTTCGCGACCGCCGCCGCCAATGCCCTTGTGAGCGAGGATATGGGCGCTTTACAGCGCATCGTGCGCGCGGTGGCGCGTAATCGCGGGGTGTTCTATGCCGCGGCCTGGGACGGGAACGGGCGGCGCCTCGCCCACGTGGGGCATGATCCCGCACGGCCGGGGGCCTTGCAGTCGCGGGTCGACGTCAAGGTCGGTGGGGTCTCCTACGGCACGGTCGAGGTGGGGCTCATGCAGGGGGAATTTGGGCGGGTGCTTGCGCAGGCGCGCCAACGCATCATCGCCATCGCTTTGGCTGAGATGATATTGGTTGGGCTCGCGTCCTGGTTTTTCGGGCGTTACCTCATACGCCATATCGCCGCTGTCGAGGCCGGTACCGCGCGTATCGCGCAAGGCGAGTTTGGCTTCCACCTCCCCGTGGACGGGCACGATGAGTTGGCACGCATGATCGAGGGGTTCAATGCCATGTCGACGCAGCTCGAGGCCTTGCAGGCCGAGGCCGCGCGCCGCCACGCGGAGGTCCTGAGCTTGAACGAGCGCCTTGAAGAGCGTGTCCATGAACGGACCGAGGCCCTCGCGGTCGCCAATCGCGAGCTCGAATATTTGGCCATGCACGATCCTTTGACCGGGCTGCCCAACCGCATCCTCCTGCAAGACCGCTTGCTGCAGGCGATACGCAGCGCAAGCCGGGAGCCCGCGCCGTTCGCGCTCTTGGTCATCGATCTCGACGGCTTCAAGGATGTGAACGACAGCCTGGGGCACCAGGCCGGCGACAGCCTCCTGCAGGAAACGGCGACGCGCCTTCTGCGCGAGCTCCGTCAGTCCGACACCGCCGTGCGTCTCGGCGGGGACGAATTCGCAGTCCTGTTACCGACGGTGGCGACCAAGGAGGCCGCAGAAACCGTCGCCCGCAAGCTCTTGCGGGCCCTGGCGGAGCCGGTCTTGCTTAAGGATACGAGCGTGCGCGTTGCGGCCAGCTGCGGCGCGGCGCTGTTCCCGGTGCATGGTGACGAGGTGGGCGACCTCTTGCGGCGCGCCGATCGCGCCATGTACGAGGCCAAGCGTGCACGGCAAGGTTTTTCGCTCTTTGCGCCGCACATGGAAGAGGAGGGAGATGACCGCCTGCGATTACAGGCCGATCTGGAGCGCGCAGTCCAACACGAAGAGCTGGTCTTGTATTATCAGCCCAAGATCGACCTTCTGACGGGCAAAGTCTCGGGGGCCGAGGCCTTGGTCCGCTGGAATCATCCGACACTTGGTCTCCTCGCGCCCGTGCGTTTCGTCCCCTTGGCCGAGCGCACCCGCCTCATAGGGCCCTTGACCCTGCGGGTTCTACGCCTTGCAGTCGCCCAGGCACGGGCGTGGGCCGATCAGGGGCGGCCGCTGCCGATTGCGGTGAACGTGTCGGTCGCCAATCTCGATGACGAGGAATTCGTAGGCCAGGTGAAACACACCTTGGATGAGTCGGGCGTCTCGTCCGATCTGATTGAGATCGAGGTCACGGAGACCGCGTTGATGCGCGACCCCAAGCGGGCGGACGCGGCCATACGTGCCCTGAGCCATCTCGGGATGCGCGTCTCTATCGATGATTTCGGCACCGGCTATTCATCGATGACCTATCTCCGCAAGCTCGCGGTGGCCCAGATCAAGATCGACAAGTCCTTCGTGATGGATATGGGCATCAGCCGCAACGACAGCGTCATCGTACGCTCCATTATCGATCTCGGTCACTCCCTCGGGCTCAAGGTCGTGGGGGAAGGTGTCGAGACCGCGGAGTCCATGGCCGCGCTCGCGAGTCTCGGCTGTGACTATGCGCAGGGTTACCATCTCTCGCACCCCCTCGATCCGGAGGCCTTCGACGCGTGGTTGCGGGCAAATCCTTAAGGGTGGCGCGGATCGCGTTCTAATGCCCGTAGCCCAGGGTCACGAGTACCATGTCGGCATCCCGATAGCCGAACTTCGCGGATCGCTGGAAGGTGATGTGGTTCCAGCGTATGCCGACCCGCCATCGCCGCGAAAGCCGTTCGAAGGCGGACAGTGACACGAGGAGCGAGGCGTGGTAGCCGTTGGTCCTGACGCCGGGGCGGATGTCGTAGGTCGTATTGAGGATTTCGGGCCCCAGGGCCAATGTCACGAACAGGTGTTTGGTCACGCTGCGCGTGAGCCGGTATTGGGCGAAGATCCCATCGGTGCCGTGATTGACGCCTTCGTTCAGATAGCCCGCCTCCCAGACGGACCCCGCGTAATAGGTCATGGCCGCCACGCCGAACTTCTTCCCTGGCTCGTTGGCGATGCCGAGGCCGCCCCCGAGTACCAGCGCCGCATGCGCCACGACCGGGCCGATGAGCCACGCGAGCAGCAGCAAGAGGCGGGGCCCCGTGGCAGGTCGGCGCCCCCCACGGCGCGAGTTCGCGCCCGTCTCACGGTCCCGCCCCAGGGCGGCGATTGTTCGCTTAGCAAACAAATTGTAGCGCAAACTAACGGTGTGATCAGACTTATCCATCGGGGAGCTCCCTAAAACTCTATTGAATTTCAGCTAGTTTTGACAAGGGCGAACAGTGGCTTTGACCGGATGCGCCCGCCCGCAGTTTCGGGCAAGGCCTACGTCCTGTCGTCACCGAGGGGGCCGTTTGTCGGGCGCCGACCGCCAGGCTCATCTTCCTTTCATACCGACGCCCAGGTATCCTCGGCGCATGACTCAAGACGACATGAAGAAGGCGGCGGCCGAGGCCGCCCTCGAATTCGTGCCCCGCGGGGGCGTGATCGGCGTGGGGACCGGAAGTACCGCCAACCACTTCATCGATTGCCTGGCGACCGTGAAGGGCCGCATGGACGGTGCGGTGGCGAGTTCCGTGGCCACCGCCGAGCGCCTGAAGCGGCACGGCATCCCGGTCATGGACCTGAATGAGGTCGGGACGCTCGCCCTCTATGTCGACGGCGCCGATGAGGCGACTACCCATCGCGCCCTGATCAAAGGCGGGGGCGGGGCCCTTACGCGCGAGAAGATCGTGGCCGCGGCCAGTCGCTCGTTCGTATGTATCGCCGACGAAAGCAAAATGGTCGAGGTCCTGGGCCATTTCCCGCTGCCCATCGAAGTGATACCGATGGCGCGCGGTTTCGTCGCGCGCGAGCTGGTCGCCCTAGGTGGCGAGCCCGTCTTGCGCCAGGGCTTTCAGACCGACAACGGCAATATCATCTTGGACGTTCATGGGCTCAAGATACTCGATCCGGTGGCACTTGAACAACGCTTAAATAATATCACCGGCGTCGTGACCAACGGTCTCTTCGCGCGCCGTGGCGCCGATATCCTCTTACTTGGGACCCCCCAGGGCGTACACCGCCTGCCTTAGGTGTGGGGCTTGAGCAGCCCCGGAGAGCCCCGTGAGCGAGATCTTTGAGGCCTATATGATCGACCGGGGCGCGAACGAAGCGCTCGAAGCCGGCCTCATGCGGCGCGCTGTGCGCGAACTCGGCTCGTCCGGCGTTCTGATCCGTGTCTCCTTTTCCAGCCTCAATTACAAGGATGCGCTCGCGGCGCGTGGCGCAGCGGGCATCGTCAAGCGCTTCCCGCATGTGCCAGGCATAGACGCCGCCGGGCGTCTGGTCGACGATCACGAAGCGCCACCCGTGCTCGTGACAGGCTACGGTCTCGGCACCGAGATATGGGGCGGTTGGGGCGATTATGTGCGGGTTCCGCCGGAGTGGGTCCATACCATCCCCGCCGGCCTTACGATGCGCGAGGCCATGATCCTCGGCACCGCGGGGCTCACGGCGGCCTTGAGCGTCGAGGCCCTTTTGCAGGCCGGTGTCAATGCCGCCGGTGGCGAGATCCTGGTTACTGGCGCCACGGGCGGGGTTGGCACGATGGCAATCATGCTGCTCGCGCGCCTCGGGTTTACCGTCGTGGCCCGCACCCGCAAACCGGCGCAAGAGGCCTATCTCCGGAGTCTGGGCGCGGCTGCGATCCTGCCGCTGGCCGCCGACGACGAAACGACCACGGGCAAGGCCCTCTCCAAGGCCCGCTTCGCCGGGGCGATCGATACCGTCGGCGGTCCGATCCTGGCCGGCGTCTTGAAGGAGATCGCCTACGGTGGGGCGGTGGCGACCTGCGGCATGGCCGCCGGGACGCGCTTCGAGGGGTCGGTGTTTCCCTTCATCTTGCGCGGCGTGAAGCTCCTCGGCATCGATTCCGTACAGTGTCCACGCGCGGTCCGCGAGACCCTGTGGACGCGCCTTGCGACGACCTGGAAACCGGCCGATCTCGCGGTGGCCGCGCGGGCAATCGACCGTCAGGGTCTGGGATCGGCGATCACCGAGATGTTGGCGGGTGGGCGGACCGGGCGCACCCTGGTGGTCCTGGACCCGGACGAGGCCCGCTCGTCCCCTCAAGAGTAGCGTAGGCCGGGCGTGTTCGGCATATGCCGCCTGCTCATCTAGACTTGCAAGACCGGCGGCCGTGGTGGCCGCGGAGGAGTTCTCATGCGCATCGCCTCTCTCGCCTTCGGCCTCATTTTTCTGAGTGGTCCCGTGTTCGCCCTTATGCCGACGTCCGTCGCACGCCACAATGACCGCCTATATCAGAGCGCGAACTCGGGGTCGTCCCACCACAAGCCCCCACATGCCCGATCCTCTAGAGATGGGGAGCGATCCAAGCCTTGAGGCGACCGGCGTCCATGGCCCCGGCCGTACGAGCCACCTCGCGGCCGCCTTTGAAGACCGCAAGCGTGGGAATGCTACGTACGTCATAGCGGCCCGCGAGCGCCTGGTGTTCCTCGGTATTGACCTTCACAAAGCGCGCCTTCAGTTTCAGGTCGGCGGCTGCTTGCGCGAACACCGGGGCCATCATGCGGCATGGGCCGCACCAGGGGGCCCAGAAATCGACCAGAATCGGCAGGTCGTCGCCTGCGACCAGGCGCGCAAACGACAGATCGTTCGCGTTGATGGGCTCCGCCAGGACGAGCGGCTTATGACAGGCCCCACATCGCGGGTTTTGGGCCAGGCGTTCCGCGGGTAGCCGATTTTTTTGGCCACAGTGCGGGCACACGAGCTGCTTGATCATGATCGTCTTCCTCCGGGATCACTCCCCTGCCTGCCTCTGTGGGGTCGGGAGGCGTGACTTTCCAGCCCCTCTAGTCGCCACCCGCGAAGCCGTGCTGTCGCCAGGCCTCAAAGACCGCCACCGCTACACTATTGGAGAGGTTCAGGCTGCGGTTGCCGGGCTGCATCGGTAACCTGAGTCGCTGTTCGTCCGGCAGCGACATCAGCAAGTCCTCGGGCAGGCCTCGGGTCTCGGGCCCGAACAGCAGGGCGTCCCCCGATTCGTAGCGGGCGTCGGTGTAGAGCCGGTGAGCGCGCGTCGAGAAGGCCCAGATGCGCCGTGGAGCGGCATCCCGCAAAAAGGCCTCCATGTGCGGATGGACGCTGAGCGTCACCCACTCGTGATAATCGAGCCCAGCGCGGCGCAGCAGCCGGTCTTCGAGGGTAAACCCCAGAGGCTCGATGAGATGGAGCTGCGCCCCGGCATTGGCGCAGAGTCTTATGACATTGCCGGTATTCGGCGGGATTTCGGGCTCGAAAAGGACTACGTGGAAGGCGGGGCCGGCGTTTGGCATAAGTGTTCGCTATCACTATAAACCGGGTTCATGATAATGTCGTGTTCGCCGGGTCCGTTAGTCGGGGTGCCGAACGCGACTTGAGGGCTGGGGCCTCTTATCAAGTGTACCTTGTTCCTGGGCGATCCCGGCTTCCGGGAAGCGGCATCATTCCAGGGGTGAATGTCGGATCGCACCAGAAGAACGCGAGAAATCGTTCCGGCACATTTCCTGCATAGGTAGAGGCAGGTCGTTGGTGGAGCGACGGCAATGCTTGCCGCCTCCGAGGCCGACACTCAAGGTTGTTCATCACGCATTATGGGATAGGGGGATTGGATATGAAGCGGCAACAGGCGGGCTTTACCTTAATCGAATTGGTGGTGGTCATCATCATCCTGGGAATCTTGGCGGCGGTCGCCTTGCCGAAATTCATGGGCCTGAGCACCGATGCGCGGGTGTCGGTGGTAAACGGCATGTCGGGTTCCGTCGCGGAGGCCGCGGACATGGTCCACGCCCTGGCCGAGGTTCAGGGTAAGACGGGAGCGACCGGCACCGTGACCTTGCCGGATGCCACCACGGTGTCGGTGGTGTACGGCTACCCCGATGGCAAATCAGGCGGCATCTTGGCGGCCTTGCAAGACGCGCCCGCCGGCCCCTCGCCCACCACGGCCACCAACAACTTCCCGTTCATATTCACCTCGGGTGCGCCCGCGACCTTCGCTTATGCACCCGCCGGTGGTAGCGCGATATCGAGCACGGGCTGCGTCGTGGACTATACGGCGCCTACCAACACCGGTGCGGAGCCGACTGTCACGAGCCTGACGGGAAGCTGTTAAGACTGTCCCCGGGCCCCGGGATTCCCCGGGGCCCCTGTTTTTCTCGCCCATGGGCACGCGAATGGCTGGACTCCCGGATGTGGATCGCGACGGCTGCCCGACTAGGCCCGGTCGAGGGACGGCCGTCCCCATCGTTGCGACCGCGGGCTACACCTTGCTCGAGCTTGTGGCGGTCCTCATAGTCGTTGGCGTCCTCATGGCGGTGCTTGCACCCCGATTCATCGATGCCTCCGGGTTCAGTGGCGCTACGACCGCCGATAAGCTCCTCGCGGCCGCCCGCTATGCCGAGACCTTGGCCCAGAATCAGGGGGTGACGACCTCGCTTGTGGTCGGCCCCGCCACCTTCTCGGTGACCCAAAACGGGGTCGCGGTAGCGGACCCCGCCTTGCAGTCCTCGACATATGTGACGCCCATTCCGTCCGGGATCACGATCAGCCCGCAGACGACCGTGTCTTTCAGTCGCACGCAATCATCCCAATCCGTGACGGTACCGACGACATTCGCCATCACGGGCCAGGGCATTACCGCATCCGTGTATGTGCTCGCGACAGGCTATATCTATGAATGCCTGAGCGGGGCCTCTTGCCCATGAGACGCGGGACGGTCGCCGTTTATCGCCATGCGCGAGGTGTGAGCCTCATCGAGCTCATTGCCGCCATCGTCTTATTGGGGGTCCTCGCTGTCGGCTTCCTGTCGATGTACGCGGATGTCTCCCGCCGTAACGCGATGGGTGTCCAGATCGCACCCATGACCTGGCTTGGCCAAGGGGTGATGGACATGGAGCTCCTGCAAACAGACCCTTCAGTCGGTTCCTCCCCGTCCAATTTCGGTCCCACGACCATCGGGCCTTACGTGGTCGGTGCCACCGTGTCGCAGACCCAGATCCAGGCTTCGACCGGGACCTACTACACTTATCTCATCGCGGTCACGGTCAGCTGTGTGACGGGACCCTGTACCCCGGTGAGGTTTACTGCCCATGCTTACACGATCCACTAGCGCGGGTTTCACGCTCATCGAGATGGTGGTCGTCATCGTGGTGACCGCGATCCTTATGGCCATGGCCGCGCCCCTGATCGTGCACCTCGTCGACAGCTACGAGGTGAGTGCCGAGGGCGCGGATATGGCGTCGGCCGTGGGCCCCGCGATTTGGCAGATCCAGTGGGATGCGCGCAACTCCAACAATCTGAACGTCAACAACGGTAAGACGTCCTGCACCTTGATCCTGCGGCAGTCGCCGAACGACAACAAAGTGAAGTATGAGTACGATTACAGTACGGGCGAGATATTCCAGCGGCTCCCGGGCCTTACACCCACGCTGATATTGGCGCACTTGACGGCCGCCAGCGGTAGTTGCCCCTTCGTGAAGAAGACTAACTACCTCGCAATGTACGACATGTGGTACCAAAAGCCCGGAACTCCGGGACGCATCGCGATCGAGGGGGCGCTGCCGGCTTATGGTCGCCCGTAAATTCCCATCCCGCCACCAAGGCTTCGTGCTCGTCACGCTCATATTCCTGATGCTGGCCGGCGTCCTGCTGCTGGCCGCCATGGCCTATCTCTACGGGACGGTCAACACGGGGCAAGCCCTACAGAACGGGGGCGCGCAGGCCTTCGTGTCCGCCGAAAGCGGCGACCAGTATGGTGTCTATTGGCTTGAGACTCAGCACGACACGCCGCCCAAGATTCTCACGAACGGCGGCCCCTGGCATCCCGTGCCGCCGCTCGACAACGCGTCTTGCCCCGCGCAGGTGACGGTCACGTATGCGGGGAAGACCGCGCAATGCACGCGACAATTCGGGAAGAGTTATACTTATACCTATGTCACGGGGTCGACGAGCCTCTGTAGCGCCTCCGGCGCGCGCGCGACCGTCGCTCGCACGGTTTGTGCAAGGAAAGGAAAAGGGCAGGGGAAAGGGCAGGGGAAAGGGCAGGGGCAGGTGCAATATCGCCTTTACGGTTGGGCCGAGCAATGAGGGTGTGTGTCCGTGCGTCGCGCCGCCCTCGTTTTCTTGCGGATGGTTCGCTATACCTTAGACTAGCCACGCGGCGCGTAACAGATGACAACTGAGGCGACCATGATGGAATCCACACCGGCGGCGCGACCGCGCAAGGCGCGTCTCGGCGATCTCCTTGTGGAAAACAAGGTGATCTCGAAGGAGCAGCTTGAGACCGCGCTCGACGACCAGCGCAAGAGTGGCCGGCGTCTTGGGCGTGTCTTGATCGAGAATGGCTACCTCACCGAAGACGCGCTGCTCGATTTCCTGTCACGCCAATTGCGCATACCGTACGTCGATCTGCGCCGCTACACCTTCATGCCCGAGGTCGTGCGTCTGATCCCCGAGGCCTATGCCAGGCGCTTCCGGGCCGTTGCCTTGCGCGAGGAGGATGGCGCTATCCTCGTGGGGCTTGCCGACCCGATCGACATCTTTGCCCATGACGAGATTGCGCGGCTCGTCCAGAGACCTCTGAAGCTCGCGGTCGTGAAGGAGAGTGATCTCCTGAAGGCCCTGGATGTGGTCTATCGGCGCACCGAGGAGATCAGCGGGCTTGCCGCCGAGCTCGAGCAGGAGTTGTCGGCCTATGATATCGACCTTGGGATTACGGTCGCGGCCGAGGCCGTCAACGACGCCCCGGTCGTCAAGCTTCTGCAGACCATCTTCGAAGATGCGATCCAGGTGAATGCCTCCGATATTCATATCGAGCCGGACGAGAGCGCGGTGCGGGTACGATTCCGCATCGACGGGGAACTGCGCATACAGACCACCGCTGATCGCAGGATCGCCCAGGCGCTGGTGTCGCGTCTGAAACTCATGGCCTCGCTCGACATCTCCGAGCGCAGGCTTCCACAGGATGGTCGCTGCCAGGTGCGATTCCGCGAGACCGTCATCGACGTCCGCCTCTCCACGGTGCCCGTGCAGCACGGCGAATCGGTCGCTATGCGTCTCTTGAATCAGTCCAACGGCATTCTCGAGCTTGATCGGCTCGGCATGCCGGACGATGTGCTCGGGCGCTTGCGCGCCATGATCCATCAGCCCCACGGACTCGTGCTCGTCACGGGTCCTACGGGTAGCGGCAAGACCACGACCCTTTATGGTGCCCTGAAGGAGCTCAATGTGCCCTCGGCGAAGGTCTTGACCGTTGAGGACCCGGTCGAGTACAGGCTTGCGGGCGTCAATCAGGTCCAGGTCAACCCCAAGATTGACCTGTCGTTCGCGCGGGTGCTGCGCGCCTTTTTGCGCCAAGACCCGGATATCATTCTGATCGGCGAGATGCGTGACACCGAGACCGTGGAAATCGGACTACGCGCCGCCATGACCGGGCATCTCGTTCTCTCGAGCCTCCATACCCATGATGCGGTATCGAGTGCTTTGCGCCTCATGGATATGGGGGCTGAGCCTTATCTCGTGGCCGCCTCCTTGCGCGGTGTCGTGGCGCAGAGGCTCGTGCGCCGCGTGTGCGATAGTTGCGGGGAGCCGGTTGCGCCGACGCCGGCGGAAAAGGCGCTCTTCGAGGCCGATCTAGGCGCCGACATACCTCTGACCCTGAAGCGGGGTCGCGGTTGCGCCTTTTGTCAGCACACGGGTTTTCGCGGGCGGGTCGGGGTCTATGAGATTCTCGAGATCGATGAGGCATTGATGTTCGCCCTGCAAAAGCGCGACCCCGAGGCCTTCTCGCGTGCAGCGCTTGCGGCCCCCCACTATCGGAGGTTGCGTGCCGAGGCCCTTGGGCAGGCGGCGCGCGGTGTCACCACCGTGGAAGAGGCCATGCGCGCCGTGTACGGGACCGGCTGATGCCCGCCTTCCGCTACAAGGGGCGCAATGGCCGTGGCGAGGCGGTTGCGGGGCTCATGGAGGGGGCGAGCCCGGACGCGGTGGCGAGCCACCTCTTCAATCTCGGCATCACACCCATCGACATCCGCGGGACCGCAACCAAATCGCAAGCCTTGTGGCTCCGCGAGCTCGGCCGCTCGCGCGTCGACCTGACCGATCTCGTCCTGTTTTGTCGGCAGATGTACACCCTCCTCAAGGCGGGTGTACCCATCATGCAGGCCTTGCAGGGTCTGCGCGATTCCACGCACAATCGCACGCTCGCCTCCGTCATCGGGCAGCTCAACGACGCCCTGGACGCGGGTCTCGACTTGACCGCCGCCGTGAAGCGTCATCCCAAGATCTTCTCGACCTTGTTCGTGGCCTTGATCCAGATCGGGGAGACGAGTGGCACGCTCGATCAATCGTTTCTGCAGCTCGCGGGTTATCTGGAGCGTGACCGCGAGACCGAGCAGCGCGTCAAATCGGCTACCCGTTACCCCAGTTTCGTCGTAGTCGCCCTGGTTCTCGCGGTCTTCATCATCAACATCTTTGTCATTCCGGCCTTCGCCCATGTCTATGCCGGCCTGCACGCCAAACTGCCGCTTGCCACCCGCATCCTGATCGCGGCGTCCAATTTCACGGTGCATTATTGGTACGAGGTCCTGGGCGCGGTCGCGCTTACCGTGCTCGGGGTGCGCGCTTATGTGCGCACGACCGGTGGACGTTATCGGTGGCACAGACTGCGTCTTAGGCTTCCGATCATAGGGCCCATTCTGACCCGCGCCCTGCTCGGGCGCTTTGCGCGCGCCCTTGCCATCACCGTGAAAAGCGGCGTACCGCTGATACAGGGTCTCACCGTCATAAGCCGGGCGGTCGACAATGACTATGTGGCCGCGCGCGTGCTACAGATGCGCGATGGCGTGGAGCGCGGCGAGACGCTTGCACGTGCGGCGCAGGCCACGGGAATGTTCCCTCCGCTCGTGCTGCAAATGGTGACGGTGGGTGAGGACAGCGGCGCGATCGACAGCCTCATGACCGAGGTTGCGGATTATTACGAACGCGAGGTGGACTACGATCTGCGCAACTTGAGCACCGCCATAGAGCCGCTGCTGGTGGTCGCCATGGGGATCATGGTCTTGATATTGGCGCTCGGCGTGTTTCTGCCGATGTGGGATCTGGCCCATGCGGCCTTTCAGAGAAACGGGGGACAGGTATGAGGCGCGTTGGTGAACGCGGTGACCTCGCCGTCCGGCGAGGTCGGAAAAGTGCGGTTTTTTGGGGGTGACGACCCGGGTTGTGCGTGCTACTGTCGGCAAAAGAGCGGCCGGCGGGGCTTGAACCCGCTTACAGGGTGGTCTCATAAAAGCTCGGTGATAAGGGGGGAGTATGTGGGGACGCTTAAGGCGCGAGCGCAAGGGTGCCGGTCTGTCCGGCATCGGCGTGCATGCGTCGGGGCTTTCCTATGTGAGCGTCACCCGTCATCCACGGGGACCGGCGCGCGTGGAGGCCGCTGAATTCCGGCCCTTCGACGGCGTGGAGCCCGCCCGGGTCCTGGCGCGGCTCGTGCTGGACCACGACCTCAAGCGCCGCCCCTGTACCACCCTTTTGCGGGAAGGCGAATATCGGCTCTTGCAGACCGAGGCGCCGGAGGTAAAGTCCGAGGAACTGCGTGCCGCGCTGCGCTGGCGCATAAAGGACTTGATCGATTTCCATGTCAATGACGCGACCATAGATGTCTTCGATGTGCCCGTGCGCATGCCGGGACGGCCCGCGCTCGTTTATGTGGTCGTCGGACGCAATGAGGCGATACGCGAGCGCGTCGATCTCATGCACAATGCCGGCGCGGCCCTCGACATCATAGATATCCCGGAGCTTGCGCAACGCAATCTGGCGCAGCTCCTCGCGCAAGACCAGGAAGGCGTGGCGCTGCTCACGCTGACGGAAGACGGTGGTTTTATCACCATTACGCGCAAGGGCGAGCTCTATCTGTCACGCGCGATCACCGACACCCCGGCGGCGCTCGCCGATGCTCGGGGATTTGAGCGTCTACTGCTCGAGTTGCAGCGCTCTTTGGATTATTTCGAAAGCTCCTTTCGGCAGAGCCCCATCATGCATGTCGTCGTGGCGCCCGCGTCGACCCGCACCGAGCCGCTCGTGGCCTTCCTGCAGACGCACCTCGTCCAGCGCGTCGTACCTTGGGAGGCGGGGCACTACGGAGACGTCGAACTAGCCGTCCCTGTCCCGGAGACCTGTCTCCTGACGTTGGGCGCGGCCCTGCGCCATGAGAAGGTGGTCCTATGAGCGCTCAGCAGATCAACCTTTACCACCCCATCTTTCGCCGCGAGCAAAAGCTGTTCTCGGCCGTCACCATGATGCGCGCATGGTTTGCTTTACTCGCGGTAGGGGTTGCCGCGGCGGCATTCGACGCCTGGCAAGTCCACGGGCTGGCCGGGGCGCTTGCAAACGCTCAGCGCACCGAGCAGGCCGCTCAGGCGCAGCTGGTATCCGCCGAGCACATTTTTGGTGTAGGTCACGCCCGCGCACAACTGGCGGCACTGGAGGCGCGCGAGCGGGCCCTGAAGGGGGTCGCGCGTTTCTTGCGCGAGAGCCGGCGTGCCGAGGTGGGGCCCGCCCCCGTGCTGCTTGCCATGAGCGACGCCATCGTGCCCGGAGTCTGGATCACGCGCTTCTCGCTGGACCGCAAGCGCCACGCCTTGATACTGGCGGGCCATAGTATGCGTCCCGCGCAGGTGCCACTTTTCCTGCATCGCCTCGTAGCTCGTCCCACGCTTGTCGGCTACCGGTTCCGAACGTTTGCCATTACACGCCCCCGTCATGCCGCGCATTACAGGCCCTATGTGGACTTTACGGCGAGTACGGCAGCCTCGAAGTCGAAGGCCGCGATGAAGTCGGACGCGCCACGTTCTGCCAAGGGGGCGACATGAACGTGAAGGCGTTGTTTGCGACTGGGCAGGAGCGGATCGACGCGCTCACCTTGCGCGAACGCATTTTACTCTTCGCGGCCATCGTGGCTGTCACCTATGGGCTCGTGGTGGCGGTCGCGATCCATCCACTCGAGGTCCGCGCGCAGGTCGTCAAGACCGATCTTGTGAAGACCCGCGCCCAGACGGCCGTCGTCAATACCCGACTCGAGACCTTGCTGGCGCCCGGCACGCGGGCCCGCGAGCACGCGGAGCGCAAAACCTTGAGTCGCCAGATCCGTGTCCTGAGAAGGCGTCTTGCGCGCCTCACAGGGGCTTTGGTGCCGGCGCGCGAGATGCCAGCGCTCTTGCGTGAGGTGCTGGCCCGCACGCCAGGAGTGACGCTCGTGGCGCTGACGAATCGAGGCACGATCGCCATGCGCCGTAGCCCGAAGGCCAAACCGTTCATCTATCGGCACGAGATGGCGCTGGTGGTGCGCGGACCCTACCGGGCTTTGGTCCATTACCTGACGGCGCTTGCCCACACCAAGAGGCACGTGCTGTGGGGTCGCGTGACCCTCACGGCGGATCACTACCCCTTTTCCACGCTGCGGTTGCGCGTCTACACCCTGAGTTCCCATGAGGCCTTGCTCGAATGATTGGCACGGTCCTTGTATGGTATCGGAGCATGAATAGAAAACGATTCATAGCAATGGTGCTCGTCGCCTTGGCGCAAGGCGCCCCGGCCTATGGTTTGACGGACCCGACGCGGCCCCCGTGGCTCGCGCCGATCGACCCCCGGCCCGCGCACGCGGGTCTCCAGGCGATTTTGCGCGATGGGCCGCGGCAGCTTGCGATCATTGACGGGCGACTGTCGGCCGTGGGGGCGCGCGTCGGGATCGATCGTCTGGTCGCTATCCGCAGGAACTCGGTGGTACTTTCCGGACCCCATGGGACACGTCGGTTGTTCCTGGGCTCGCAAGGCGGAATCAAGAAGACGGCGATTTTAAAGGAAGGCGCTTCATGAGCTATGCGTATCCGCGGTGGTTTATGGCGAGCATGTTGCTCGCGTTAGGGGCTTGCGCTCCGCGCGGATTCGACAAGCCGCTTACGGCGCGCATGCAGCACAAGCTCGCATCCGCCGCGCGTTCACAGAACAAGGTCGCGATCCCCGCCGCTGTGGCAAGCGCGCTCGTACCGCCGGTCACGATCCGGCTCCCGCGTGCCCGCGCATTGGCCGTTCCGAGCCGTTTCGATTTCAATACAGACAATGCGCCCGCCGCGCAGGTATTCACGCAACTCGTGCGTGGCACATCCTATAGCGTCGCCTTGCCGAGCCGTCTCGCGGGGCGTATCACCGTGCATTTGAAGAATGTGACGGTGCCCGAGGCGATGCGTGTCATACGCACCGAGAACGGTTATCAGTATCGGCGTCGCGGACACCAGTATTACATTTTGCCACCGGGTCTCAGGACCGAGATCTTTCGGGTCCATTATCTTGATATCGTGCGCACCGGCACTTCGGAGACGCGGCTCACGGGCCAAAGCCTCACGAGCGTTGGGACGAGCGGCGGCATGACGGGTGGTGCACCCATGCCTTCGAGCGGTCAGCGGACCACGGCCCCCACGATTTCCGTGAAGACCACCTCGCGCAGCGATTTTTGGAAGACACTTGCGACGACCGTGACGGCACTCGTCGGCAAGGGGCCGGGGCACGAAGTCATCGCCAATCCTCAAGCGGGTCTGCTGGTGGTGCGCGCCGGCCCCCGGACCCTTTACACCGTGAGCCGCTTTCTGCGTCTCACGCAGGCCAGCGTGGATCGCGAGGTCGTCATCGACGCCAAGATCCTCGAAGTCGACCTGAAGAGCGGCTACCAGAGCGGTATCGACTGGGCGAAGCTCGGCAACGTCGCCGGCGCCCAACTCATGGGCGCGCAAACGGGAGGCAGCCAGCTCCTGTCTTCGGGGGTGTCGACCATAGGCGGTAACGCCGGCAACATCAATCCCGCGACCGGCACTCCGAATCCATATGGGCCAAGCGCCTACTCGCCCATCGACAATACCGCCGTGTCGGCCTTTGGCGGCATCTTCAGTCTCGCGCTGCATGCTGGTAACTTCGCTGCCTTCATTCAGCTTCTAAACACCGAGGGGCGCGTCCAGGTCCTATCGAGTCCGCGCGTGTCTACGATGAACGAACAGAAGGCCGTCATTAAGGTCGGAGGCGACCAGTTCTTCGTGACCGGGGTCACGAACACCCAGTCTCTGGTCGGTATCTCTCCCGTCAGCACGCCGGCTGTCGAGCTTTCACCGTTCTTCTCAGGCATCGCGCTCGATGTGACACCCGAGATCGATGGTCATGGATCGGTGGTTCTTTACATCCACCCCTCGGTGAGCCAAGTCACGCAGATCAATCAGCAGTTCAGCGTCTCGGGGCAGGCCTTCAATCTGCCGCTTGCCTCAAGCTCCATCCAGGAGTCGGATTCGGTGGTGCGCGCGCAGAGTGGCCAGGTGATCGTCATCGGCGGCTTGATGAAAGAAGGGTCGACGAACAACAATGCCACGGTGCCCTTGCTCGGCAACATCCCGATCCTCGGGAATCTCTTCAAGGATAAAAAGGTGGTGAGGGTCAAGAAGGAACTTGTGATCCTTCTGAAGCCGACGGTCGTGAACTTAGGTGAGCCGTGGCGGCAGGAGCTGTCGCGCGCCCAGAGGCAGATTACGCGCATAACGGGACATTAAATGTACGAGCGCTACTTCGGGCTTCGCGAACTTCCCTTCGGGCTTACGCCGGATACCGAGTACTATTTTGCCCATGCGCGCCACCAAGAAGCCTTGAATATGTTGCTCGCCGCCGTGCGTATGGGCGAGGGTTTTCTGAAAGTGACGGGCGAAGTGGGTACGGGTAAGACGCTTCTTTGCCGCAAGTTTCTCGCCGTCCTTGCCGCCGACCCGGAATTTATCACGGCCTATATTCCTAACCCCGCGCTCGAGTCCGTCGCGCTGTTGGAGGCCATCGCTGCCGAATTGGGGCTCCCGGCGGTCGCTGGCGCCAGCCCTCATGCCCTCATGCGCGCCCTGAGCGAACATTTGATTGCAAGCTGCGCGCAAGGGCGCCGCGTGATCCTCTGTCTGGATGAGGTCCAGGCGATGCCCATGGAGACGCTGGAGTCTCTGCGGCTCATCAGCAACCTCGAGACCGAGAAACGCAAGCTCCTGCAGATCGTGCTGTTCGGCCAACCGGAGCTCGACGTGCGCCTCGAGGAGCGGCAAGTTCGCCAATTGCGCCAACGCATCGCCTTCTCCTGCCGTCTTGCGCCTTTGTCACTGGCCGACACGGATGACTATTTGCGGCACAGGCTGCATGTGGCGGGCTACGAAGGCCCTGCGCTTTTTGGGAAGGGCGCCTTGCGTGTCCTCTACCGGGCGTCGGGTGGCGTCCCGCGGCTCGCCAACATCCTCGCCCATAAATCGCTCATGGTCGCCTACGGTGAAGGGTCGGCGCAGGTGCGGGCCCGGCATATGCGGCTTGCCTGCGCTGACACCGAGGCCACCCGCGGTCATGCGGGCCTTTTTGGTTTCCTGCCCTGGGGGCGTCGATGAGTCTCATCAATAAAGTCCTGCGTGATCTCGAGGCCCGTGAGCGCGACGAGCAAGCATCACAGTCGCGCCCGGTGCTGACCGATCTGCGCGCTGCGCCCGAATCGCCCGAGCGCTCGGGGGTCCCGCGCGCGACATGGCTGCTGCTGGCGGTGGCAATCGTCGCCATCGCTGTGCTTGTAGCCTGGGTGGTCGGGCGCGGGCCCGCGCGCGCCCCGGCCGCCAGGGTCGTCCACGCCTCCGTCGCGCCCCCGAAGGGGGTGCGCGTAGCGCCGGTGGCCGTCGCGCCGCCCAAGACTAAGGCGTCACCGGCCGGTGCGCGCGCAAGATCGGTTGTGAAGCCTGTCCCTTCCCGCGCCTTCGTCTCCGCCGCCCACCCGCCGATCGCACCGCATAGGGTCACGCGTAGGACACGAGCCGGATCTGCCGCCATATCCCGGCATCGGAAGCCCTTGACGGCGGTCGAGCAGGCGCAGAGCGCCTACCGTCGCGCCGTGCAGGCCTTGCAGGCCGGGGACACCGCGCAGGCGCGCGCGGCCTTGCGCGCGGCACTGCGTGCCCGTCCGACGAGTCTGCGGGCGGCACTGCTGCTGGCGACCCTCGATATCCAGGGGGCGCATCTGCGTGGCGCCCGCCACATCTTACGGACCACCTTGCACGCCCATCCTCATGCGCTGCCAGCGGTGATGTTGCTCGCACAGGTCGATCTGCGGCGCGGTCGGCCGGCGGATGCAGCCCGCACCCTTGGGCGCGCGCAGCCCTTGGGCGCGGCCAGTCACTCTTATTGGGCCTTGCTGGCCGCCTCCCGTCTGCGCGCCGGGGATCAAGCCGGGGCGCTTTCCGCCTACCGCAGCGGCCTCAAGCGATTTCCTGGAGACGGTTCCCTGTGGGTGGGCGAGGGGATCGTGGAGTCCCGGAGGGGACATACCCGGCGCGCACGCCTCGCGTGGCGCCAGGCCTCGCATTGTCCCTTGACTCCGGTGCTCGCTCGTTTCGTGCAGGCCGAGTTGCAGGGGGGTGGGGCGGCTCAGAAGCGATAACCGATGCTCAACGAGGCGACCGGATAGGCCCGCAGACGGCGGGCCTGATGCTGGATCTGGGCGCGGACAGACGCGATTTCGGCGGCCACCGCTGGGTTGGAGGCGGACCCCGGGGCGTTCAAGGTGGTCGTCGGCCGATCCCATAGGACACCCAGATCCACGGCGTAGGCGAAACCAGCCCGCATCCGCGCGTCATTGCTCAAGCCCAGCCCGAGATAGGGCGCGAAGCGCTGATACGTCACATTGCCGGTGATCGGTCCGACCGCGGACGCGGGTATGCTGTAGCCGCTGATGTCGTAATAGCCGTTGACCGGGGTCGCGCTCAGATCGACGCGATTGTCGTCGTAATAGACGCCGGCCGTGAAATGGAAGACACCGCGGAAGGGATAGACATCGGCGAGCAGGGCCGCATTACGAAAGCGCGCGCGTGCGCGGTAGTTGAGCCCCTGGGTCGTTTCGCGGCGTGTGAGGCGGCCGTCGTTGGCGAGTAGTCGCGCATCGAGCCTATCCGCTACCAGCGGGAGCGAGAGCGTGGCGCCCACCCCTAAGGTGCCCGCGCCGACGCTTAGACCTATGCCCGCCCAGGCGGGCACAACGACCGCGCCTGCCATCAAACCCCCCATTGCAAGTGTCCTGATCATGATCGTAGTCCTCCCAGGATGCTCCGGCGCTTGGACGATATTCCAGGGCCGGCACTGATCCAACGGTCCTTAGGTCGCTCCAACCTTTATCGGCCGCGCGCCGCCACGTATGCTTGCGCTTCGAGAATCGAGACCTGAGTCGATGGCAGGGAATCCCTTTGCAAGCCTATTGGAGCCGCTCTTCGCGCGTGCCCGCGCCCGGGACCTGTGGCGCCGCCGCGAGATCCGCACATCTCCCCAGGCCCCCGTGATAGAGGTCGGGCACGAGACATTGCTGTCCTTCGCGAGCAATGACTATCTAGGCCTCGCCAGCGATCCGGGGGTCGTGGCGGCCTTGTGCGCGGGGGCCCGGCGCTACGGCGCCGGCGCCGGCGCCTCACACCTGCTCGGGGGTCATACCAGCGCTCACCATGAGCTCGAAGACGCCCTGGCCGCCTTTACGGGCGCGCCCCGGGCGCTGCTCTTCTCCACGGGTTATATGGCCAACCTGGCGCTTCTGACCACCTTGTGTCCGCGCCACGGAGGCGTCTTCGAGGATAGGCGCAATCATGCCTCCTTGTTGGACGCGGCAAGCCTCGCGCACGCGCGTAGGCATCGCTATCGGGATATGGGGGCACTACGCGCCGCACTCGCGGCGGCGGGTCCCGGCGGTCTCATCGTCAGCGACGGCGTCTTCAGCATGGACGGCGACATGGCCGATGCCCCGGCGTTGCTGGCGCTCGCCCAGGCCCACGGCGCAGGACTCATATTGGATGATGCCCATGCCTTCGGGGTGGTGGGTCCGAGCGGACGTGGCACGCCGGCCGCCCATGGCCTGAGCTACGATCCGACCCTCATCCACATGGGGACCCTCGGCAAGGCCTTCGGCGTTTTCGGCGCCTTCGTTGCCGCCGATAGCGACGTCATCGAGGCTTTGATTCAGCGCGCGCGGCCCTACATCTATACGACCGCCTTGCCGCCGGCCCTGGCGACATCCGCAAAGGTGGCCCTCGATCTCGTCATCGCGGGCGACCACAGACGTGCGATGCTGTTCGATCGCATCCGTCAGTTTCGTGAGGGCGCCACCGCCCTTGGCCTGCCATTGCTCCCCTCCTCCACCGCCATCCAAGCGGTGGTCTTCGGTGAGGCATCGCGCGCGATCGCGGCCAGCGCCTTCCTTCGAGATCGCGGCTTGTATGTCCCGGCCATACGCCCGCCCACGGTCCCGCAAGGCAGCGCCCGTCTGCGGGTGGCCTTGTCGGCGGCCCATGGCACCGATGATGTCGACCGCCTGCTCGAGGCCCTCGCGACCTTGCCTAGGGACACGACCTGATGATGTTTCTTCTTCACGGCTGGGGCTTGAATCGACGCGTGTTCGCGGGCTTGGAGCAGGCCCTCGGCGTGCCCGCCCGATCCCTGGATCTCCCGGGTCACGGGGAGGCCCCCTATGAACCCGGCGCACTCGACCCCGATCGGCTCGCCGCACGCCTTGCCGTTTCCCATCCAGGGGCTCACGTTTGGCTCGGCTGGTCGCTTGGCGGGCTTGTAGCCCTGTCGCTGGCGGCCCGTCACCCGCAGTGCGTGAGTCGGCTCGTTCTCGTCGGGGCCACGCCGCGTTTCGCGCGCGCGCCCGACTGGCCGTGCGGCACCGAGCCCGCCGTCCTGCAGGCCTTCGCCGACCAACTGAGGGTCGACCACGCGGCCACCGTTCGACGTTTTCTGACCCTGCAGGCGGGGCCCGGGGCACGGGCGGAAACCCGCGCCCTCATGGCCCATCTGCAAGACGGTGGTATGCCGCAGGCCGCGGCGCTTGCCGAAGGACTCGCGATCCTTGAGGGGAGCGATCGGCGCGCGCTCCTGCCATCGATCCGCGTGCCGGTCTTGTTCGTGCATGCGGCCACTGACACCATCGTACCGATCGAGGCCGCGCGCGCCGCCTCGCGTCTCGTGCCGGACGGACGGCTTCAAGAGGCGGGCCGTGGGCATGCGCCCTTCCTGAACGCCGAGGATGCCGTTGCCACCCTCATACGAGATTTCCTCCGTGATTGATCTGAACCAGGACGCCATTCGTCACAATTTCGACCGCGCCGCGCGCAGCTACGACGAGGGTGCGGTCTTGCAACGCAAGGTCGCCGATGAGCTTCTGAGTCGCTTCCAGTGGCTGCGCACGGAGCCTGTGACCTTGCTCGATGTGGGGACCGGGACCGGCTATGCCATCCCTCACCTCCGCCGCCGCTTCCGCAAGAGTCAGGTCCTTGCCTGCGATATCGCCTTGTCCATGGCGCGCGCCGCCCGTCGTCATCGGGGCCTCTGGCGTCCGACACCGGTGTGGGTGGCCGATGGTCATGAACTGCCCTTGCGTTCAGAAGCGCTCGATTGCATCTATTCGAGCCTCGCACTTCAATGGATGGATATACCACGCGCCTTTGCAGAATTCCGTCGTGTGCTACGGCCCGATGGTCTGTTGACATTTGCGACATTCGGGCCCGATACATTGCAGGAGTTGCGGGCTGCGTGGGAGCAGGTCGATGATCGCCCGCATATCCATACTTTCGTGGATATGCATGACTTGGGCGACACCTTGGTGGGTGCCGGATTTGCCGATCCCGTACTTGATGTCGAACGCTATACCCTTACCTATGGCTCGCCGCGCGATGCCTTGCGTGACTTAAAGCGCATCGGAGCGCACAACGCCGCCGCGGGCCGTTTTCAGGGGCTCACCGGCAAGACCCGCTATCAGCGCTTCGAAGAGGCCTGCGAGGCGTTCCGTCGTGACGGGCGCTTGCCCGTCACCTACGAAGTCGTCTATGGGCAGGCCTGGGTGCCCCAGCATGTGCCGCGTCCATTCACCCCACCTCGGGGGCGCGCCGTGATCCCCATTCGAGGCGCTTAGGCGATTGTAATAATGGGTGGTATGGGGCCCCTTCGTTCTAATGGTGTAAAGCGGTCTATGCGCCTCAGTCTCCGCGACTTCGACGTTCCTTTATATACTTGTGTCGTCATCGGTATTTTGCGTTGTCTGCGCGCACCGCGGCATCACTAGCGCGTCCTCGCGCCGGCTTGTCCGCGCCCATGATCACGATGGCGAGCGCAAGACCCTTCAATGTGCCGCTACCCGTGAATTTCCGGTATAACCCCTCCATTTAACGAATAGCGCCAACGCTTCGCTAGCCGTATCGTGCCTGCCATCAACGGAGGCACGGAAATGAAAATACCGATATCACTGTTCCTGTGCGCGGTAAGCCCGGCAGCTATGGCCATCATGCGCCTGCCGGGATACGCCGAGGGGTCGGATCTGCGCATAACGATTGAAGAGCGGGCACACGCGATAACCGATGTCATAGCACTGATCGTCAGCATCCTCGCAATCATAGGGATATTGATAGGAGCGGGATATTTTGCCATCGGGCAGGGCGAGCGTGGCAAGAGTTACGTCATCGGCAGCGTCCTGGGACTGGTCCTTGCGGCGAGCGCCTATGGGATCGCGGCCTTGGTGGTGGGGGCGTGATGGCCTTCAACAAGCGTCTCGCGCCCCCGCGCATCCTGGGACTTCCCTTAGGAGCGGCCATTGCGGGTCTGGCGACCATGACGGGGGCGCTATTTTCGGTGGTCTTACCAAGCCCCGAGGGCTTGGCCGCGATGCTGGCGGCGATTGCCGTGATGCCGTTCGGAATTGCCGCGGCACTGATCGGCGATGACGTGACATTCGTGCGCGTCTATTGGCAGTCAAGGCGCGAACGCCGCATTGCGGCACGGGAGGGGCTATGGCTTTAGGGGCACGTCGTTATTGCGACGTTTATACGTGGTCGCATGGTTTGAGTGAAAGCGTGGTCGCGCACGGCGACGGGGCTACGTCGCTGGCCATCCTTTGGGACGGGCTCGATGGCGAATTCGAGGACCGCGTCGGCCGTAATCGCGAATGGGCCACGATAGAGAGGGTCCTCGATCGCCTGCCGGAACAGTATTGGTTGGAATTCCATTTGTGGCGCGAGCGGCGCGCGGACGCGGCGCGTGACTATATGGCGCATTACGAAGAGGCGACTCGCAAGAGCCCGTTTGCGGCCGCTATGCGGTCGGCGATCGCGGACCATTTGGCCCCTTGCTTTCTTGTGAATACCGTCGCGCTTATCGTCGGGCGCCTGCCTCGGATGGAGGCGGGCGTACGTCGCGCCTTGAACGGCCAGGCCCGGCGCGCGGAGGAGCTCGAGGCGCTGGGGGCGGAGCTCGCCGCCCTGTTGCCTGGCGGCCGCATCGCCACGGTTCACGAATACGCGGCCCTTGTGCAGCGCAGCTACGACCTGGGCCCGCCCTTCGCGGCCTTCGATCCCTGGCTGTCGCTTGCCGAGCAGCTGGTGGTGGTGCCCCCAAAACCTCAGAAGCGCGCCCTGGACATCGATGGGCGACTGGTGCGCATGTACTATCTCCACCTCTATCCGGAGGTCGATGCCGCGTGGATCCTCCCCAGCGTCTCGGGCTCTATCAGCTTGCACGTCTCGCAGGTCATCATGCCGGCCGCCACCGAGCAGGCGCTGCGTGCCTCGGAGCGCGCCGATAGGCTTGCGCAGGGCGGTCTTGCCCACAAGGGCCGGGAGCGGCAACTGGCGGTCCTCAAGGAGATGCAGGGCTTCCGTCTGGAGGTGGCCGAGCACGACTGGCGCGTGCACCGCAACGCCTACATGGTTTGCGCGGAAATAGAGGGCGTGCCGGCGGCTGCCTTGAGTCGACTCGTGGAGGGCTTGCAGGGCAAGGGTGGGCGCGTGCGCGACGACGACTTCGTGCAGCTGCCATTTTTCCGGGTATCTCAGCCTGGGCAAGGTTACCAGGCACCGATCTGGCGGCCGGATCATGCCGCGCTGATAGCGGCCATGGCCCCAACGCAGGTCTTTCGCAAGGGTTGCCACTACCCCGAGTCCTTACGTTTAGGGCTGGCCTCCCAGCCGATCCACTTCGATTACAGTCACCAAGTCGTGGCGCATGGCTTCACGGTCGCGATGACGGGTGCGGGCAAGGGCGTGGACAAGGTCGCGTCCATGGTCGAGACCTACCCTTTTGGCGTGGACTGGTATGTGCTGGAGATCGGTTCCACATACCGCTGGGCGATCGAGGGGCTTGGTGGTCGCTATACGAGGATCGACCCGGGCACGGCCGCAGTTAACCCTCTGCCCCCGCGGAGCGCGGCCGCGGGAGGCCTCGACCCGCTGCTCGCTTCCGGCACCATGAATATTTTGGCCTTCATCCTGACCGACGGCCGCACGCTCCTCGACTTTCATGAGCAAGCGGCCGGCGCCACGGCGCTTACGCGCCTTTATGGCATGGAGTCCCTCACCGATCCAGGTTTATCCGATCTCTTGGTGTCTCTCGAAGGGTTGACTGACGTGATCCCGGAACAGCGGCGCGCGGCGCAGGTTATGGCCGCAAATCTGCACAGTTTTCTCGAAACCCCAGAGGGGCGGATATTTGCGGGGCCAGACAATGTCCAGCTGAGCCCGGGTATATGCGGCGTCGATTTGAGGGATGTGGATAGGGCGAGCCCGAAATTGCTCACCTTCTATCTCGTGTTTCTGTGCCTGCGCTTCCTGAATCTTGCCTTTGCCAACCGCAATCAGGCCCGCGTCCTACTCGACGAAATCCATCGTTTCGTGGCCCATGCCCCAGCGGTCTTGGCGCGCCTCGTATCGGAGATCGCCCGCATGGGGCGCAAGGAAGCGGCGGCTATCGATATCGTCACACAGGGGCTCGCTGAGATCGATCTCATGGAAAAAGAGATCGTCAATTCCATGCCGCTGAGGTCGCTCCTCTACCGTAACGATGGCTGGGAGGAAATCGCCACTCGTATTGGGATGCCGGAGCGGGCGCTCGAGCTTTGGAAGCGCCTGCCTTTTCCCCTGAATCTTCCCTGGCGCCCGGCGATTCGATCCGTGGGGCCTGAGTATTTCGGTTTGCGATTGACCTTCCCGCGCACGCTCCTAGCCTTGGCCGATACCACCCCGGCGGGCTTGGCGCGCAAGGAGCAGCTGGGCACGGAGTTGTCGGATCCTCTCGCGCGCCTGGCCCGGTATCTGGAGGAGGGGCCATGAGCCGCTTGGGTGTCGGGCTTGTTTTGTGGGTGGCCGCGATTGCGCCCGCGTGGGCCTTCCTTGGTGTGGGCGATGTCACCTTCGATCCGCCAGTCCACGCGGAGTTGGTCAGTCTCCTGGATCAGACGCTGGCGATCTACCGGACGGCCTTGCGCGAAGTACGCAGGCTACAGACCGTCGAAGCGACCCTGCGCGAGGCAAATCGCGACGCGCGGGCGATCGCCAACGGGGATCTCGTGCATTACGAGGAGCGTGGCCTGCCCCACGGTCTGCCGCAGGGCCTCAGGGCCTTGCTCGCAGACACGGGCGCGGCGGCGGATAACGCGGGTGATTACGGCGGCTATCTGCGCCAACAAGCGCATCGTTTCGGGCGGCTTGCGCGCCTGCGTTGGTTGCGGCGCGGCGTGCGGCGCGATGCACGGCTTTCGGCGACGAGTCTCGGTATGCGTACGAGCGGCGAGGTCACCGCGCGCTCGACTGCGACCCTCGCGGACCTGGCGGCCGTTCGTGCGCGCTCGCGGGAGCGGCGAGCTATACGCCGGGCCGCCGAACGACGCAATGCGCGTCACCTGCCGCGGGAGGCGGCATCCCTGTATCGAGCCTTTGGAGGAAGCCATGACTAGCGCATCGCTCGTAGCTCATCTCTTGGCGTACTTGGCGCCTGGCAGCGTGTATCGGGCCGCCGCCCCGGTGGCGGACGTCTTGGTGCGCACGGTCACCCCATCGCTGTTTGTGATCGCCCTGTACACGCGGCTACTCGAGGCACAGATGGATTCTGTGTCGGGATTTGGGCAGCTTGCCCGCGCGATCCGCGACATCGCCGTATGGGGTGTCGTGCTGGTCGCGTATTTCGCGGCCGGCAATCTGCTCATTCATTACTTGAACGCCTTGTACGCGGCCATGGGTCGCATAGGATCGCTGCGGGCGGTGGCCAAGCAGATGGCGGCTTTGCTCGACATCGCCGCCAAGGGTCCGAGCGGCGTGTGGGGCACCCTCAAAGAGATCAACGCCTTGCCCTTGCGTTTTGCGACCATCTTTATCTACTACACGACCCTTGTTATGACCACCTTCCTCGAGGCGCTGCTGCGTATCGCCCAGGCGATAGGGTATGAGTTTGCCTTTCTCTATGGGCTCATCGCCATCCCGCTTGCCCTGAGCCGGACCCTCTCTCTGGTGCGTGGTTTTGTAAAGCTCATGGGGTTCTTCATTCTTTGGCCCGTCGTGCAAGCCCTCTTGCTTGCCGTGTTCTCGCCGCTGTTCACGCACGCCGTGGCCGATCTCGAAGGGCTGCTTGGGCCGGCGGCTTACATGACCGTGTATGCGCACATGCTTTTTACCATTCTAAACATGATCTTGTGTGCCGTGCTGCTCGCCGCTCCTTACATTACGGCAGGGCTTATCGAGAACGCGGGTGCCGCCCAGCCCTTACTGGCCCCCTACCTAGGGGGGCTGTCCTCGGTTGGTGCGACGCTTGCCATGGGCGTCGGTCATGGGACCGCGCGGGCCGTCAACTACTACCTCTACGGTCCAGACGAGGATGTCCTTTCGGTGCCCCCGCGGCGCATGCCGGAGCTGCATGTGCCGCGCGATCCGGACTTCATCCCAAGCGGCCTGGACGGCGGCGCCGTGCATACGAACTACCTCAATCCGCAATACGACGGGCCACCCAGCAATGATCAATCCGATGACTTTTCGCGACGCTGAGGCGTGGGGCCGCCACGGCCCCCGGGGACTCTTGATGCAGCGTCTGGCGCGCTATGCGCTTCTTGGCTGGGCGCTGTTCGCCTGTGCGGCCGCCGCGTTCGTGGTGCTTGCGGTCGCAGCCGTGTGGCGCACGCCGCCCATAATCGCCATCGACCGCTCGGGAGCCGTTCTCGGGCGCATGCAATGGCTCGGCGCCGTTCATAGGTCGCGTCGCGAGGTTATGGCGGCATCCATGCGCTTCCTCCGCGACTACTTGAGCGCGAATGCCGCGACCGTGGTCCCGGACTATATCGAGGCCCTGGATATGATGGCGCCCGCACTCCGAAGCAGCACCGTAGCCGCACTTCGCAAGACGGCCTATCTCGCGCGGATCCGCGCGGCGCGTATGCGCTCGTGGCTCAGCTTCGCCAAGAACCCTGGCCACTCGCGCGTGGTGCGTAAGGGCGCACGGGAATTCCTGGTGCGCCTGCAGGGAACCCTCCATGTCGTTTTACCAAATGGGCGACGTTACCGTGAGCATTTCGCCTACCTTTTGACCGAGACCGCCGTGGCGCGCCGTCGCCACGACACCGCTGGCTTACGCATCGAAGGAATCAACCCCCTATGACAGCCCACTTGCCTAGCCTTTTGCGGCCCCTTGCGCCCCGCGCCCGCGTGGTGATTTTGCGACCCTACCGTGCGCTTTCGGCCACGATCGTGCCCAACCTCGGCTTGCGTCTCGTGTTTCCCCATGGCGCGCAGGCGGCCCGCTTCGCGATTACCAACCCGGTGTTCTCCGCGGCGAGGCTTGGCCGGCGCGCCATCTTGATTACCGTGGCGCACGGTCTTGCGCGACGCTATTGCGGGAACGCATACATGGATTGGCAAGGGTTCTATGTGTCTTTGCTCGTTTGCACGAGCGCCCGCGGACGACGTTATACGAGTGACATCCTTTTTCGGCGCCCTAAGACTCTCAAGCCTCCGATGGTGTCGCGTCCCACGCCCCCCTCGCCTTGGGCCATGGCCATGGCCTACGCGGCCTTCGGGCCCGTCCCGCGGGTCACGATCCGCAAGCGTGTGGTATTGAGGCAGGGCGCAAGGGTTGCGGTGTTGCGGGTGCGACGTATGTGGCTCTTGCCGCGCCGCGTCATCCTCGGCTTTGCGCTTTCGCAAACGAGTGGTCTGCCGGACGCCGTCGACAGCGCGGTTCTCTATCGTGGTCGCCGCCGCTGGCGGCAGGTTCCGGCGGCACTGAGTTGTGTCACGAGCGCCGCGGCAAGCGGGAGAGCGTGCGCGTTGGCGTTGGTCCGGCCCCAGGGCCCTGTGAGGCGTTGGCACTTGGTCGTCATGACCACCTTGGGGCCCGCGCGCCTGTCATGGTGATCGCGACTATGCCCACGCCGACAGCCATCGTGCATCGCCTCATGAGCGCGCGGCCGGCGGCGCCATCGATGCTTCATCGCCTACTGGCGTTGACCGGGGGCCGACGACGGCCATCGATGCGGCGAGCGCCTGTCAGGCACCCGACTGCGGTGCCGCCGTTTGCCATGGTCCCGGCGCGTGGCAGGCCGGTGATATTGGCCGATGCGCCGCATGGTCTCGGCATCCGCGCCGGCACATGGATCGAGGTCGCGCTACGCCGCGGCGTCACCGATGTCGATTCGATGCTGGTCGTTTTGCATGTGGAGTCGCCCGTGCGGGGGCTGTGGGGCGTTTTACCGATGGGCACGCGGCTCTTGGGGCGGGTGGAAGGGCGTGCCTTGGGGCGCATTCGCATCGCCGTAAACGAAGCGATTACGCCGCGCGGTCGGCGTGTGCCGCTCGACGCGGCGGCCTTCGGGGCTGATCGAGACCCGGGCCTGCCGGCCTATGTCGTGGGGGGGCGCCGCAAGACAGTCCTCGCGGCCTTTGCCTCATCGGTTGTGGAGGGTGTCGACGCCCTCATCGGGTCGGCCGCGGCGCAGGGTTCGGCGCAGGCGGCGGCGCTCGGGCAGGTGGGCACGACCACTCTGAATGCGGCGGCCTTCGGGCGCGCCCCGCGCCGGATTCTTTATGCCCCGGCGCAGAACGCTTATGTCCAAACACAAAAGGGGTCGTGATGAAGGCATGGATGAAGATGGGATGGCTGGCCGTGGCCTTAGGGCTTCCGGTCTCCGGCAGCGCGTGGCGCCTGTCCGTGGGCGGGGGTCTCCTGGGGGGCCTCGTGCCGGCGTCGTCGCCGACGGGAACAGCTCTCGGGTGGCAGTTTGCCGGTCAATGGACGCGCGAGAGCTATGTGGGGCAGCGGTGGCTGGTCGATCTGACAGCGGGCCAATTCGCGACGCGGCCTGGATCCGGCGGATTGCTGGAGCGGGGACGCGCGTGGGGTGGGCTGGTCTTGTGGGAGCACCGCGTCCCGTTCAGCTACACGTTTCGGCCTTGGCTCGGAATAGGCGCGGGTGTGACGCGCTATCGCTTCGACGATCGGCTGCGCTTGAATCGCGATGGCTACGCGGTGGGCGCCTACCCAGATCGTTCGCAAAGCGATTGGGATCTCGGTATCGGCGCGAGTATCCCCCTTAACCGTTCGTGGTCCATAGGGATCACGGCGCAAACCGGTTTCCCGACACATATATCGATGTTCGGTGTGACCGTTCTCTGGAGGCTATTTTGAACACGAGAAATCCTACTCTCTGGATGATTGTTGCGGGCCTGGCTCTGAATGGGTGTCGCTTGGGCAGCCCGGCGTCGCCCACCGCCCTGCCTTCGGGCTTGATCGAGGGTTATGTGGTGAGCGGCGGTCCGGTGGCGGGCGCATCAGTCACAATCACGGGTCCGGAAGGCCCTTTGGGTGCCACGCGCACGGATGACAGCGGCCGCTTTGCGCTGGAAGTCCAAAGTCTTGATGCGACGCTCGAGGTTTCCGCAAGCGGTGGCTCCTATGTCGGGGCGGGCGGCGCCACTGTGACATCCAGTGTCTTGCGCGGCATCTTTTCTTACCAAAACGGAAGTGGCGTCCAGGTGGCGGTCGATCCCCTGACCACGGCCATGGTCGCCTATGACGGCTATCTCCGGGGCCAGGGCACTGACGTCCCCGCGGCTGCGGCGCAGGCCCGGGGCGCCTTTGTTGGCTGGTTAGGCTTCGACCCCACGACCACGCAGCCCGTGTTGCCGGCAGACGTCGGTACCGCCCCGACGCTCGGGGTCGACCTGCGCTACGGCCTCGTGCTCGCGGCGTTTTCGCGCCTGGCGCGCGCGAACGCCACTACGACCGCGTCCGCCGCGTCCGTCATGACCGACGATATCGGCTATGACGGGGTGCTGAACGGCGTGGGGGCCAACGGCCCCTTGAGGTTCGGCACCCTGCCCTTGTCGACGTCGGTGTATCGACAGGGGATCGCCGAGGCCTTGCTGCAAAGTGCCGCGGCGGCCAAGCCGGTGTCCGCCGACGCGCTCCCGGGACCCAATGCGGCGGCCCTTCTTGCCTACGCCAAGACGCTCGCGCAATCCACCTCGCCCGTATTCGGGTTGGCGCCCGCGCCCACCTTTCCCGGTAGCAGCCTTTCCTTGTCGTTGTCGCCGTGGCCCGCCTGGACGCATGGGTCGGTGACGATAAGCGGATCCACAAGCGACCCCTACGGCTTGCCCGTCGCGGTCACGATCGCTATTGATCACAAGCCCTACCAGACCCTGACGGCGGCGCCTGCCTTCGCCTTCGTGGTGAACACGAAGGCGTTCGCCGATGGTACTCATGTGTTGTCGGTGAGCGCCGATGACGCGGCCGGGGAGACTGCGTCCTACGATGGGCCGCTTGCCGTCGACAACACGCCGCCGCTCGCCTGTCTGTCCGTGATCCAGCCCACTCTGGGAGGCGTCCTGCTCGCCGGGAGTTGGCAGGATCTTTCCGGAGTGACCGCGGCGAGCGCCGACGGGGCTGCGCTCTCCATAGGCTCCAGTGGTACCTGGCAGGGCGAGGTGCCGACGCCATTGCCACCGTCCACGGCCGTCACTTTTGTCGATGCCGCCGGCAACCAGCGGGACTATTCGTGGGCCTTGGATGGCCAGAGCAACCCGGCGCCTTGCCCATGATCGCCGGCCGCGGCTGATTGACGGGCCTTGATCGCTCCGGTAGCGTCAATGCCATGCTCGACACGGATGTCGGGCGATGGCCTCAAATCAAGGATGAATTCGGTATGGAAACTCTCGCCATTCCATTGCCCGCCAACCTTCCACCGGATGTGTGCACGGAGATATCCAAGCGCGCGTGCTATTGTGATACGTCGATCCTGAAGTCTCGTTACCGGCAGGACTCCAATTGTCTGGAAGTCGATCTGCAAGGTCCTAGTGCCAACGGCGATGTCGCCGCCAAGCTCGAGCACTTGATCGGAAAGATGCAGGGCGAGCGGCTCGCCGTGACGCCGCGGGTTCTGCGCGATCGGACACGCGAGGTGAGTGATTTCGTGCTGACCGCTTACGACCAGCTTGTGACTCGCGGTGATGTCTGGACCTCCGGCGGGTCCGGGGTGGTCGGCCGTAGCGGTGCGTTCATGCGGCTCCTGGGCCGCTTGGACGCAGCCCTAGAGCGTCTCGCGGTGCGCGATTTTCGCGCTGTCCCTCAGTCCTATAACTCGCTCGTTCCGAGCGATTGGCTGAGGCGCGCGGGTTACTTCGGCTCGTTTTCCCATTCCGTCACCTTCGCGGTCCACCTGAAGGAGGATTTCGAGGCGATCGAGCGTTTTGGGAAGCGCCATCGTCAGGGGGAGAGTCCCACGTTCGAGGACATAAGGGAGCTTGCGCCCCCCGAGTATTGCCTGTCGCCGGCCGTGTGTTATCACACCTACGGCGCGCTCATGGGGCAAAGCCTTTCCGTGAGGACGGTCTCGGCTTTTACCGGGCACGGGCGATGTTTCCGGTATGAGTCGAAGAATCTCACGGGCCTTGATCGCCTATGGGAGTTTTCGATGCGCGAGATCGTATGGCTCGGCGACCGTGAGGCGGTGCTCGGCGCGCGCGAGGCGGCTATAAACGCTGTGTGGAGACTTGTCGATCTCCTCGATCTATCGGCGCGCCTCGAGACTGCCTGCGACCCGTTTTTTGCGAACGATTTCCCGTCCCTGCGTTTTTTTCAGCTCGCCTATGACCTGAAATATGAGTTGCAGGTGGATGTGGCGCCGGGCACTTCGATCGCGTGCGCGTCCTTCAATTACCACGATCGGTTTTTTGGAAATCGATTCGAGATCACCGCTCAGGGTGATGTCGCCCATACGGGGTGCGCCGCGTTCGGACTCGAGCGCTTGCTGTATGCGTGTTTTTGCCAGCACGGGCTCGAGCGTGCCGAGGAGCTGGTTGAGAACGCGGTGAGCCGTCTCTAGGCCCCATCGCGATTGCCGTTATAAGTTATCGTCTGCGACAGGAGGAGCGGGTTCGGCGCAAGCTGGCCCCGGTGACGCTTATGAATATTCAGCCCATGGAGTCTTTCGATGAGGTGGTGAACCCTGACCTGGATGAAGTGAGCGCGCTTATGCGCGCGAACTGGACACCGCCATGCTGGCTCTACGAACGGGAGCTGTTGGCCATGCATATCATGAGGCCTACCGCGGATCCGACCATGGCGGTGGGGCTGCGCGCCAAGAATGGCGAACTCGCTTCTTATCTCGCGTTCGTGCCGATGCGCCTGCGGGTCCACGGGCGCATCTACAAGGCCGTGTTCGCAAGCTTCTTCACCGTTTCCAGCCATTTCCGGCGTCACCGTCTGAGCGATCACCAACAGGGGCTCATGGTGGACCGCGCGCGCGACCGCGGCTACGAGGTCTACACCGCCATCACGGTCGCCGGGACGCCCGCCAATCAGACGGTGGCACGGGCGTTCGGGGCGCGCGGGCTTCCCGTGCGCGCCGCGCACAACTTTCGCTATCTCGCGGGGACGGGAGCCATCGTGGCGAGTCGTCTTGGGTCGAGCGATAGGGATCATGTGCGACCTTATGCACCCAGCGACGACGGGGCGGCGTTCGCGCTGCTGTCAGCGGCTGCTGCTCGCGCACCGCTCGCCCACGTGGTGGAGCGCGAGGATATCGATTTCTCTCTGCGGGGCCGACCCCGGGTCAAGACCTACGTCTACGAGAGTGATGGCGCCGTCACGGGCCTCATAAGCATGTCCTTGCTCCCGGTCGTGTCGGGGCAGGTGGGTCTGAATGCCTATGTGGAGGCGCTCGCGCTCGGGCGCCTGGAGTCTTCGGCGCGCACGGCCTTCGTCGATACGGTGCTGCGCTCGGTGCTTGCCGAGGGCGCGCAGGCGGTCATGGTGCCGGATACGGGCTGTGGCGATCAGGAGGTGTTCAGGCGCCTCGGATTCCGCGCCGCTCCGCGCAAGCTGCGGCTCCTGCTGGCGCCTTTGCGTTCCGATGTGACCGACCTGCCGGACACCGTGGATGGTTTCTGTCTCGACGTGTTTTGATATGGCTAATGGTCTAAAGGAGGGCTTGCGGGCGCTGCTTGCGGGGCTTGGGACCGTTATTGCGCTGCCCGCCTTGGCCCTTTCCGTCTGGGGTCGGTCGGACGAGGGCTTCGTCTGGGGCGGTCAGGCGCTGGCCCTGGTGCCGGGGGCCGTGGGCAACGCCGCGCGCGCAGCCTTTTATGGACGCACGCTGGCGCTCTTCGAGCCCGGCGCGACGATCCATTTCGGCAGCTATTTCTCGAAGCGCGGCGCGCGGGTCTCTGCCGGCGCCGGGATCGGGGCGTATTGCATCATAGGTCTGGTGGATCTCGGTCCCCGGGTAAGGGTCGCAAGCCGCGTATCCATCACCTCGGGTCTTCATTACCACGGGAGCGCCGCTTGCGGCGTCGGGGGTCGGGATGTGGTCGAACGCGTAACCATCGGTGCCAACACCTGGATCGGAGAGGCGGCGGTCGTTGGCGCCAATGTGGGCGCCAATTGTATCGTCGGCATGGGCTCGGTGGTGGTGCAGCCGGTCCCGGACGACTCCACGGTCCTGGGCAATCCCGCGCGCCGCATTCCGTCGGCGGCGTGACCGCTCAGGCGGGCTCGGCAGGCTGCAGAAAGCCTTTCATGGTATCGAGGGCCTTTTTCTCGATCTGGCGGATGCGTTCGGCGGACACCCCGTATTCCTGCGCCAATTCATGCAAGGTCGGTTTCTCGTTCGCGAGCCAGCGTCTGCGGATGATGTCCTGGCTGCGTCCATCCAGGGCCACGAGTGCGTGTTGCAGGCTATCCTGTTGCGAGCTTTCGGTGTCGGCCCGGGTCAGCAGGCTCTCCGGGTTGTAGCGCATGTCCTGGAGATAGCCGGCTGGTGACGAGCGGAATTCGTCCTCATCGCCCTCGTCTTGTGCATCGAAGGGCACGTCCGTGCTGGCCATGCGCGATTCCATCTCTTTGACGGTCTCGGTCGGTACATCGAGGTCCGTCGCCAGGTTCGCGATCTCGCTCTCGTTCATCCAGCCGATACGGGCGCGTGACTGGCGGAGGTTGAAAAACAGCTTGCGTTGGGCCTTGGTCGTGGCGACCTTGACGATGCGCCAGTTGCGCAGGATGTAGTCGTAGATTTCGGCGCGTATCCAGTGAATGGCGAACGACACCAAGCGCACGCCGTGCGCCGGATCGAAATGCTTGACGGCCTTCATGAGGCCGATATTGCCCTCTTGGATGAGATCGGCCTGCGGCAGACCATATCCTGCGAAGGCGCGGGCAACGCGAATGACGTAACGGAGCTGGGACAGCACGAGCTGCCGCGCGGCCTCGAGATTATCGTGCTCGCGATACTCGATCGCCAGCTGCCGTTCCTGTTCGGCGTCCAGCAGGGGTGCGGCATTGGCGAGGCGCATGTAATGCGAGAGCCCGCCTTCGGCGGCAATATTGACGGCGACTGGTAAGGTTTGTGTAGTCATTGTCCGACCCCCTCTCGACTGGGACGAATTTTAGCATTCTCGGCTTGAGAGTGCTAATCCTCGTAAAAAGTTCCGGTGGCGGGCGGCTGGGTCTCAGATCTCGCCTTGGCGCAGCGCCCGGGCGACCGCGATGCGCGCCCCAAGCCAGCCGAGCGAAGCACCGAGAACCAGCAGCGCCAGGGCCTGTCTGAGACTTAGGCCGGCGAGGCGGTAATGGGCCCCGTAGGCGCGATTCAGGGCCGCCACCGGCCCCGCCAGCGCGATCAGACCCACCTCAAGGACCAGGAGTGCACACAGTGCCCCCAAGCCCCCGGTCAACGCGCCGATATAGAGGAAGGGACGCCGAATAAAGGCATTGGTTCCCCCGACCAAGCGAATGACCGAGATTTCGGTGCCACGGCTTGCCACCGTTGCGCGGGTCGTGTTGGCGAGAATCAAGACGAGGGCCAGGCCCAGGGTCGCGGCGAGGAGCGTCACCAGGCGCCGCCCGACGGCCAGCGCGGCATCCAGACGCTCAACCCATACCAGGTTCGACTGGACATGCGTGACATCGGGCAGGCCCCTCAGTCGTGTGGCCAACAGCGCAACCGAGTGGGGTCCGGGCCGCGCCGGGGCGACGATGACGACGCCTGGCAAAGGGTTGTGCCGGCCGAAGAGGCCCATGCCCCTGAGTCCCGACGCGGTCTTGAACTCCCGCAGGCCCCGGGTGGGCGAGACATAGCGCACCGTGGCGACCCCCGGGACGCGGCGGATGGTGGCCACCGCCTCGCGGTCGGCGCCGCCCTTCTTCAAGTAGACCGAGAGCGAGCCGTGCGGCCGCCACCCCTGGCTCAGCCTTTGCAAATTCAGGAGTCCGACATAGAGACCGGTCGGCAAGGCCAGGGTCAAGCCGATTAACATCACAGTCATCACGGTGGGCGTGGGGCTGCGCGCGAAGTCGCCGAGGGTCCTCATGAAGACTTGCGCGTGACGTGTGAAGTAGGCCTTCATGCCGCCCCCAGCATGTGCCCGGCGCCCAGACGGATCACGCGTTTTTTCAGGCGATCGATTTGGCGCAGGTCATGAGTGGCGATCAGGACCGTGACCCCGTGGTCATTGAATTCGCGGAACAGGTCGATGATGTCGTCGGACAAGGCCGCATCGAGATTGCCGGTCGGCTCGTCGGCGATGAGCAGCGGTGGGCGGTGGACCAGCGCGCGAGCAATACCCACGCGTTGCTGTTCGCCGCCGGACAAGGCCAGCGGAGAGCCCCGTTCCCGGCCCCTGAGCCCCACCTTGTCGAGGGCCGCGAGCACGCGCTTACGGACTTCATCTCCCGTCATGCCCGCCACCACGAGCGGCAAGGCCACGTTGTCGAAGACGGTGCGCTCGTTCAAGAGGCGGTTATCCTGGAACACCACGCCGATCTGGCGCCGAAAGTAGGGCAGCCGCCGCGTAGGCAGTCGCACGAGCTCATGTCCATTGACTGTGATCTGACCGCGCGTGGGCCGCTCGAGCAGGCAGATGAGTTTCAGCACGGTGCTCTTGCCGGCCCCCGAGGGTCCGGTCAGGAAGGCCATCTCGCCTTTCGCGAGCGTAAACCCGACATCGCTCAAGGCCTCCGTTCCCAGCGGATAGCGTTTAAAGACGTGCTTAAGCTCGATCACTGAGGAGTTCCGCCGGCAGGACTGCGTCGACGAAGGAGCGGGCGTCGAAGGGGCGCAGATCGTCGACGGATTCACCTACCCCCACGAAATAGATGGGCAGCCCGAAGCGTTTGGCGAGTGCGAACACGACGCCGCCCTTGGCGGTCCCGTCGAGTTTGGTGACGCAGAGGCCGGTGACCCCCACGGCCTTGTGGAATTGCTCGACTTGCGTCACGGCGTTCTGGCCTATGCCCCCGTCCAGGGTCAAGATGATCTGATGGGGGGCGAGTGCATCGAGGCGCCCTAGCGTGCGCTTGATCTTGGCGAGTTCGTCCATCAGTCCGGTCTGTGTGTGCAGGCGGCCGGCGCTATCGATAAGGAGCACGTCCACGCCACGCGCCCGCGCCGCTTGCAGGGCATCGTGGGCGACCGCTGCGCTGTCCGCGCCGCGCGGCTGGCTGATCATCGCCACGTCCGAGCGTTTGGCCCATTCGCCGAGCTGTTCGATGGCCGCGGCACGAAAGGTATCGCCAGCCGCAAGCAGTACTGAACGGCCCTCGCCCCGTAGTCGCGCCGCGAGCTTGCCGATGGTGGTGGTCTTGCCGGCGCCATTGACGCCGATCATGAGCACAATTTCGGGCTTGTGGGTGGCGGGCCAGGGTTTTTCGCAGGGTTGCACGATCTCGTAGAGGATCGTGCGCAAGGCGCCATAGACGGCGTCAGCGTCATCGAGCTCCTTGCGGGACACGCGGCGAGTGATGTCGTTCATGACTGCCGTGGCCGTATCCACGCCGAGGTCGGCCGTGATGAGCGCCGTCTCCAAATCTTCGAGCAGCGCCGCATCCAGAGCGCGCTTGCGCTTCAACAGTTCGCCGACGTTGTCGCTCAGGGCCCGTCTGGTGGCGGCGAGGCGTTCGCCAAGGCGGGCGAAGACCCCCGGTTTCTCGCTCTTGTCGCCTGACGTCTTACGAAAGAGCGCCATCGGCGATCAGCCGGTCTTACGGGTCAGTGCCAGGTACTTTTCGTACAGGGACTCTTTGTTCTCCACCCGATCGGGATTCTTGGGGATGCAGTCGACCGGACAAACCTCTACGCATTGCGGGGTGTCGTAGTGACCCACGCACTCCGTGCATGAGTTTGGGTCGATGCGATAGATCTCTTCGCCCGGGGAGATCGCCCCATTCGGGCACTCCGGCTCGCAGACGTCGCAGTTGATGCAGTCGTCGGTGATCATCAAGGCCATGGCAGCCCTCCTCAATAGGGGAGCAAGTCTACCGCAACGCCGCCGTCAATGCAGCCTTCACAGCCGGATGGACGAATGGCCCCACATCGCCCCCTAAGGCCGCGATTTCCTTGACAAAGGAGGACGATAGCGCCCCATCGGGTTCGGCCGCCGGCAGGAACAGGGTCTCGATCGTCGGGTCGAGCCTTCGGTTCATGCCCGCCATCTGAAATTCGTATTCGAAGTCCGAGAGCGCGCGCAGTCCGCGCACGATGACCTCTGCCCTGTGGCGATGGATGAAGTCCATGAGCAGGGTATCGAAGCCGATGACGGCGACTCCCGAGACCCCCTCGAGAGCCTGCTCGGCAAGCGTCACCCGTTCAGCAAGCGCGAACAGGGGCGCCTTGCGGGCGTTGGCCGCCACGCCCACGATCACGCGCGGAAAGAGTGCCGCCGCGCGCTTGACGATGTCGGCATGGCCATTGGTGAAGGGGTCGAATGTCCCTGGATAGACGACGGTGGTCACGGACAACCCTCACGACGTGGGCGCGGCCAGACCGAAGGCGACGTTGCCCGCCCGCCCGCGCCTGTGCCATTGCAGGTCGGGCGGCAGATCGAAGCCATCGGCGGCCGCGCTTTCGATATAGACGAGCCCTGTCCCCGCGAGGATGCACCGCGCGCGGATCGTGGTCAAGGCATCGACCAGGAGCCCGGCCGCGAAGGGTGGGTCGAGAAATATGACATCGAACGCCCCTGCGTGTTGGGTGGCCAGGAAGGCAAGCGCGCCGGACGCCACCACCTGCGCCTCGCAGCCGAGCCTCTCCCGGTTTTCCCGCAAGGCCGCGACCACCTCGGGGTTGGTCTCCACCAAGGTCACGCTGGCCGCCCCGCGCGACAAGGCCTCGAAACCGAGCGCCCCGGAGCCGGCGAAGAGGTCCAGGCAGCGGGCCCCGGGGAGCCAGGGGCCGAGCCAGTTGAAGAGTGTCTCGCGTACGCGGTCGGGTGTCGGCCTCAGACCGGGTTCCGGGGGAAAGGTCAGCAGTCGCCCGCGCCAGTGTCCGGCGATGAGGCGTACGCGCGAGCCCTTAGGCGGGGCCATCGTAGTCCTTGGCCGAGATCGTCTTGTCCTCGGCGCGCGCCGCGAAGCGGGCGGCCAAGCCCTGATAGATGGCTTCCCGACACAGTTGCCGGGAAACCAGCGCGGCAATGAGGGCCGCGGCCATGAGCGGAAACAGCATGGCGTTGTTGGCGGTCATCTCCATGACGATCACGAAGGCGGTGATGGGCGTCTGCACGACCCCGCTCAGATAGCTCACCATGCCCAGGATGACCGCCGCCTGCAGCGGGGCCTCAGGGAAGAATCGGCCGATGTCGGCCCCCAAGCCGGCGCCGGTGGCCAGCGCCGGGGCAAAGAGGCCGCCGGGGATACCGCTCAGGTAGGAGACGAGGCTGGCCAGCCATTTGGTGAGCGGGAAGGCCCAGGGCAGATGGGCTCCGCCCACGACCAGTGCCCGCGCCTGCGGGTAACCGGTGCCGAAGGAGTTGCCATGCGAGAGCGTCCCCAGGATCGCGATCAAGAGACCGGCGGCCAGGGCCATGCGGTAGGGGTAGCGCGCGAGGGTCTCGCGCAGGCGCAGACTGAGGTCGAGCACCAGCCGACTGAAGAGCCCGCCAGCAAGCCCGCCGACGATACCGCAGGTCGGCACCAGCAGCCATTGACGCGGCGCGAGCGCCGCCTGCGTCACGCCGAAATAGGTGTAGTTTCCTTCGAGGGCGACCGCGGTAAGCCCGGCGATGAGGATGGTTATGATGATGGTCCCCGTGGCGTGTTCCTCGAAGCCTCGCGCAAGCTCCTCGATCGCGAACATGATGCCGGCGATGGGGGTGTTGAAGGCGGCGGCGATACCGGCCGCGCCACCGGCCATCACAAGCGCGCGCTCGAGCCCGGGTCGTTTGAGGCCCGCCAGGCGTCCGGCGGCGGCGGTCAGCGATGCCCCGACATGGACCGTCGGGCCCTCGCGTCCGATCGAGGCGCCGGAGAACAGCCCAAGGGTCGTGAGCAGGATTTTACCGATCGCGATGCGTACCGACAGCAGCCGTGAGGGCGAGTCGCCGGTCCGTTGCGACAGGGCGGCGATGACCTGCGGTATGCCGCTTCCCTGAGACCCGGGAAAGAATCGGCGCGTGAGCCACAAGGACAGGATGATGCCGGCTGGACTGACCAGGAACGGCGCCCACGGCCAGCGCTGGTAGAGGGTGAGGAAGCTTGTGTTCGCGAGGTTTCCGAGTTGGGTCAAGGCGACGGCCGAGAGACCCACCAGGACCGCGCCGCCCCAAAAGGTCGCGCGTAGCGCCCAGCGCCGGCCCCGCAAAAGACTGCGGACTCGGCGTATCGGACGCCGCAAATGCTGGCGCAAGGCCGCCGCGCCCCTAAGGGGCCGCGTTCAGTTGAGCGCGGATCTGGCGGAACGAGGCGTGCGCCACCCGGTGCTGGTCACCGATCTCCTCCAGCACCTGTTTGAGTTCGGCCATGCGCGCCTCGAGGGTGTCGCTCGCCTGGTGGATGCGTTTGATGCTTTCGAGCCGGCGTCGCAGTTGCGCCTGATGCTCGCGCACCTGCGACTCCATCGGCGCCATCATGTCGCGCAGCCAGTCGTCGGCATCGCGATTGGCGCTTACATAGATGGCGCGAACTTTACTGACCGCCGACTCGAAGAAGCCGCGCACGACCGCCTTTTGTTCGGTCATGATGAGCGATAGGCCGCGCATGAACTGTTCGTGCTTATCCTGCAGGCGCTTGATCTCGCGCGTGTAGCGCATGACCGAGAAGGCTGCCGGCTTGATGTTGGCGAGGCCGTGTTCCTCCTGGAACTTGCGGTACACCCCATCCATCAAGGTCTTGATCTGTCCGCTGTCGGCGGCCGCCTCGTCCATGCGTGAGCGCGCATACCCGAAAAACGTCTGCATGGCCGTCTTCAGTCCTGCGGTCGTAAGGCAGGTCTGCATGTTCCTTTTGGTCTCGGCGATCAAGGCATCGAGTTGCCGCAGGCTGATCTTGGCATATAGGGCGGCGCTTTGTTGCGCGAAGATCGTGCGCGTGGCGTGGAAGCGCTGCATGCTACGGTCGAAGTCGGTCTTGTCGGCCCGCACCTTGGTCATCATGTGTTCGATGACGTCCATATTCTTGCCGTTCAAGCCGCTCAGTTCGCCCCAGTGTTCACGCAGACCCTGGAGCCTTTGACCGATGACGCGCTCTACGCTGGTCTCGACCTCGTCGAATTCGCGGCCCACGGTCTGGGCGACCAGACAGCCCTTGCCCGGCAGGAGTTCTTCGGCGAGCGCCCGTTCGAGCGCGCCTATACCGCTGCGTTCCTCGAGATCTCGGTCGCCGCGCACCTTGCCGGCCAGCGCCTTTTGCGCGGAAACCGGATAGACGCGTTCGGCGGCAACGTCCAGGTAACGCGCGGTTTCGTTCACCTGCCGCGTGACCTCACGTTCCAGCTCGCCGGCCTTCTTCATGTCGTCCCACAGCCCGTCAACCTTATTCAAGACCACGAGACGGCCCTTATGACTGTCGGCCACATGGTCCCGCCAGACCGAGATCTCCGATTGTGTGACGCCGGTGTCGGCGGCGAGCACGAACAGGATGGCGTGGGCGTTCGGTAGGGTGTTCAGCGTGAGTTCCGGTTCCGCGCCCAGCGCGTTGAGGCCCGGGGTGTCCAGGATCACGAGCCCGTCGGCGAGCAGGGGGTGCGGAAAATTGATGAGCGCATAGCGCCAGCGCGGAATCTCGACCTCGCCTTCGGCGTCCACGGCGGCCCCGGTCTTGGCGATGTCGTCGGTCACCGTGAGCCCGAGGGCGCGCGCCTCCTCGGCCGACACATGCTTGATTTCGGCAATGTGGGCCAGGGCGGCAGCCATGGCTTCCGGGTCGTCGACATCGAGCGGTAGGGTCTGCCATTCATCGCTGAATCCCTTGAACTCGGCGACCGTGGCGCCGTTACGGCGCGTCTCTATCGGCAAGAGCTTGATACTCGCCGGCTTGTCGGCTTCATAAAAGAGTTCGGTCGGGCACATGGTGGTGCGTCCCGCGCTGGACGGCAGGATGCGTCGCCCTTGACCGGCGAAGAAGATGGCGTTGATGAGTTCGGATTTGCCACGGGAAAACTCGGCGACGAAGGCGAGATACAGGCGGTCGTCGCGCAGTGCGGTCTGCATGCGTTCTAGGTGGGCGTCGCTTTGCGGCTGGTTCAGTCCTTGCTCGGCAAGCCATGCGCGCAGATTGGACAGCGCCTGCGCCAAATCCCGCCGCCATAGCCCGTAGGCCTCGAAGCGCTGCTCAATCGCCGTCTGCGTCATCTTCTTGCTCCCCGCCGCCTGACTATTACCCCTGCCCAGTATAGGCCATTTCGCCCTTAGCGTTGGCACTTAGGACAATAATAGCTGCTGCGCCCGCCCGCCAATAGCCGCGCGACGGGGGTCGTGCAGCGTGGGCACGGTCGGCCTTCCCGGCCATAGACCCGTAGCTGCTGCTGAAAGTATCCCGGCCGCCCATCGCTCCCGGCGAAGTCTTTGAGGGTCGTGCCCCCGGCCTCCACGGCGCGCGACAGGACCGCGATCACGGCCTGCGCCAGGGCCTCGTAGCGGTCGGCCCCTATGCGTCCGGCGGCCCGCCCCGGATGGATGCCGGCCTCAAACAGCGCCTCGTTGGCGTAGATATTGCCGATCCCGGCCACGATATGGCCGTTCAACAGCAGGTCGCGGATGGCAATGCGGCGCCCGTGCGAGCGCGCGCGCAGATAGGCCCCGCCGAATCCCGGTTCCAGGGGCTCGGGGCCGAGGGGGGCGATGAGCGGGTGGCGGAGGGGGTCCTCGCTAAAAAGGAGCGCCCCGAAGCGCCGGGGGTCGCGCATGCGCACGGCCATGGCGGATTCCCCTGCGAGCACGAGGTCAAAGGGCTCGGAGGATCCGGGCCTGATCCCTGGGCCCACGATCCTGAGACTGCCCGACATGCCGAGGTGGATGATGAGGGCGCCCTGTTCGAGCGAGACGATCAGGTATTTGCCGCGCCGCGTGAGGTCTGTGACCACTTGGCCGCGCAATCGCGCGGCCAGATCGCTTGCGATCGGCCAGCGTAGCCGCGATTCCCGGACGATCAAGTCGGCGATGGTCGCGCCGCGCATCCAGGGGATTAGTCCGCGACGGGTGGTCTCGACCTCAGGGAGTTCCGGCATGGGCGGCTAAGGCGAGCAGGTGCTGACCGACTTCCTGCGGGAAGTGGTACTCGAGCCCCTGGTCGGGCCGCAGCAGCACGAGTTCGGGTTGTGTGGCGAGGATATCGATGATGAGCGTGTGCCTGGATGCGACCTTTTTGGCGCGCTGTTCATTGTAATGAATCGCGATCCGTCCCAGGGGCGGGGCCCCGTGATAGCGCGTGACCGACAGCGCCCGGGCGTAGCGCCAGGCGTCCACGAAGGCGTTGATGCGGTCATTCGAGACGTGCGCGGGGGTCGGTGTGACGTGCCAGATGCCGTGGTGGCGGGTGATGGAGAGCCGTGGCAGGGCGAAGGCTACGGGGTGGATGCGATCCCCGAGCAGCTTGGTGCTCAAAAAGCTGTCGGTCGTGAGTCGGCGCGGATGGATGCTCTCGGCTGGCACGAGCGCGATCGAGTGTCCGATGAGGACGTAGCGGAGATTCCCAAAGGGGCGACGGCGCCCCACCAGGATGCGTTCGTGGTTCAGACTCACCGTCGCCCGCGGCGGCGCCAGACCAAAGGCGGTCAGAGAGCCCTTGGGGATCGCGAATTCATCGTGCGGCTTAGCGGCTACGATGTCTGTCAGGGCCTCGACCCGAAAGCGGTCGGCGCGCGCCTTGAAGGGGTGCAGCAGGCGCCAGCCCGTGCCGTCACGTTGCAGCCGTATGACCGGCCGGCCCGGACGCGCGATTGTGATGTCGGTTATGGTCGCGCCGCGCACGGGTGCGAGCCGCGCCGGTGGCGCCGCCGGCGGCGACGCGGGCTTATGCCACAAGACCCACGCCAGGACCGCCGCTACGATCAGCAGGGCGCTGTTTGCGAGGCCGCGCCTTGGAAGGTTCACAGTCTGCGCCTCCGCCACCAAACACGCAGTGCGCCCGCAAACAGTAGGATAGGCAGGCCGAGCAGGAAGCCGTAGGCGATGGCCTCCTCCTCGCCACCCGTCAGGGTCAGAGTGAGATCCGGCGAGGCCCGATTCGGGAGATTGATAAAAGCGTCATCGTGCGCGAGCCAGTTCGCCAGATTCATCGCGAGCGTGAGATTGCCGCCCTCCCCAATATAGCTATTGGCGACGAAGTCACTGTCGCCCACGATCACTACGTGCTGCCGACCGCCCTTGAAGGGACGCTCCAGCGCCGCGCCGATCGTCAGCACCGCCGGGCTTGTGCCGGCGGGCGGCGTCACCAGCCCTGCAAGCGGCTGCGTTTGTCTCCAGGCGTCGTTCCCGGTGGCGAGGATGGGTACGGGTTTTAGCCCATGGACCGGCGTGAGGGTGAGCGCCGCGGTCGTCGGAAACACGGTCACGAGATGCATGCCGCGCACGGGGCCGAGCGCCGGATAGTGGCTGATGGCGATGAAGTCGGGGTTCGTGCTCGTGAGCAGACTCGAAGCCGGGTCGACGACGAAGCCCTTGCGGACGCGTACGCCGAGCTGCGCAAGCATCGGGCCTAGGCCAGCCGTATGACCCGGCTCCAGCATGAGCAAGAGATTGCCGCCGTGTTTTACGAAGCCCTCGAGCGCATGGACCTCCCCCGGCAGGAAACGCACGCGAGGGTCGGCGATGACGAGCACGCCCGCTTTGTGGGGTAAGGCTTGGCCGGTGCCGGGGTCGAAGGACCCGACCGTGAAGCCGCGCGCGCGTAATTGGCGGGCCCACGACGAAAGGCCCAGCCCCGAGCCGTCCTGTGGTCTGCGCTCCTGATTGCCCGTCAGGAAGGTGAGGTGGCGGATGCCTGTGCGTTCAAGACGCGCAAGCTCGTTTGTCACACCGGTCTCGGAGGGGCTGGAGACCAGTGCGCGCCGTTTCCCGTAACGGATCTCGAGCTCCCCGTTGAAACCGACGTTGAGGCGCCGCACCAGCGCCGGATGCTTGTCGGGATTGACGAAGCTGAGCTGGATCGCCGGATCCACCCGCCGGTATTTGGCGATGAGCGCGCGCACGGATTGGCGTACGGCCGCCCCATGCGCGAAGGCCACGATGTGCACGGGGCCGCGCAGGGCCCGGACCACGTGGATGCTTGGCTGACTCAAACTGTTACGGCCGGTGGCCGACCAATCGGAGACGGTGGGAAAGCGGGCGGCCGCGTACAAGCCGAGACCCGCGACCGTAAGCCAGAGCACGACGAACAGGCCCCGTCTGCCGATTGTGGTGATCCGTTCGCGGTTCATTGCGTCGTCAACCGGTCGGCCTCGAGCCTGCGGATGCTCAAGAGCAGGCAGGTCGCCGTGAGGACCACGTAATACGCGACATTCGAGGTGTTGAAGAGTCCGCGCAGGAAGGGCTCGTAATGGTTCACGATCGACAGGTAGGCGACCACGGCGCCCCCGGCACCGTGCCCGTGTCCCGCGTAGTCGACGATCCAGAGAAAGAACACGACTCCGAAGGTCCCCATGGCCGCCACCGCCGGGTAGCGCGTCAAGCTCGACATGAAAAGCCCGATGGCGGCGAGACTTGAGGCGAGTAAGACAAGCCCCAGGATGCCGCACGCGAAGGTGCCCCAGTCGAGACGTCCGCCCACCAACAAGGACAGCGGCATGGCCAGACTCATGAGGATGATGAGGGCGTAGAAGCCGAGGATGCCGAGGTATTTGCCAAGCACGAGTTCGGTGAGCGACACGGGTGAGGAATAGAGGAGCGTCAAGGTCCTGTTGTGGCGCTCATCGGCGATGAGGCGCATGGTGGCAAGCGGCGTGATGAGTAACAGCAGGACGCCGGCGTTGCCGAGTAGCGGGGCCGCCACTAGGCTTGTGAGCCCAGGCGCGTTCGGGAGTGTCGTAAGCCGTCCCTGGATCATGAGAAACAGGTTGACGTGGCCCAGGAACAGGCGCGCGAGGATGATCTGCACGACCCCCAATATGACGAAGGCCAGCGGCGACAAAAAGAGCGCCCGCCATTCCCGCCACGCGATCGCCCGGATCACGCGGCCTCCGGCGATTCACCGGTTAATTCGGCGAAGATGGTTTCGAGCGAGGAGTGCTCGGGGTTGATCTCTCTGAGCCCCCAGTCCTGCTCGAGGGCGAGACGCACGATCCCGTCCGTGGGATCGGCGCCGGGGTCGTGGAAGATACGCAGTCGCCGCTCGTCTTCAACCATCACCGATCGTACCAGCGGCAGCGTTTCGATGGCATGGGCGTCCGGGGCTTTGCGAAAGACGGCGACGAGCACCTGGGATTCCATGCGCGCCATCAGCGCGTCTATCCCCTCGTTCAACACAAGCTTACCTTTATGGATGATCTGTACCCGGTCGCAACTCGCCTGCACCTCGGGAAGGATGTGCGTCGAGAGGATCACGGCGCGATCCTGGCCGAGTTCGCGGATGAGTGCACGGATCTCGCGAATCTGGTTGGGGTCGAGACCCACGGTCGGTTCGTCGAGAATGACCACATCCGGTTCGTGGATGATGGCCTGCGCAAGACCCACGCGTTGTTGGAAACCTTTTGACAAGTTGGCTGTCAATCTGCCACCCATGGTGGCAAGACCGCACCGCGCCTTGGCGCGCTCGCGCGCCGCGCGCCGGCCCTTACGCGGGACGCGCCGCAAGGCCGCGGCATAATCGAGATACTCGTCGACCGTAAACTCCCGGTACAGGGGCGGATGTTCGGGCAGGTAACCGAGATGCGCCTTGGCCTTCTCGGGAGCGGTGCGCATGTCGAAGCCGCCGACCAGAACGCGTCCCGCGGAGGGCGCGAGGTTGCCGCTCAACATCTGCATCGTGGTGGTCTTGCCGGCGCCGTTGGGTCCGAGAAACCCCAGCACCTCGCCCCGCCGTATGACGAAACTCATGTCCGACACCGCCGCGTTCCGCCCGTAGAAACGGCTGACCGCATCGGTCTCGACGAGGACCTCGGGATTGCTCATGATCTCTCCTGGGCCCTGCTCTTCATAGCCGGCATTAAAGGCCGGGGGCGGCTTTTTGTCAACGGCGCGCAGTGCGGCGCAGGGGCGCCGTTCGCGACGGCGCGCGCCGATCGGCGCCATGACAGTCGAGACGCAGCATGCTGCGCGCGACACCCTTTCGCCCGCCCGCGCTTTTAGCGACAATAGGGCCCTTGAGTCTTCGCCATAACAAGGGGTCGCCGTCCGTGAATGTCCGAATCGAGCCAAGCGGTCACGAGTTTGAGACCGCCCCTGGAGAGACATTGCTCGAGGCCGCGTTGCGTGAGGGCTTCCATCTGCCCTACAGTTGTCGCAATGGTGCATGCGGGACATGCAAGGGGCGCATCGTATCAGGGACTGTTCGTCACGAGCCTTACGAGGCGAAGGCCCTGAGCGAGGCCGAGAAGGCCGCGGGGATGGCGCTTTTTTGCCGGGCGGTACCCGAGGGCCCGGTGGTTGTCGAGGCGCGCGAGATTGGGGTTGCCAAGGATATCGTCATAAAGACGATGCCATGCCGCGTGGTGCGCATGGAGAAGCTCGCCCCCGATGTTATGCGGCTTTTTCTGAAGCTTCCGCAAAACGAGCGGCTGCTGTTTCTGGCGGGTCAATACATCGATATTCTTTTGAAGGATGGGCGCCGCCGGGGCTTTTCCATCGCCAATGCGCCGAGCGCCGACGAATTCCTCGAGCTCCATATCCGCCACGTCCCGGGCGGTTTTTTTTCGGGGCACGTCTTTGGCGCCATGCAGGAACGCGCGCTGCTGCGCTTCGAGGGGCCGCTTGGCACATTCTTCTTGCGCGACGACACCGACAAGCCCGTGATTCTCATGGCGGCGGGCACGGGCTTTGCCCCGATCAAGGCGATCGTCGAGCAGAGTTTGACCACTGATTCCGAGAGACCGCTCCATCTTTATTGGGGGGGTCGGACGCGAGCCGACCTCTACCTCCATGACCTCGCGCTCGGCTGGGCGGCGCAGCACCCGCGTATCCGCTATACCGCCGTGCTCTCGCGGCCGGCCCCCGAGGATGGCTGGGAGGGTCGCACGGGTTATGTGCAAGATGCGATCGTGGCTGACTGGCCGGATCTGTCCGGTTTCGAGGTCTATGGAAGCGGGCCGCCGCGCATGATCGAGGCGGCCAAAGGGGTGCTGGCGCAGCAAGGGTTGCCGATGGACGCTTTTTACTACGACGCCTTCGAGCACGCCAAGGACCCTGTGTCATTGCCATGAGCGGGAATCACGCGCACTCGGGACATGGGCATCACCACGACGGCCACGATCATCACGATGGGCACGGGGTCGACGGCCGCGGCCTATGGGTGTCGCTTGGGCTCACCGCGATCTTCGCGTGCGTCGAGGCCGGCACCGGACTCTTTGCCCACTCGCTTGCGCTTTTGAGCGATGCCGGGCATATGCTGTCGGATACGCTCGCCCTGGCCTTGTCGCTCTTCGCTGTGTGGATGGGCCGCAGGCCACCCTCGGCGCGTCACTCCTACGGGTTCGCGCGCACCGAGATCATCGTCGCCTTCATCAACGGCCTTGTGCTGCTGGCTGTGGTTACGGCGATCGTGATCGAGGCCGTGCGCCGTCTCCAGCAGCCCGAGCCGGTGGCTGGTGGAGCGGTCATGATCGTGGCGGCGCTCGGCATCCTCATGAACGGTGGCGTGGTGTATGCCCTGAGCCGCGAGCGCCACACTCTCAACACGCGCAGCGCCATCCTCCACGTCCTGGGCGATCTTCTGGGGTCGGCCGCGGCGCTCGTGGCGGGCGCCGTTGTGTACTTCACCGGCTGGTATCCAATCGACCCCATTCTGTCGCTTGTCATCTCCGGGCTCATTCTTTACTCGACGGTGCAGCTCTTGCGCGAGACCCTGAACGTGCTCATGGAGGGGGTGCCAAGCCACGTCGATCTCCGCGCGGTCGGTCGCGCGCTCGCCGAAGTGCCAGGCACGATCTCCGTGCACGATCTGCATATCTGGACCCTTTCTTCGGGGACGCTCGCGCTCTCCGCGCATGTGGTGGTGCACGATCTCGATCGTTGGGGCGGGCTGCTGGCCGTCATGCAGGATCTTCTGCACGATCGCTTCGACATCGACCACGTGACGCTGCAGCCCGAGACTCTGGATACGGGGCTGGCTCGGGGCCGCCCCGTCATTCCCATCCACCCGCAGTCACGGTGAGCAATCGATGTGCGGGTGCAGGCCTTAAGGCGAGCCTCGGCGTCGGCTAGGGGGCCTGGCCGTTAAGACCCAATCCATAAAGGGTCCATTTCGGCCCCGTCGCGGGACCGTGTGTCGGTGTGCCGACGGCGTCCGCCTTGGTCGGCCGTGACATGCCCGGTTCGGGAGTCCCGCGTCGACGACGCAGAGAGCGGGTGCGAGACGCTCTCGATCCCAGCCCCATGCTTCTCGACCCCTCACGCTTAACTTCTAATCATTCGGGCGCAGACTTCTAATTATCATATAAAAGTCTTCTCATCATCTGAGCGCATATGTACCAATGATTCGTGGAACGGCGGGTGGAGGAGGCGCTTTCCGATACGCCGGTCGTGCTTATCGTCGGCTCGTGCCGCGTCGGCAAAACCGCCATCGTCCGCAAGATGACGGAGGCGGGCCAGACTTATCCTAGTCGCCGCCTTGCCACCTTGGTATACAAACGCACTGAAGCGGATCACCAAGACCCCGAAGCTACATTTCCCGGATTCAGGCGTGCTCGCCGCTGTGCGCGGGCTTACATCTGTCCGCCTAAGGGGGCAGCGTGATGCCTTTGGCGCGCTTCTCGAGACCTTTGTTTTCTCCGAGATCTTGAAGCTTATGGCAGCGTCCGATATGCAGCTTACGCTGTATCATTTTCGCGATCATCAGATGCGCGCAGTGGATATCGTGGTGGAACGTGATGATGGCCTGATCGCTGGGGTCGAGATCAAGGCGTCGGCCACCGCGGGGTCGGGCGATTTCGGGGGTCTGCGAACACTGGATCAGACGTGCGGGAAGCGATTCGCTTACGGTGTCGTACTTTATGATGGCACAGACGTCGTGCCCTTTGGTGAGCGGTTGGCCGCCGCGCCCTGGTCTTCCTTGCGGATATGAGAATACCTGTTGATTGCGCTATCGGCAGGCGTGCTTGCCGAATGAGGAACGTGCGAGCCATGCGGGGACAGATACGGATCTGCACAGGCGCGGTGAAGGCTATAACCGTGCTTACTTGGGCGGCTTGGGTCTGGAAGGCGACCTTAACGCATGACTCGCTGATCCATGGCGTTTATGGAAAAAACGCATAGAGGCATTATTTCGACTTGTATCTGTTGTCAGATCGCGGGAAGTTTCTGCAAAGGTGGGCGGAACGCCCCACGAAGCGGCCCATTGCGACGGAATGCCCATGCCGCCTTGTGTGATGGAGGTGGCCTCACGGGCATCCTTTTGCGTAAAATGCTTGCGAGCCGTAGAGCCGCTTGCTAGGGCATCCGGATATCGGGCGATGGAGAAGTGATCGAGCTTTATGGCCCCGCGCTCCTCCCATCCCCCCTCGATAGGCACTATCGCGGAAAGTTCCTCTATGGCGTGGGTCTTCGGAATATGGCCGTTCGCTACCAACAAGCCCTCGAAGGCCCTCTCGAGGGCTTGTTGCGCATGAAGGCGTGCTGCGCAGCACGCCTTGCTAGGCCGGAATCCGAGCGACGTCCCTATCATCCTCCGCGGTATCAAATCCGCGGGCGCTTTCCTCGAGTTGGTCGGACAGGCTTATACGAGTCTATCCTTTTCAGTCCACGGATCTCGAAAAAAGAGGTTGCCGGATCGCAGTTTATCGGCGATCTCCTCGGAGGAGGGTGGGACAATGTCAGAGCTGAAGGGCAGCCGCGCCGCATGACACGCCGCGAAGGCTAGGCTCATTCGATCGAGGAAGCGATTTTGGCCAATGTGGTCTCCGACCTCGACCAGAATGTCGGCGTCGGGACCCTCCACGGCCTCGCCGCGCGCCCGCTGCGCGAGCAAGCCAAATGGCCAAATCTCCTTAGCCTCCAGGGCTTCAGCCAAGGGCGGGGCGAGGCGTGCCTTGTATTTATTCCAAAGGGTCTGCGAATGCCGGCTGAGTGCGCCACTAAGATGGCCCGGTCAGCTGCGGGAAGCGCAGCTGCGTCTTTTGCTTCTCGCTCATGCGCGCAGTATTGCGCCGACGCCTGCTGCACGAACGGCCGCGCGGCCAATCCGCAATGGCCCTGGGAATGAGACAGGCCCGCATCGAGGGCCTCCAAAACGGTGGGGCGACATTGACGATGTGCGCCTTGCACCATTCCGTCCGCACTGAAGTGTGCGACGTGGGCATGCCTGCCTGTCTATGGCTACGGGAGCGGTAGGAACAAGGTCTCCGGCGATCGGTTGTTTTCTCCCTTGGTCTTCTGGAGATCGAGCCCGCGCCGGCAGTATTCGCGGGCCTGCGCTTGGTCGCCTAGACGTTCCATGAGGAGCGCGAGTTCCCCATAGATGTCGGAGGGGGGGTTCTGGCGGGCACAGCGCTCGGCGTACTCGCGGGCCTTACCGGGGAGGTTGGCGGCCAGCGCGAGCTTGGCAAGCGCCAGGAGGAGCGGATTGCTCTGCGGGGAGATCTTGAGCCAGTTTTCGGCCTGCGACAGATAGTGTAGCGCCTGATCGCCCTGCAGATCCCCGTAGGCGCTGTAGAGCTCGTCCGTGGGTTCGTGGCGTAAAGCCGGGGTCAGCAGGCGCTCCGCCGCGTCGGTTTCTCCCCTACGGATCAGGGTGCGGGCATAGAGCGCGATCAGCGTCGGATGCTGGCGGTGGGTCCTTGGGATGGCACGCCATACGGCTTCCGTATCCGCTTGCGCGTGGGTGGCGGCGAGTGCCAGCAGCTGACGGTGGGCGTCGCGTTCCAGATCGTCGATGGCGGCCGCCTCCATGGCCTTGTAGCGGCGCAGCTCAGGCGCGAGCTGGGTTACCGTGGTCCAATCCCGCAGGCCGCGCGCCCGCTGCGCGAGCAAGCGCAGCACCGTGCGATTTCCCGGATGCGAGATACGCAACGCATTCAGAGTGGCGAGACTGCGCTCATATTCCCGGGCCGCTTCGTGCAGATAGGCTTGCAGGAGGCCCGCCGCAAGCCCAAGCCCCGGCACGCGCTGGGCTTGGGTGAGGTATTCGTCGCGTTCCTCGCGGTGCCCTTGGCCCTGGGCGGTGCAGGCCGCGACCAGATAATGGATACCCGGCACATCCTCGGCCTTGAAATCGCCCACGAGATCCTTTTCGGCGCTCGCGTAGTCACCCTCCAGGAACTTGATGAGACCGACATGGAGGCCCTTTTGTTGATGGCGCAGACGACGGTCCAGTCGCCAGCGGCCCACGTCCCGGGGGATCCGTAAAAGACGCATGGTCATGTGCAGCAGGGTGTAGAGCAGGACCACCGCCGCGACCAACAGCAATACAAAGAGCGTGAGTGGCATTTCCACGCTCCACGGGCTGCGCTCGATCAGCACATAGCCCGGGTTATGTAGGGCCGCCAGGGTCACGAGGGTCGTGGCCACGAGCAGGAGGACGATGCCCGACAGGATCTTCATGAGGCGTCGCGCGACAGTCGATGCAGGAGGTGCAGGGACTGTGAGATGTCGGGCCACTTCAAGGCCTGGCTCTTGTGTTGGAGGTCTTGAAGTTTCGCGAGGACCGCTTGGGTGGAGCGCGCCTTGACATCAAAGTAGCGCTTGATCCAGTGATCGGCGGCGTCCAGGTCGGCGGCGACCAGCGGTGGGCGGTGCTCGAGTAGGGCGAGCTGTGCGCCATAGAGGCGGACCTGCAGGTTTTGGCGCACGAAGTAGGCACGCTTGGGCGCCAACAGCGCGCGCTCGTGGACAGGCTCTTTGCGGATCCGGATGAGTCCCCTGAAATCCTGCCAGATGCCATTGACCGCGCGGCGCCAGAAGGGGAGCGGGGCCGATTTCGCGGTCGCGGCGGTCTTTTCGGGGAAGCCGTGCGGCAGGGCGAGTGGCAAGGTTCGGACGCTATGGGCCAAGGCCATGAGCTCGAGCGCCATGGTGGAGGTATGCTGGCGACGCAGTGACTTCAGGCGCAGGATCTCCTGGAGGATGGCCTTGCGCACCGGCAGGAGTCGGGGGTCGCCCTCGCGACGCAGTGCGCGTTGCGCCTGTTGGAGCGCGAGCAGCGCGAGCGGAACGTTATGTTGGAAACGCAGCTGCTCATTGGCGATGAGCAGCAGATCGGCTGCTGCCCGCACACGCCAGTGACGCCCAGGACGCTTGGCGGCGGCAAGCGATGCTTGGCGCTGCGCGAGATCGGCCATGGCCTTGCGGTTCGCGGTCACCGCCTGTTCCAGGGAGGCGATCTTCGCATTCTGCTGGAGCAGCGCCTGACTTTGCGCCTGAAAGCTCCGCGTTACGTCCAGGCCCACGATCTGGGCCTTGTAGGAGAGCAGGTACCAGACGTAGCCCAAGCCGATCAGGGTCACCAGCGACAAGAGCAGCGCAAGCCCTCCGGCGACGGAACGCGCGCGCCGCGGCGCGAGTGAAGGTGCGGAGGGGCTGGTCTTCTCGGTGTCGTCGGTCATGGTGACTCTTAAGGGTTTAGGCGATTATAGGAGGTTTTTGTCGGCACGCCAGGCAAGGAGTGCCGCGATCAGCGCTTCGTCGTCGGCGCCTGTGGCGACGACGAGGGGGCCTTTGAGGCCCAGGGCGAGACAGGCGTCCCTGAGGCGTGTCCCGACCACGACCAGCGGGGTCTTCGTAAGCCACTGGCGGCCGACCTGTCCCAGCGCATCGTAGAGGTGATGCAGGCCCTCGACGCTGGTCACGATCACCGCATCCAGTCCGTTGCGGGCCCATGCCCGCAGGAGCCCCGAGACGTCCGCCGAGGGCGCCGCGCGCCGGTAGCATTCGGCATATTGGACAAACGCCCCACGGGCCTTCAGGGTGTCCCCGAGGAGCTCCCGGCCGCCCTCCCCCCGAAAGATAATGACGCGGAGGCTATCCGCATCCTGAAAGGGATCCATGGATAGTAATGACTCACTATCGAACCGACCCTCAGGTACCAGGATGTCCGTGAATCCGAGGCGTTTCAGTTCGCGGGCGCTGCCGCGGCCGATGGCCGCCATGCGCAGCTTCGTGGGCCACTCCCGCCCAAAGCCTTGCATAAGGTTGAAGGCGTGGGTGACTGCGTTCGGGCTGATGAAGATCGCCCAGTCATAGCCGGGCAGGTCGGCGACAACCGCCTTGAAGCTGGCGATGTCCCGAGGCTCCACGATCTCCACGGCCGCGAAGTGGATGGGTTTGGCGCCTAGGGTCGTGAGCTGGTCCATCAGGCCCTGGCTTTGACCTGTCGGTCGAGTGACGAGGATTTTGAGCCCTGCGAGCTCGCTCACGCCCCGTCCTTCAACAGACGCTCGATGATGGCCCCGGCGCCTTGCGACAGGAGACCCTCGGCGACCGCGCGCGCGAGCTGTGCCGGCTCCGCGGCCGGCCCCCGCCGGGTGTCGGTGAGCAGCCGGCTCCCGTCAGGCTCGCCGACCAGTCCGCGCACGGTCAACTGGCCCGCCTCCAGGGTGGCAAAGGCCGCAATCGGTAGTCGGCATCCGCCCGCCAGGGTCGCCGTGACGATACGCTCGGCCGCCACGCAGAGCGCGGTGTCCGGGTGGTGCAGGGGATCTATGAGCGCGCGGGTCTTGGTGTCATCGAGTCGGCATTCGATACCGATGGCGCCCTGCGCGGCCGCTGGCAGACTCACATCGACCGACAAATAGCCGCTGATGCGATCGGCGAGGCCTAGGCGCTTCAATCCAGCCGCCGCCAGGATGATCCCCGAAAACTCGCCGGCGTCGAGCCGCGCCAGGCGGCTATTGACGTTCCCACGCAGATTCTCGATGCGCAGATCGGGCCGCCTCTGCCGGATCTGACAGGCGCGGCGCAGACTCGCCGTTCCGATGACGGTCCCCGCGGGCAGCGCCGCCAAATCCGATGCCGCCAGCGGGGACACCAAGGCATCGCGCGGGTCCTCGCGTTCGAGGATGGCGCCTATCGTGAGACCCTCCGGCAGTTCCGCCACCACGTCCTTCATGGAATGAACGGCGAGGTCGATACGTCCTTGTGCAAGAGCCTGCTCGAGCTCTTTCGTAAAGAGCGCCTTGCCGCCGGAGGCCACGAGCGGGCCGGAAAGCTGTCGGTCGCCTTCGGTCGTCATTGGGACGATGGTGACTGTAAGCCCCGGGTGGAGGGCCAGGAGCCGATCGCGGACGTGCGTTGCTTGCCATAAGGCCAGGGCGCTCTTGCGGGTTCCAAGGTGCAGGGTCGTCACGGAGAGTCCGAATGGTGGAGTGTAAGGGCTGTCATCCTAAGAAATTGACGGGACTTACGCAAACGGCGGTCTTTGGCGCGCGGGGCGTCCGCGCCCGTCTTGGGCGGCGCCCTCGTGTGGGCACGCCGCCGCGCGCGAGTTTGGCTGTGTCGGGGTGCATGTCTTCGGTCCCTATTCTCCGAATCACCCTTTCACTCCGCGCGCCCGCCTCCGCCGGGGGTTTTCCTTCCCCAAAGGTCGCCACCAATGCGTCGCGCTTTCGAGGAGGGCTCGCGCGATCCTCCTCTGCTCAGGCGAACCGCAGCCCGCACTTCCCCAACCGAAGCGGGCGCACATACCAACACCGCTTTCTGTTTCCTAGGAGCCCTCTTCCTGCTATAACGTCCGTTGATGCGCAAGGAAATAAAGCTGCCCCGAAGGATCCGGACGCCCCGGTCCCTTTTGCCGCGCATCACGAGCGTCGACACGGCACCCGAGAGGGGCTGATGGCGACCCGCCGACAGGAATACGAGGGGCCGATAATAAATGGATATTTGTCAAAACCCACCAGAGGAGCACTGTGATATGACGTATAAAGCGGTTTACCACCGGTTTGTGTCGGCATTTGCCGCCTTGGCGTTGTTGGCATTTGCCGCGCCCAGCTACGCCGGCACCCAAAGCCACGCGTTCGCAACGCATCGCGTCGTCTTCCAGATCAGCAATGGCTCCGCCCAAGAGCAACAGCTTGTCTTGGCCAATGCCGCCAATGTGTTGAAGTACTTTGGGCCGACCAAGCTGCAGATGGAGATCGTGGCCTTCGGTCCCGGCTTGCGCCTGCTCTTGAAGAATAATGTGCATGCGAAGATGATTCAAAGCCTGCATGCCGAGGGCGTCGAGTTCGCGGCCTGTCACAACACGATGGTGAAGCTACATTTGACGAAGGCGGATCTGAATCCGGTGGCACATGTGGTGCCGGGCGGCGTGATCGAAATCATGCGTCGCGAGAGCCAAGGTTGGAATTACATCCGTCCGTAAGCGAAGGTGCCGCGGTCGGCATAACAAGACATTAAAAAAGCAGTCCCATCTAGGAGGAGTTCATGAAAAAGCAATCCTTGCTGACGGCGGCAGTGGCCGCCGCCTGTTTTGCGGGCGGCGCGCACGCCACCAACTGGTTACAGCTCCAAGGTACGGAACCCAGCGGCATCGCCGCCCCCGTGCATGTCTTCGGATTCATACAGCCCACTTATCAGGATGCGGGCGGCTCGGCGGTGAACGGGCTCGTGGGCCTGCCCAACCAGCCAGGCAACACCAGCGACCCGTATAACTACAACGGCGCGGTCCCAAAGTTTAACCAGGTCGCCCCCCAGGGCACCTCGGCGAGCAGCTTTAACATGCAGCGTGCGCGTATCGCCGTGCGCGGCACGGTGTTGCCGATCAGCAACAAGATCGACTACTTCATCATGGCGGAGTTCGGGAATAACGGCTACACCTACGGCAATGGCAGTTATACGCCCCGGCTGACCGACGCCTCCGTTACCTTCAACGAGATCCCGGGGGCGCGCGTGCGCGTGGGCCTCTTCAAGACCCCGGGCCCCGAGGAGGTCTTGCAGGGCATACCGGACTTCGATTACATCAACTTCACCAACGTCAGCGCTCAGTTGATCCAGAATCAGTTTATCGGTTCCGGTCCGGTGACTGCTCTGGCAGGCGGCGCCTATTTGGTGCAATCAGCCCCGATCGACGCCGGCCGCGACCAGGGCGTGCAGCTCTTCGACTGGTTCAACAACGGCCCCTGGCAGTTCGCCTACGCGGCCATGATCGGTAACGGCGCCCCGCTCTATGCCAATGCCCAGTCGAACAGCGCCAGTTACTATGGGCGCCTGCAGGAGTCCTACATCTTCAATCATAGCAAGGGTCCCCATCAGGCCGGCGTCACGGCGTGGGTGTGGGATCACCTCGGGCACCAGACCTTGGATGTCCCTGCGACAACTGGCTACACCCGCCAGCACTACACCTTCAAGCGCTATGGGGCCGGTGCCCAATATCGTAGCGGCTTCATGAAGCCGGGCGCCTTGCGGGTGACGGCCGAAGTCATGCGTGGCACCGGCTGGATACTCTCGGGCGCCCCCTTCTCGGGCCCGACGAACGGTGCCGCTTGCACCGCCGCATCGCCGCTTTGCAACGAGACCTTGTATCCGGGCGCCAATAATGCGGCGGTCGGCGGTTATGTCGAGACCGGCTTCTTCGTGACCAAGCACTGGGACCTCGAGGCCCGCTACGACCAGTATGATCGCATGACCAACAACCCCGGGGCGGAGCGCATCTTCAAGACCACCACCTTGGGCGTGCAGTACTACATCTCACCCATGGCGCGCATTACCTTCAATTACGGGATTAATCGTATCGATATCCCGCACTTGTCGTCGGTGGGCCCCGCGCCCGCGCAACACAATGCGTCGGCCATCGCGAGCGCCAAGGACAATACGATCGCCTTGCAGACGACGCTGATCTTTTAAAGGACCCAATTGACAGGAGGTTTTGTGAAAAAAGGCGCTTTATGGACAGCCCTGTCCTTTCTGGCGGTAAGTACGCCGGCTCTGGCCGTGCAGGGGAATCTGCACTGGCACACGATCCATATCCAGATCCCGGTGCACTTGAAGCAGGCCAAGGTGGTCTTCAATATGGACCACCCGGTGTTCATTCCGCATACGCGCGAGCCCGTGGGCCTGTCGCAGTTGCGGATGATGCTGGCGAAGTTCACGCGTGACCACACGCACTGGAAGATCGATGCGGTCTTCCAGGGGGCGGATGGCTATATGTTGCTGAACGACAAGGCCTACGACCAGTTCATGCACGTGCGTACCGGTAATCCCTACCGGGGTCAGATCGAGGCCCTGTTCCATAAGGGCATCGACATCGAGGAGTGCGGGGTCACCATGCGCGCCCATCACTGGGGCAACAAGCAGCTCTTGCCCAACGTGAAGGTGAATGGTGGGGCGGTCGCCCGCATCATCTGGCTCCAGCAGCACGGCTACATCGAGGTCAATCCTTAACGGATGCGGTAACGCGGCGTTCCGTCGCGGGTAAGGATCTGGGCGAGGGTCGGCACGACCTCGCCCAATCTTTTTTTGAGGCCGTAGGGCGGGTTGAGGATCACAAGCCCCGAGCCGTTCAGACGGTTCTTGACGTCCGGCGGCCAGGTCAATAGCTCCACGCACAAGCTTTCTTCCCCGAGGGCCGCTACGGCCCCGACCAGCCGATCCGCGTCGTGTTTGTCCTTGATCGGGTACCAAATGAGGTAGACCCCCTGACGGAAGCGCTCGAGCGCGGTTCGCAAGCCTGTCAAAAGGGCACTGCGCTCCGTCACGCGTTCATACGGGGGGTCGATGAGGATCACGCCCCGGCGCTCTTTCGGCGGGAGCAGGGCCTTCAGCGCATGGTAACCATCCCCCAGAAAGAGTTGGCTCTGCTCCGAACGCAGGATTTGCTGCAAGGTGTCATGGGTCTCGCGTGCCCCCTCTACCGCAACGAACCGGTCTTGCGGCCGCAGTTGCCCGGCTATGAGCAGCGGCGAGCCCGGATAGTCTCTGAGCTTGGGCCCGTTGAAGCGGCCTACCGCCTCGAAGTAGCGCGCCAAGGCCGGCCACTCGGCGCGACGATCCCAGAGGCGCCGGATGCCCTCATCGGCCTCGCTTTCGGCTTGCAGGCGATAGAGTCCCTCGCCCGCGTGCGTGTCGAGCACAAAGAGGGGTTTCGGTTTCTGAAAGAGGCGCTCGAGGGTCTCCAGCAGCACCACATGCTTCAAGACATCGGCGGCCGATCCGGCATGGAAGGCGTGGCGATAATTCACTGGTAATCCGTGTATTTGCGGGCACTACCGCGCACCTTGTCGGCCGGATATTTGGCGGCGTTTTTCTCGATCTTGGCCCACGCTGCTTGCTCCAGGTCGATGCCGAGTCGATCACAGAAACGCAGCAGATAGAGGAGGACGTCGGCGGCTTCTTCGCTCACCGCCTGGCGCTGCGCCTCCGGGAGCGCGCGGCTGTCCTCTTCGCTCAGCCATTGCAGCTGCTCGACGAGTTCGCCCGCCTCGACGATGAGTGCCATGGCCAAATTCTTTGGGGAATGGAATTGCTCCCAGTCGCGCTCTTTCGCGAATTGCGCGAGACGTTCGGTCAGTTCCTGAAAGCCGCTCATGAGGTCCTCCGTGCAGGGCGGGATGGGCGCCCGCGCCCTGATGCAAAGGCCGCCAGTCTAGCGGATTTTGGGGACCGCGTCCGGGGGCGGGGTCGCGGAAAGCCCGTGCCAGGGGTCCTCATCCTGTCCGCGCTTGAGCGCGGCACGCGCAAGGCGCGAGAGGGCGAGGAGGATGTCAAGGCAACGTCCTATCGACCCCGCAGATCATGGGTCTGCTGGCGCCGCACGCGAGCCCCATGCAGGCCACCGCCTGGGCGCTCATGGTCTTTGCCGCCGCGGCATTGCCCGGATATCCCGCCTCCATCCTGTTGATGGATTGTATCGGCCCCGGCCGTCTGCAAATGATCGGCTTTGCGGTCATGGCCCTCAGTTCCGGACTCACCGACAGCGAGCCTTGCTGGTGCGTGCCGTAATGAAAACGTATACACTAGGTAATGATTTACGCCTAGGATGCCTGAGCCATGTCAAAAGAAGCGGTGTTCACGATGAAGCTGGAACCCGAACTGCGTGCCGAGTTCATGGCTGAAGCGGAGGCTGCCCACCGGCCAGCCTCCCAGGTATTGCGCGAACTAATGCGCGAGTTCGTCCAACGGCAGCGCGAAACGCGGGAATATGACGAGTTTCTGCGCCGTAAGGTCGAGGCAGGCCGAGCTTCGATGCGCGCTGCCGTGGGACGGTCGAATGAAGAAGTGGAGGCGGAATTCGCTGCGCGGCGCGCTCGTGTGACGAACGAAGCGTGAGAGTTATTTGGACCCCAGGAGCGCGCCAAGACCGCGCCGACATCTGGGACCACATAGCGACCCACAACCCGCGGGCCGCGAGCCTTATGGATGAACTTTTTAGCGCCGCGGCTGCCCATCTGGCGACTCATCCTTAGCTCGGTAAGCCGGGGAAGATTCCCGGCATGCGCGAGCTTATCCCCCATGAGAGCTATCGCTTGGTATACGAAATCGACGATGACGCGGTGTGGATGCTCGCCTTAATCCATACGGCCCGCCAATGGCCACCGATGCAGGAATAGAAGAGTGGCGGGGCCAACCATAAACTCATATATGGACGCCCTCTACGTCGCAAGCACGTATTCACGCGTATTCAGCGGCTCAAGGGTCCCCGGGGTCGAGACGTGTCTTAGGCGGCCCGTCGCGGCGTCCTTGCGCTCTTCATTGCCTGCGCTCGCCCCGGTTGACTTGCCTCGGTCCTCGCGCTTAGGGTAAAGCTTGCGCCCGGCGGAACTTGGGCGGCTTTACCCAGTCTGAGTGGGACAGTTTCGGCCAGTTCGGCCAGAAATCTCTTTTTTTGAGGGGAAACGCGATGGACTATCAGCAGGCACAAAACCAGTTGGCGCTCGTACAGCAGCAGAACCAGACGGCCCTGCAGACGCTGCAGGCCCTCGCCCAGAAGCTCGCGGCGGCGGCGCCGGATCCGACGACCGGGCGTGAATGGGCGATGGATCTGCGCGAGGCGGCGATGGCGATGCAGACCCAGGCTCAGAGCACGACCATGCTGATTCAGCAGATGGCCCAATACATACAGCAGCTCGAGGGGGCCCTGGCCACCCACCCGAACGCCCCCGTGCGGCCGACCGGCTGGGCCAATCAGCCCTCCGCGGGCGGCGGTTTCCTGGGTTCGCTCGTGGGCGGCCTCGGCATGGGGGCCGGCTTCGCGGCGGCCGACAATATCGTGAACGATATCTTCGATCTGTTCTAAGCGGTCTTACCGTCCAGGTCTGCGAGGCGGGTCCGCCCGCGCGCGACCGCCTCGTACACCTGCCGGGGAGCGGTGCCGCCGAGGTGGTCGCGTGCGGCCAGTGACCCTTCCAGGGTGAGCACTGGGAAGATGTCCGCCTCGATCAGGGCCGAGCAGGTCTTCAGTTCGGAGAGTGGCAGTTCGGCGAGATCCACGCCGCGGTCTATGGCTAGCCGCACGGCACGCCCGGCGGCCTCATGCGCGTCACGGAACGGCAGGCCCCGTCTCACCAGGTAGTCCGCGAGGTCGGTTGCGGTCGGGTAACCGCGGCGCGCCTCCTCACGCATGCGTTCCCTATGAAAGGTGGTCGCCGGCAAGAGTTCGGTGAGCGCACGCAGGGAATCGCGAACGGTGTCCAGGGTATCGAAGAGCGGCTCCTTGTCTTCCTGGTTGTCCTTGTTGTAGGCGAGTGGCTGTCCCTTCATGAGGACCAGCAGGGCCGTGAGGTGACCTATGACGCGGCCGCTCTTGCCGCGCAGGAGCTCGGGAACGTCCGGATTCTTCTTCTGGGGCATGATCGATGAACCGGTGCAAAAGCCGTCGGCCAGCTCTATAAAGCCGAATTGGGGCGTCGACCAGAGCACGAGCTCCTCGGCGATGCGCGACAGGTGGATCATGATCAAGGCCGCGGCCGCTGTGAATTCTATGACAAAGTCCCGATCCGAGACCGCGTCGAGCGAGTTTTCGGTCGGGCGCGTGAAGCCCAGGGCTTGGGCCGTCATCTGCCGGTCTATGGGGAAGCTCGTGCCGGCTAGGGCCCCGGCCCCAAGCGGCATGACGTTCAGTCGCCCGCGGGCATCCATGAGACGCCCCGCGTCGCGCAGGAACATCTCAAACCACGCCAACACATGGTGGCCCAGTGTCACGGGCTGCGCCACCTGCAGATGGGTGAAGCCTGGCATGATCGTCTCGGCCTCGCGTTCGGCCAGCATGAGGAGTACGGAACCGAGTCTCTGAAGCTGACCCACGAGCCCGTCTAGGCCGTCACGCAAATAGAGACGCACCGCGGTCGCCACTTGATCGTTGCGTGAACGGGCGGTGTGCAGCTTTTTGCCGACCTCGCCGATGCGTTCGATCAGGGCGGCCTCGATATTCATGTGGACGTCTTCGCGGCCCACGGACCAGGTGAAACGGCCCGCGTCGATGTCCTTTTCTATGGCCGACAACCCCTCAGCGATGAGCGCGGCCTCGCTTTCCTGGATGATGCCCACCGCCGCGAGCATATGCGCGTGCGCGATCGAGCCGCGGATATCATGGCGGTAGAGCCTTTGGTCAAACCCGACGGAGGCCGTGAAGGCCTCCACGAAGGCGTCCGTGGGCTCGGTGAAGCGGCCTTTCCAGGCCTTTTCGGTAGGAGACATGCGCGCGCTCGACGAAGGAAAAGGCGTCCATGGTACCGAACTGCGGGCGCGTCGTTAAGGGCGGTCGGTATTTGCCACTTGTCCGTCGACGCCTTCCGATCATCGGTGGTGGGTTGAGGGAAATCCAAGCGTCGACTAGAGTTTCCTCCGTAGTGCCTGGGCCGGACTCTCCTTATGCACCCCCACCCCGAAATGCCGGCTCAGGGTTGCCGGGCCCACGAGCATGACTCGGGGCCCTCTTTTTCCTGCTAGTCTAGTGTCTGTCCCGATCCCCCGGGGCCCAGCCTCGTAATATTAAAAGGTGGTCATGAAGGACTCGACGAGCTATTTTCTGCCCGACTTCGGTTCTCTCGCCATTGCCGCCAAGGTGCTTCTCATGGCCGAGGCGATCGCCGTGATATTCACGATCGCCGGAAGTGACAGTCTGGGACCGTCTATGGCCCGCCATTTCCTGTTTCTCTCGGCCTATACCCTGACCATAGCCCTGGTGAGCTTGGGCTTATGGCGGCTTGTCAACCGCGGGTTGCGCCAGTTGTCGGCCATGGTGGGCTCGTTGCTTGTCATCGCGCTCATGATCGTGGCGGTGGTGGCAGTCACCGAGGGCTTCATAAACGGGCTCTACGCGCTTGGCATCATTCCCAACCGGTCCCCCCTGTGGCAGCTCACCGTTCTGGTCCACGGCGTCCTGATCGGTACCGTGGTGATGTTGCTGGGCCTGCGCTACCTCTTCGTGTCACACAAGGCGCAGACCGATGCCAAGCTCGAGCAGGAAGCTCGTATCCAGGCCCTGCAGTCGCGCATTCGACCGCACTTCCTCTTCAATAGCATGAATAGTATCGCGAGCCTCACGCGCAGCGATCCGCCGCGTGCCGAGGCCGCGCTTCAGGATCTCGCCGACCTGTTCCGGGTGCTGCTCGCCGATGCCCGTAAACTCGTGCCGATCTCGGCTGAGCAAGAGATATCGCGCCAGTACCTGGAAATCGAAAAGCTGCGGCTCGGCGACCGGCTCAATGTGCAGTGGACCGTGAGTAACGTTCCCCGCAATGCGCTGATTCCCACGCTGACCTTGCAGCCACTCCTCGAAAACGCCATATATCACGGCATCGAACCACGGTTTGGCGGGGGCACGGTCAAGGTCGAGCTTTGGGGCGATAACGCCGAGACCTTGAACGTCCTCATCAGTAATCCGATTCCGGAGGTTCGCAAGCACGCCCATGGACGCGGCAACAAGATCGCCATGGATAACATTCGTCAGAGGCTTGCTTCGCACTTTTCGGACGCCGCCACCTTGCAAACGTTCGAGGAAGGCGATCAATATCACGTCAAAATAAAAATGCCTATTGTGAGGAATCAGGGGGGCAGCTACTTAGCGGAGAGTTCACGATGAAAGAGCCCGGGGCACCAGCTGAACAGAGGAGGGACACAATGAAGGTCCTGATCGTAGACGACGAAAAACTGGCGCGCGATCGGTTGCGAGAAATGGTGGGAGAGATCGGCGAACACACGGTGGTGGGCGAGGCCATGAACGGTAACGAGGCTATTGCGCAGACCGAGCGCCTGAACCCCGACGTGCTGCTCATGGATATCCGCATGCCGGGCATGGATGGCCTGGAGGCGGCCATGCATCTCATGGGGCTCGATACACCTCCTGGCGTGATCTTCACGACCGCCTACGACCAGCATGCCCTCGATGCCTTCGAGGTCAATGCCGTCGATTACCTCCTGAAGCCGATCCGTAAGGACCGCTTGGCCAAGGCCCTGAGCAAGGCCGGCAAGCTGAGCCTGCAACAGCTCCAGGACTTGAATCAGGCGCAGGACTCACCCATCGTCCGCACCCACTTGAGCGTCCATCTCCGTGGCAATATCCGGCTGGTCCCGGTGCAGGACGTCTTGTATTTCCTGGCGGACAACAAGTACGTGACGGTGCGCACCGCCAGCGAGGAACACCTGATCGAGGACTCGCTCGTGAATCTTGAGCGCGAGTTCGGCGAGAGCTTTCTGCGGATCCACAGAAATGCCCTGGTCGCCACGCCCTATATTAGCGGCATCGAGAAGGACACGAGCGGCACCTGGCATGTCACGCTGAAGGGTCTCGACAAGCGACTCGCGGTGAGTCGGCGGCACGCCGCAGCAGTCCGTCGCTGGGCGCGCCGCTAGCCGGTCACATGCGCCAGAGGGCCGCGAGCGGCCGCTCACTATAGTCCGCGGATGCGAGCGGCAGGCGGTGCTGGCGGATGTCATCCAAGGCCTCGGCGACGCGCGCAAAGTCTTGCTGGAGCCGCCAGTAGACGCGAGCGCGTTCGCTATGCCTCTCGAAGTCGGCTGTTTGCCCAAAGGCGCTGCGTCCGTGATCGGCGTAGTAGGATAGCTGTCCGCGCGAACGCAAGCGCTCCCGAAAGAAGCCGCTCATGAAGAGCGCGTATTCGGCCATGTGACGCACGATGATCATCTCGCGGGCCCGGTCCTGCTCCTGGGCGGCCCTTTGTTCGCTGAGAAACTGCACCAGGGTGGTGAGTGGGCGCTTTTCATGGTCGTTCAGTGGATAGAGGGCTTCGGTGCGCGCGAAGCGGGCGAGAAGATCGCTGACATAGGCTACGGTGGCGGGCTCTCCAATCCCCGCGCGCCGGAAGCCCTGCTGGATATGGCGATGAAAAAACTGAGAGAGAGTCGGCGTCACGATGACCTCCTAACACGAGCCCCTACACCTCATTATAGTAAGAGAGTCGCGCGAGGCTACCCATCCCCTGAGGGGGATGGCGCGAGCGTCACCGAAGGCGTGCGCACAAGCGGTGGCGCGGCTCCCCGGTGACCACGGGCGCCGGGCGGTCGCGCCCCTATTTGAACGTCCCCGAGGCTTTCTTTTCCGCGGTTCTTGCGCGAGTATTGTCCGCGCCCCGGCCCTCGTGACGAACGATGGCGCTGGGTTATGACCAGGACCAGATCGG